>JBKCVM010000050.1:0-12472 GCA_046317855.1 Oligoflexia bacterium
TCGCAGAGCTTGAGTCCTGCAATCTTTGCGATGGCGTAGCCTTCATTGGTGGACTCGAGTGGCCCAGTGAGCAGCGAATCCTCCCGGATCGGCTGCTCAGCGAGCTTGGGGTAGATGCAGGAGCTCCCTAAAAAAAGTAGCTTCTCCACTCCGTGCTCGGCGGCAGAGTGGATGACATTGGTTTCGATGACCAGATTCTCGTATAAGAACCTAGCCTGCTGAGTGCGGTTGGCTTCGATCCCACCAACAGTAGCCGCCGCCAGAAATACGAAGTCGATTTTTTCGGTCTTAAAGAACGCTTCAACTGCCCGTTGGTCGAGCAGGTCGAGTTCTTGACGGGTACGAAGCACGAGGTTTTTATACCCGGCGGTTTGTAGATTTCGCACCAGTCCCGAACCCACCAGTCCGCGGTGGCCGGCGACAAAAACACGCGAATCAGGTGAGAACTGGCGGAGGGGCATCGGGCGCGCCGTCACTTCATCAACTTTTCAGGGTCGAGCCCTTCAAGCTTTAGATCTTCGTACACCATGAGCCGCACGAGCTCCTTGAACGAACACTTAGGCTTCCAGCCGAGCTGAGTCTTAGCCTTGGTGGGATCTCCAATCAGGAGATCCACCTCGGTCGGGCGGTAGTACTTGGGGTCAATTTTGACGAGCTCCTGCCAGTCGCGGCCCACGGCTCCAAAGGCAAGGTCTAGGAACTCACGGATGGAGTGGGTCTCTCCGGTCGCCACCACGTAGTCGTCGCCGGCGGGCTGCTGGAGCATAAGCCACATGGCCTCGACATAGTCCTTGGCAAAACCCCAGTCGCGCTTAGCGTCGAGATTACCCAAAAAAAGCTCGTTCTGCTTGCCTGTCATAATGCGGGCCAGTGCTCGAGTGATCTTGCGAGTGACACAGGTCTCACCCCGACGAGGTGACTCGTGGTTGAAGAGAATGCCGTTGGAGGCATGGATCCCGTAGGCTTCGCGGTAGTTGACTGTGATCCAGTAACTGTAGACCTTGGCGGCGCCATAAGGGCTGCGCGGATAGAACGGGGTCGTGTCTTTTTGGGGGACCTCGAGGACTTTACCGTACATTTCGGAGCTTGATGCCTGATAGAATTTGGCTCTGATGCCCGTTTCGCGAATGGCGTCTAGCAGCCTAACCGTACCCGTTCCGGTCACGTCAGCGGTGTACTCCGGCATATCAAAGCTCACACGAACATGGCTCTGGGCCGCCAGGTTGTAGATCTCGGTTGGTTGAACCTTTTCGAGCGTCCGGTTGAGTGAAGAGGAGTCGGCCATGTCCCCATAGTGGAGAAAGAGCTTTACTCCGTTGAGGTGGGGGTCTTTGTAAAGGTGATCGATTCTGTCTGTATTAAAGGAGCTCGAGCGCCGAATAAGTCCGTGGACTTCATAGCCTTTTTCGAGCAGCAGCTCCGCTAGATAGGAGCCATCTTGGCCGGTGATGCCGGTGATGAGGGCGCGTTTCATCGACTTTCATCGGGTACAGGAGCGCTTGGGCTGAGGCAAGTCCTTACTGTAATTCAGATTACTGTCGCACCATGGAGTTCAATGGGGTATTCGCAAATCGTTGATGCAAAACATCAAGGAAATCGAAATACGCACGGTCAGCGGCGCGCGTGGGAGCCTCTCTTTCCTGCAGCAAGACAATGGCCTTCCGTTTGTGGTTCGTCGGATCTTTTATCTGCATTCCATTGCGCCCGGTCAGGTCCGTGGCGAACACGCCCATCGTGAACAGCGGCAGTTCCTAATCGCGCTCAGTGGTCGAGTGACGGTTTATGCTGAGAGCGCCGGGGGCCGGGAGACTTACGTGCTGGACCGTCCCGACCAAGGGCTCCTCGTGGAACCTCTGACCTGGCTTAAGCTCACGGACTTTGCTCCCAGCACAGTGTGTTTGGTTCTTTGCTCCGCCGAGTATGACGAAGGGGACTACCTCCGGAATCATGATGAATTCCTGAATTTGATCCGCTCTGAGGGAGCGAAAAGGTGAGCGCATGGTCCTATTGAACGACTTCAAGAGGCAGTGGGAGGCGATCTCGCCTGAGATGATCCGGGCCTTCGAGCGGGTTGGCCAATCAGGCTACTATATTTTGGGCCCTGAGGTTGCTGGGTTCGAACAGGCGCTAGCATCCTATTGGGGTCTCCCCCATGCGGTGGGAGTTGCCAATGGGATGGATGCTATCGAGATTGCACTCAGGGCATTGGGCGTTTCGCAGGGAGATCGTGTCCTCACTACTCCTTTAACTGCATTTGCCACCACCCTTGCCATCTTGAGAGTGGGAGCCACGCCCGTGTTTTGCGATGTCGATGGAAACGGCCTGATGGACCTGACCGAAGCAAGACGGGTTCTGCTGGCGGCATCCGAGCGGGGGGCGAAGATCCGCGCGATGGTCCCGGTCCACCTCTACGGGCATTGCCTGGACTTGGACGCGCTGGAGTCAATTCAGAAGGAATTTGGGCTTCTGCTGGTCGAAGACTGCGCACAGTCCATCGGTGCAAATTGGCAGGGCCGACCCTGCGGGTCCGTGGGGTCCTGGGCGGCCACCAGTTTTTATCCCACAAAAAATCTCGGGTGCATGGGCGATGGCGGGGCGCTGCTGTCTCGATCAAGTGAGCAGGCCGAGCTAGCCAAGTGTTTGAGGCATTACGGACAACGGCAACGCTACAATCATGCGGAGCTGGGCCTCAATAGTCGTCTCGACGAGCTGCAGGCAGCTCTGCTCAAGGACGCGATCCTGCCCCGCCTTAAAAGCTGGACTGAGCGTCGAAGGCAGGTTGCTTCCCGCTATCTTGCGGAGATCAAAAATCCTACGATCCGATCCTGTCGACTTCCCGAACAGGTTGCTTCGGTCTGGCACCTGTTTCCGGTTTTTGTCTCCGATCCCAAATTTCGTCCCTCGCTTGAGATGCATCTCAAGTCCAAGGGAGTGCAGTCAGGTTGCCATTATCCCATTCTTGTACAGGACCAGCAGGCCTACTGCAAAGCGGTCGACTCGAGCGCCCTCGAGAGTAGTGCTTATACTCCGAGAGCCCTTCAGCTGGCTGAGACAGAGCTCTCACTGCCGATCCATCCATTCATCACTGACGCAGAGGTCGCGCAGGTCATTGAGGCGGTGAACTGCTGGCGGCCGAGCGGGAGCTAAGCCCCAGATGTCATCCTTTGGTACATTTGAGTTCTGCACTCTTTTTGATCAAGGCTTTCTGTCACGCGGTCTTGCGCTCATTGAGTCAATTGAAAAGAACTTTAAGGATTTTAGAATCCATGTGCTCTGTCTGGATGGCCTCACGCACACCATGCTCGAGCGCATCGCTAATCCTAGAGTGGTGCCGCTCCGCCTTTCTACTCTCGAGAACTCGAGACCCGCACTGCTTGAGGCAAAGCGAGTCCGGACTCGTCAGGAGTACTGCTGGACACTGACGGCACCTTGGCTGGAGTACTGCATTAGGAGTCATGGACTCAGTCACTGCATTTATTTGGATGCCGATATTTGGTTCATCAGCCCCGATGTATCAAGGATCAAAGCCGAGCTTCAGTCTTGTTCGGTCTTCATCACGCCACATCACTACGCACCCAGGTACGACCAAAGTCGCCAGAGCGGGATATTTTGCGTCCAATTTGTTTTTATCCGAAATGACCGGGAGGGGATGAAGATCCTTAGCCGCTGGGCGGAGCAGTGTCTGGAGTGGTGCTTTGCGCGTCAGGAGGAGGGCCGTTTCGGAGATCAGAAGTACCTCGATGAGTGGCCGGCTCTGTCACCTTCGGTCAAGGTTTCAGAGGATCTCGGGATGGGGGTCGCGCCCTGGAATGCCATCCGTTTTGACGTCCAGCAGGTTGGAAGCGCCTTCCAAGTCCGCGAGATCGAGACGGGCCAGGTCTATCCTTTAGCTTTCTATCATTTTCATGGGCTTAGGCTCGGGGAGAGGCAGGCGCTTTTAACCAAGCGTTATCGAATTCCGGAGAGCTATGTTGGAGCGGTTTATTTGCGATATCTAGGGACGCTGACTGAGATCGAGGCGGCGTATTCCCTGCCTTTCATGGCCGTATCATTATTTACAGGATTCAAAGACAGACTTCGTAGCTGGCTCTATCGAGATGAATACCCTTCGGTTGCGACTCGCGGGGAGCGGGGACTTCAGGATGGGTAGGCTGCGGACCAAGTTAAAAGAGCGGCTGCGGGACTCAGCGTTTGACAACAGTGGATGGTCATTCGCATTCAATCCGCATTATCTACTCCGCGCGGGCCTGTACTCAGCAATCCAAAAAATTGCGCCCAGTTTAAGCGGCGATATCTTGGATTTTGGTTGTGGTTCGCGGCCCTACGAGAGTCTATTTACGAATGCCGATCGCTATGTCGGGATTGATGTCAGGACATCAGGACACGACCATTCTGATACGACGGCGGATATGTACTTTGATGGACAGATCATTCCGTTGGCGGATGCATCATTCGATGCAGTGGTAGCCTTTGAGGTGTTTGAGCATGTGTTTGATCTGGCGACTTCGTTGCGTGAGATCAAGCGGGTTCTTCGCCCGGGCGGAAAGTTACTGGTTACGGTTCCTTTTTGCTGGGAAGAACATGAGATGCCATTCGACTTCGCACGCTACAGCTCAGTTGGGCTAGGGCACCTACTTAAAAATAATGGATATCAAGTCATTGAGGCGCACAAACTTGGTTCTGATGTAACGGTGTTATTTCAGCTCTGGAATAACTACATATATAATCTACTTTTCCGAAAAATTGGACGATGGCGATGGTTGTTGCAGCCCGTGCTTCTTGTGCCAACGCATCTTTTGGCGGCGGCATTAGATTGGTTAATGCCCCAAACGAGAGCCTTATATTTGAATCAGGTTGTCGTTGCGGAGATGATTTCATGAAGCGCGTCATAAAACAGATCTGCCCGCCATTTATTTGGAGTGCAGTCTCAAGGTTAAAGCCTCGGTTGAAATGGGAAGGTTGTTACTCGTCTTATGCTGAGGCGCTTAAGGCAGCCGGTGGCAGCTATTCGGACCCTAAAATTCTGGAAAAAGTTGCGAACGCCACGCGACAGGTTCGAGATGGCAGGGCGCTGTTCGAGAGGGACTCGGTTATATTCGAGCACCCCGAGTACTCGTGGCCCCTTTTAGCTTCCGTTTTCGCTGCTGCGGCGTCTCGGCAAGCTCAATCCAACGCTCTGCAGGTGGTTGACCTAGGGGGTGCACTCGGCACCCATTATTTCCAATTACGGCCATTTCTGAAGGGTATTTTTGCCAAGTGGCAGGTCGTGGAGCAAGAGCCTTTTGCAGTACTGGGTCAGCGGGAGTTTTCGGACAATTGTCTCAGTTTTACTAACAGCGCGGCCACCTCAGTTCGTGAGCCCGATATACTGATTTGTGCGAGCGTTTTGCAGTACCTGCCGGATCCCGAGTCTGTACTTGCGGAGTGCCTGTCTAAGCGTCCGCGTTATGTATTCGTTGAGCGAACGCCCCTTGTAGAGCGAGGGGGTGATTTTTGGACGGTGCAGAATGTGCCTTCGTCGATCTATAGCGCACGCTATCCGTGCAGGGTATTTTCGCGTCAAGCTCTTCAAACCCTCCTTGGATTGAGTAGGGAAGGATACACCCTAATCGCCGAGTTACCTACTCTGCAACTCAGTGGCGATAGAATATTGTCAGGCGGGTTCTGGTTTGAAGCGAAGGAAGGCAGTAACGGGCGGAAGAATTCATGAGTTCTTTGCCTGTCGGATGTTCAAATGACTAAAGGGCGCAGTGTACTTCAGAACTCCGCATGGCTGTCTGCCGAGAGGCTCGTTGTTTATTTTGCTGGATTCTTAAGCTCTCTTTTTACGGCTAGATACCTGGGTCCAGCCAATTTTGGTGAGTTCAGTCTGAGTACCTCTATCGTAGCGATGGCCAGCGGTTTTGCCATTTTGGGATTCGACCGAATTGTCCTTAGTGAGTTAGCCGACCATCCGAAAGAGAAGGGGGAAATTCTGGGAACCTACCTGGGACTTCGTGTCCTGGGTGGTTTTGTGGCCATATTATTGGCGTCCATCATTACTCTTAGACTGGCATCTGGGGGCGAAGGCCGGCTTCTGGTAGTATTGCTAATTGCGGTGGGCGGCCTGTTTAACTCGCTAACATCAGTAGACCTGGCGTTTCTCTTTGAGCTCAAATCGGAACAACTAGTAAAGTCAAAAATGCTGCTCTCGACTGTTGGAGCTTTTTCAAAAGTCCTGGCAGTAGTCATAAGTCCAAAAGTTACGATTCTCGCTGGGGTTGTCCTGTTTGAGTCCCTTCTCATCGGTGTTGTATCGATCCTAATGTTTCACCGGGTTCATGCATCTAGCGGGCGACTCGCTTTTCGTTCCAAGCTTGCCCTCAAATATCTTTTTGTAGGTTGGCCACTCCTTTTGGCGCTGCTCCTTGAGTTAGCTATTCAGAAGGGTTTTTCGTTGATTATTGCGCCGTATCTTTCAGTAGAAGACTACGGTCAGCTTATGTTGGCGATGAAGATGGTTGAGATTCCGACAATTATACTCACGGCGGTGGCGGCGAGCATCATGCCCCATCTGTTGTTGCTTCGGAATCAGGGCGGTAATGCGTTTTGGAGATTTATTGAGGAAGTTACGCAGTGGGCTACTGCGGCCGGGATATTGGGGCAGCTGCTAGTGTCCCTTCTTGGTGCTCCTGCAGTGCGCTTCTTTTTCGGATCCCCGTACTATGTTGCCGGAGAGCTTGTGGCGTGGCTTTGGCCTGCTCTATTCTTTCAGCTTAGCGCCATTGTTCGTGCGAACCTGCTGGTGATTTCGGGATCCCAGTGGCTACTCACTGTTGCCAACCTCTTGGGTGGCTTGGTGTTGTTGCCGATGGTCATCCTGTTGCTTCCTAAGTATGGAGTGCTCGGCGCAGCGATATCGTTCGTTGGAATGAATTTCATGATTTATATACTCAGTGGAGTTGGTAGCGCCTCGGGTCGACAGTTGTTGAGAGTTCAGGCTAGCGCGCTGAGGCTTGCTAGGGTGTTTGCGTTCACCAGGAGAGCTATGTGGAGTTAGTTACGGCAGATATTTTGGAGATTTGCAAAGGAGTCTTCGATCTAGAGTTGGACGCCGTGGCAGCTTGCAGGGATCGCCTGAACTCCCGGTTTGCTGAGTGTGTGCAGGCTCTGTCCAAGACTCCAGGTGTCATAAAACTACTCGGAATGGGGAAGTCAGGGGTCATCGCGAGGAAGATTGCGTCCACTATGGCTTCCACGGGGACGCCAGCGTTCTTTGTTCATCCTGCCGAGGCTTTTCATGGTGACCTAGGCCAGATAGGAGTAGGTGACTCTGTTGTTTTGATTTCCTACTCCGGAGAAACGGAAGAGGTCATTCGGATTCTTCCTTATCTCAAACATCAGGGGAACTTGATTGTTGGCATGACAGGTGGGTTGGACTCATCTCTCAGCCGTGCGGCAGATTTTGTGTTGGATATCGGGGTTCGCCGGGAGGCCTGTCACATAAATCTTGCACCCACAAGCTCGACTACGGTTACGCTTGTTGCTGGTGATGCTCTCGCTGTTGCTTTGGCAAGGCTAAGAGATTTCAAAGAGCGAGATTTTGCTCGATTTCATCCTGGTGGTGCCCTCGGACGGAAGCTCCTGTTGAGGGTGAGTGATGTCATGATTCGAGAGCCGCTGCCGATGGTCTCGCCCGCCGCAGGGTTCTCTGAAGTTGTAGAGTCAATGAATATCGGTGCCGTAGGGGTCGCGTTGGTTTGCGGTCCTTCTCGCGAGTTGGTTGGAGTGGTTACTGATGGTGATATTAGGCGCGCCCTTTGTGGCGGTCTCGACCTGGGGCAACTAAAGGCTGAGGATTTGATGTCTCGATCACCAGTGACGATTCATCCTGCCGTGAGTTTTGCTGACGCCGAGGAAGTTATGCGTACTAAGAAGATTAAAGCGTTAGTGGTTGCTGAGGACGGAATAGCCGTGGGCGTAATTAATATATTTGATGTTGATCCAAAGCTGGGGCGATTTAGGGCATAGATTGCGGAAAACTAGTCAATTGTTCTGCCACGAATAGTTTTAAGCTCGTATGACTCGCTTCGAGAACTGCTTCATGTGTGCCCCGATGTTTTTGAGCTTGTAACTGGCGTTGAGATCCAGATGAGAAGGTCGAGTGGGCCATCCAAGGGTTTTAGCTAAAATATATGGATCGGTTGTCTGCGTGTCGTTCTGGAAGCATGGTGCACTGATGGATGCCATGGGCGGTTGCGCTTCAATTAAGAGCTCAGGTAGCTGAGTTTGGAGTCCCTCAAGGCTGTAGTCGTTTAATATCTCCGTTATCAGTTGAGGGAAGCGGCGGTACCAAGGGTTCTGGGAGAAGTCACTTTCAGAGTAGGGCTCAAAAAAGAGTCTACTAATCCCGACCTTCATGCCGCATGCGGCTCCGTACAAGAGCTGACTCCCAAATGACGTCGATACCAAATGGTCATAAGTGGAGAAGTGGTTCTGAAGACGCATGAATGATTTGGGGTCTGAGACTTCTGCCCCGAGCTCGAATTTAATCCCCCGGTGAATGCGCTGTAATGACTGGTACTTTGCAAGGTCTTTTGGCGGGACAAGAAATGCGACTGTCTCGTAGTTTGCGATTGCCCACGCTGCTAGAGCCTCTGCCACCTCGGTGGGACTGTAGCTAAAGTGCGGGTGTGAGTGCCGCATTGCTATCAGCACACTATTAGGTAGTCTGTCGGGCTTATTCGGAAAGAATTTAAGGAAATTGATAAACGGGATGCCTACGGAGTAGGCCTCGTGGTTCAGCTGGCGGAGGAATTCCGCGATAGTATGGTTTTGTACGAGTTTGATGTTTTCCGAAGTGTGGAAGTATCGCTCAGGTATCCTGGGTTTGAATGGGTTCCAGCCGTGAGCGAGAGTGGTGTTACTGATCGGGGGGGTTCGCAGCCCTAGGTATGTTGCGAGCTGGTACGAAAACCCAAAATAGTCGGCTTCACAGCGTAATTCAATTTGGCTAACTTCGGAACTCATGAGCTCGATCCATGTATTCGGTAAGTGCATTGGCGACCTCTAGATCGCGCGGAGAGTTGATATCTAGAGAATTGTAAGGATCTATCTCCAATAGGTAGGGCTGCCCGCCAAAAAAGTAGGAATTCTTCCGCATCATCTCGAGTGTCTGAATGAAAATCCCCCCGTCTTGAAAGTAAACTGGCGGCAGGCTGCCCGCTAAGGGATGAGTGTCGCCGTAGGGGTTGTAATTGGCAGGCTTGTGCGACTCTGTCCACATGTGCCCTTGGACTCGGTAAACTGTAATTAGGCTATCGTACTGAGAGTGTGGGTTCCTGTGCTCTTGAAGAAACTTACCGATTGCTGAGCGGTAGTGTTCCGCGTAGAGAAACGGGTTGGTGCAGTGGGCCCAGATTGCAATATCGCCCGTAACTCTGCTTGAAAAATCACGAATCATCTCGTTGGCCGTCGAAAGTTCCTCATTGCACGCTTCTGGTTTACGCTGGATCGGTATCGCGCCAGCCTTTGTGGCGAGATTTAGTAGTTCCTGCGAGTCAGAGCCTACAAAGATCTTTTCGATGCCGGCGGATTGTAGCTGGATTATTTTCCGCTCGAGAAGCGTAATGCCGCCAAGCTTTCGAAGGTTCTTATTCGGGATTCTTTTGGAGCCGGCTCTCACGGGTATTAGAGCGACGATCTCTGGGGTTGCCGCATCTTTTGGTGTTAGCTTCATCGTCCTAGCTTTCATTATTTTTCCATTTTATGAGTCGCCAGACCTTGATTGTCCAGATTCCAAGGCGGCCGGGGAGCAGGTCCTTAAGCCTTAGTCGAAGCTTTCTGAGTTCTAGGTACGCTCGCGCCCGCCACGACCAGAGCCCGTTCTTGGTCAGAGCTCTACGAGATTCCTGCAGGGTTGCGCGTTCGTGCTTAGCAGAGGCTCCCGAGCCGCCCATATGCGCCAATGGGCCCCCTCGAATATTAATTTGGCTTACAAGCGAGTGCTGGTCGAACAGCCTCACCACCCACTCATAATCCATCGCATACCTATAGCTAAGGTCGAAAAGGCCAACCCGATCATAGACCCGCTTTCTCACAAAGGTCGCAGGATGTTGAAACGGCATGGCATCGGTGACCGGGCAGTTGAGTGGTCCCCGGACCTGTGACCCGTACACCGGATCATCAAAGATGATTGAGCCATGAACCAGGTCGATTGCCGGGTTCTCAAATGCGCTCATCACACGGGCCAGCGAGTCGGTGGCAGCGTATTGATCGTCACTGTTGAGGATGTGGATCACGTCCCCTGAGGATGCCAGGATTCCCTTGTTGAAAGCGTCCGATATGCCCTTGTCCCTTTCGCAGATCACTTTAAGTCTGGGTAGCTGGTTGGCTTTTTTGTACTTGTCCCGAACCAAATCCAGCGTGTTGTCGGTGCTGCAGTTGTCGACAACGATGTGTTCCCAGTCCGTGTAGGATTGGCTCAAGATCGAGCGCACGGTATCGAGTACGGTCCGCGCCGAGTTGAAGGTGGGGGTGACTATCGAGACCTTTGGGGACACTCCCTTGACCTAGCAAAGAGGTTGGATTTTTTACAGGCCTTAGACGATACCTCCCGGCATGAGCGAACGAGCGGCAGGGGGTTCCCGGTTTGAATTCTTGGACGTGGCCCGCGGGGTTGCGGCCCTGCTGGTGGTCTTTCAGCATTCGCTGGAAACCGTGGACTGGGGCAAGGAGCTCACCACACATGGAATCCAGTTTGGACAGTGGGGCGTGAGCCTGTTTTTTTTGATCAGCGGTTTCATTATTCCACGATCGATCGAGAGCCGAGGGGATTTGCGGGGCTTTTGGAACTCTCGAGTTTTCCGACTGTACCCGCTCTACTGGGCTAGCATCCTTTTGATTTTACTACTCCCCGTCGCCGGACCTCACTGGCCGGGCTGGGGAAGGCTTCTTGCCAATCTCACCATGCTGACTCCGCTTTTGAAGCAGGAGTATCTCAATGGCGTCTTTTGGAGCCTGTCGTTTGAGCTGGCATTTTATGGCCTCTTTTCGGTCCTCTACCTCACCGGGCAGATCAAGCGCAGCCAGTGGCTTGCGGTGGTGTTTATTGCCATCACCTGGCTCTCTGCCTTGGGCGCAAGGTTCTTGGGGCTTCATGCTCGGTTAGGGGTCAGTTTTCATTTTACAACTTTTTTTGTCGGCTATTGGTCTTGGCTTGTCTTTTCCGGGCAGCAGCAGCTCAGGCGGCCTTGGCCATCTTTGTTGGTTCTGGGACTGACAATCTGGGGGTGCAATGGGCTTGCGTTTCTCGGGCGGGAGGACCTGTCGTTTGGCGGGGTGAGAAGTTTTCTGCCCATGTCGCTTGCTTGGACCCTGGCCTACGCGAGTTTTTTTCTGGTGCTGAGGTGGCAGTCGGTGAGCTTTCCTAAGTGGCTGACTCGTCTTGGGGCCATCAGCTAAGGGATTTACCTGCTGCATGGGCTCGCCATTGAGTGGGCAGGCCAACTGGCTGGGGATTTTTGGATGAGGTTGGCGATTGCGGTGGTGATTGTGGTTGTCGCGGCGGAGGTTCTTCATCGTTTGGTCGAAAAGCCGATGATTGCGCTCGGGAGGCGAGTCCATTAAGGGCCTGTCTTGGCCTGAGTAATAATGCCCGCTGCAATCCAATCACCCCTGAGCGACAGATCGCCCGCAAGGAGGACCTGCAGCTCGTCTCGTTGAATCGGCCAAAGTTGGGCACGGGGATGAGTCTCGGCCACGATCCAGTACGGGCCCGCGGGCGCAGGCGCATCGGTGCCGAGATGCAAAATCTCGAGTCCAGGATTGTCGGTTTGAAGTGCCAAAAGGCGTGGGATCAGTGTGCCAGTTGCCATGACAGGTAATGGCCGGTCTCTGATCAGTTTCATGGTTTGATGAAATTCTCTTAAACGGCCCGGGTCGGCAGGACAGTAGCAGGACCAAACAGCATCAAGATTGCAGTGACTCTGGAGCGTCGCCAGAGAACAAACCCTGTGGCGAGCACAAATGCTAACTCGATCAGGATTGCGGCTAGTGAGGGCTCTATCAAACGGGCAAACGGGGCAAAGAACACAAGAACAGGATCAAAGTGATCGTTGAAGATCCGGATCTGCCTGACCGAAAGCCACGGATTGAGATCGGCGAAGCTGATATTCGCCAGTGCCTGAGAGTAGATGCCCAAGTCAAAGTTGTTGTAGCAAAAGCGCAACCAGTTGAGCAGCACGGGGGTCGCGACTAAGATGGCAAAAAGCGAGAGCGCAACGCAGATCACTCTCATCTCTCCGTGTGGACTTCCAGTTGCATTTTTGAACAAGAATCGCCAATCACACGCAACAATTCCTCCGGCCGCTCACACAAGCCGTCCGGATTGCAGGCTTGCAGTTCGGCCAAGCTGCCAAAGCCGTAGAGAACTCCGATGGATTTTAGTCCAAGGTTGCGGGCGGCGTGGCAGTCAAATTTGCGGTCTCCGATC
>JBKCVM010000051.1:0-7836 GCA_046317855.1 Oligoflexia bacterium
CAGCTGCGCCACACGATCGCCTGGCTCCAGCCGCTCCGTGCCTTGGGTGAGATTTCGCATCACGACATGCACTTCGCCGCGATAGCCCGCATCAATTATTCCGCCCGCTGTTTTAAGCCCTCGCACTGCCAAAGAAGAGCGATCAGCAACCATTCCAACAAACCCAACCGGGATTTCAAAAGCCACTCCGGTTCGAATCTTAACCCCGTGGCCCGGAGCAATCTCCACAGCATCCAGAGCAAAAAGATCCAAGCCCGCATCCTCCGGGTGGGCCCGGCGCGGAAGGGTCGCTCGCGGATCCAGACGCTTGGCCTTCAAAGTCGGGAACACGATGATCGCCCCTGGGTTCTTTGCAGCAAATCTTGAAGCAACTGAGAAGCTTGCACGGTCTTTTGAGTGCCAGTAGCCAGCTCTTTGAGAATGACTTCTTGTCTCGCCCACTCCGAATCACCAAAAAGAACAGCAAACCGCGCTTCATGCTTCGAAGCGACCTTGAGTTGCGGACCAAACCCTTCAACCGAAAGCGGAGTAATCACTCTGAGCCCCGCTTCACGGAGTTCTCCCGCAATTTTTTCAGCAGCCCCTCTCCACTCCCGCTTGGGGAGGGCCACCAGGACATCGACACCCGAATCAAGTTTTGGAAGGAGCCGATGGGTCTCTAAAAAATTTCTAAGAGTCACATCCCCCATGCCAAGACCTACGCCAGGAAGCTTTTCTTTACCAAAAAGCCCTACCAAATTGTCATAACGGCCGCCTCCAAACATGGCGCGGTTGTTTTCAGGCGATGTGTCGTACATCTCAAAAACCGTCCCAGTGTAGTAATCCAATCCGCGAAGCACCTGCGCATCAAAAACTACTTGTGACGGGGCGACTCCGGATTCAGCCAGCAAATCAAAGAGCGACCTGAGCTCATGAGTCCCCTCACAAGCAAAGCGTTTCTCAACTTCCAAAAAGGACGACTGAAAGAAAACTTCCATCTCCTGTCGCTGAGCTTCTGTGACTCCGAGCTCCGAAAGCCAAGCGGAGTATTTTTCTTCTCCAATTTTGGCTCGTGCATCAATGGCCTTGGTCACTGCAAGGGCGGCATGCGATCCGAGCCCCATGCGGTCAGAAAAAAAAGAATCCATGAGCTTACGATTGTTGACCTTGATGGCCACGCGGTTCTCACCGCCAAATTTTTTAAGGATTGCAAGCGCAAGCTGAAGGACTTCGGCGTCTGCCAAAAGCGGGTCACCCCCCAGTACATCCACGTTGAGCTGCCAGTGCTCACGAAGCCTTCCTCGCTGCGGGCGCTCGTAACGCCAAAGATTAGGAATCGAATACCAGCGCACAGGACGGGGTAGTTCGTGGATCTTTCCTGCCACCATTCGGGCCAGCGTGGGCGTCATTTCGGGGCGAATAGCCATCTTGCGCTCGCCCCGATCCACCAGCCAGTAGAGCTGCTGATTGACGAGCTCCTCTCCTGACTTTGCAGCATAAAGCTCAAAGGGCTCTAGCAGGGGGCCATCATAGGGCTCGTAACCAAACGACTCAACCACAGAGCGCATCTGGTCAAACATCCAGCGCTGGATGCGCATGTCGACAGGGTAAAAATCTCGGGTGCCTTTATAGGGCTGGGTCGAAAGACGAGACTCGGTAGCCATGCCCCGCAAAATGGCACACTCGAGGGTGGACTGTCCACCAGACGGGCCGTAGAATTCGGCCATGGTTCTCGTCACTTGTTCGGGAAAGGACTCCCCCGGAATCACTTCACAGCTTACCGGCGTTCTGGCCCGCCACCAGCTTGAAATCCTCGACATCGGACAATCCGTTCTACACGGCTGGCTCTCCCTTTCAGTACTCTTTGATTCGTCTGGCGCCTCGGCTTCAATCGAAGGAGCAAGAAAAGAACTCGAAGCCATGGGACGGGAGCGGGGCCTCTCGATCGAAACCAGGCCTTTTTTGGGTTCTCCCGCACTCATGGGTAGAGCCTATCGCTACGCAGTCACACTGATTTCTTCAAAGCTCACCGCCCAAGCGTTACATGCGGTGACGGACGTGCTTGCACGCCATCGAGTCAATATCGACGTCATCGAACGCTTGAGCGAAGGTGAATTTGCCTGTGTGGAGCTTCTGATCTCCTCGCAGGCCGAGCTGGATCGTCGATCTCTCAAACACGAAATTCTTTCTGCTGCCCGCACTGAGGGGGTAGATCTTGCTCTTCAAGCCGAGGGACTTTATCGCAGGACAAAAAGACTGGTCGTCTTTGACATGGATTCGACCTTGATCCAGGGTGAGATCATCGATGAGTTTGCCAGAAAGCTAGGACGCTACGAAGAAGTGGCAAAAATCACTTCGGAGGCCATGCACGGAAAGCTCCAGTTTTCTGAGGCTCTGACCCGGCGGGTAAAGCTCTTGAAAGGCCTCTCCCAAGCTCAAATTGAGGAGGTTTTCAAAGAAACTCGCCTCACCCCAGGGGCCAACGACCTGATTCAGGTACTCAAGCAACTGGGCTACAAGATCGCAATCATCAGCGGAGGATTTGCCTGCATTGCAGACAAGCTCAAGGCAAGCCTTCAGCTGGACTACGCCTATGCCAATCACCTCGTTATGGTGCAAGGAACGGCCACGGGTGAGGTCACCGCCCCCATCATCGATGCCCAGCGCAAAGCGGACCTATTGGAGCTCATTGCCCAGCAAGAAGGAATCCAGCTCGATCAAGTCATTGCCATCGGAGATGGAGCCAACGACCTCTTGATGATCGAAAAGGCAGGCCTCGGCGTTGCCTTTAACGCAAAGCCGGCCCTGAACGAGCGGGCCGACCTGGCATTGAGCCAAAAGAGCCTGCGCTCTGTTCTGTATCTGCTTGGCCTTTCTGGCCGGGACGTGGCAGAAGTGCTTGCCTAGCCGGCTGCTTCCCGGTCAAATAGATCAAACCCTTTTTTTGATTTGAAAGGATTCTTACCATGTCTGAACTCGCACTTTTTTCTCAGCAGGGCGTTTTGATGCTCCTGCGCTGGCTTCACTTCTTTTTTGGAATCGTCTGGATCGGCCACCTGTATTATTTCAACTTCACTCAGGGTCCGTTCATGAACGAGACCGATCCGGCCACCAAGTCGGGCGTGACACAAAAACTTCTCCCTCGGGCATTGTGGTGGTTCCGCTGGGGAGCCATGTTCACCTTTTTGTCGGGCTGGGCGTACCTCGGAATTCGAGGACATGAGCTGGGCGGAGCTTTCCTTCAGACCTCCTACGGGATCACCATCCTCATGGGCGCCATTCTGGGATCTCTCATGTGGTTCAACGTGTGGTTCATCATTTGGCCAAACCAACAAGTGGTGATCGCCAATGCAGAAGCAGTCGCCAAGGGGGGTCAAGCCAATCCGGCAGCAGCAGGATCAGCAGCTCGCGCTCTCTGTGCTTCCCGCACTAATGTTCTTTTCTCGATGCCAATGCTGTTTTTCATGGGCACCGCCTCTCACCTCAACATCCTTGTGGGTGAAGAGTCGAGCGTGGGTGCACTCTTTGGAGTGTTCACACTTCTGATCGGCGCTCTTGAGTTCAATGCAGTCAAAGGAAAACCTGGACCCATGGCCACGGTCAAAGGAGTGATCCACATGGGAATCCTCCTGATGCTCGTGCTCTACGGACTGGTTGAGTTTTTTCTGTAACCGTTTCAGCTTAGAGACGAAAGAACGCCAGGTTGCGCAAGCATCCTGGCGTTTTTTTTAAAGCAGGGCAAACAGGAGTTTGACGTCTTCATCGTCAAACGCAACGCCCGCTCCCACAAAATACGCCATCTGCCCGTTCACTCGACGAAAAGTTTCAAAACCACCCGTCAAATACACTGCTTCGTAAGGCCTTAAAATCGCCCCAACTCTTGAGCTAATTCCGGTAGCACGACCTCGAGAATAGAGATTCGTAAACACTTCTAAACGATCTTCTCGACCAGAGGGACCAAGCCTCAGCGCCGCAGCTGCCACGCCGTCTCCGTACAAAGCCCCCATCGACAGATCCAGGCGCTTGAAAAAGATTTTTCCCAGCATGGCGGTAATGACGAGCGCAGTGTCTTCAACGGTGGTCGTCTGTACCGTCGTGGTCGTTCCTCCGCTCACTGTAGTCGTCGTAAAGTTTCGACGAAACCCCCGAGGATCCACCCCCGCACCTAAACGATAATAACGATCTGGCTTTGGCCAAATGGAGACCTGAAAAGTCCCGCGCGTACCATCGTAGGCAGGAAGGGACTGCGCACCCACATCCACAATGAACCTGACACCGCCGACGCGGCTTAACATCTGGTTTGCGTTTTTTAAGAGCTCCTTGACCTGCTCCGCATAGAACGGATCGGTCAAGATCATTCCTACCGAGCCTTCACCACGATTGATTCGGATGGCGAGGTCTCTGAGCTGTTCGATTGCATCTTCAAGCTTAGCCAGAGTCCGCTGAGCAGTACTCGTCAGGCTGCCCTCAGGCGCAAGAGTCCGTGAAGCATTTTCAAGGGTTCGATTGAGTTGCTGCATCGTGTTGCGCAACTCCTGCGGATTGATCGAATCTTTGAGACCCTTGGTCAAGTTCGTCATTTCTGAAACTAGACCATTCACTTGATTGACGAGTGCTTGAACATCTTGACTCTCAGCACCGACCTGAACTTCTTTGGCTTTCTTTTCTTGAGCGGCAGCCGAGGGCACCAGCCAATCCCAAATCGAAGAGTGCCGTGCCGGGAGGCGCTTGACTTTGAATCCCTCGTTCAACTCTTGGTTTAAACGCTCACCCTCGCCTCCGGATTGAGGTTCATCCCCTTCAATCCGGTAGCCAGATTGCTTTTCAGCCTCAGAAGACGCAGGCGCACTCTGTGTTCCTGAATTTCCCTCATCGAGATCATCGAGCTTGCGCCCCACATACTTGAGCGGTTTGAGCTCCACAAATTTATCGCCAAGAAACCCCTCACCCCTGAGGTAGGCTCGGGTGGTTGAAATGACTTCAACATCTGCAGTCAAGCAGATGCCCAGCCTGACCCTGTTCTCGCGCAATTGAACAGAGCGAAGGTAACCCACTTGAAGTCCGAGTGAGCGCACGGGCGATTTAGTCTTCAGGCCTGTGGCGTCCTCCACATTGATAAAGACCAGATCGCACCCTCTCCACCAATCCGGCTTGTCATTGACCATGAACGTCGCAAAGGCCAGCAACGCTAAGGCCAGGAGTGAAAAGATGCCAACTTTGAATTGAACCGAACGGGGCGCTTGGCGAGGATCCATTTTAGTTACTCAAAAATCCTTTCTTCACTCATTAAGGTCAAATCTTCAGGTGGGTAAACCCAAACGGCAGGATCGAGGTCAGAATATAATCAAACAACAATATCAGAAGAAAACTCACCACCACTGTGGATCGAGTCGAAAGACCCACCGAACGAGCGCCCCCTCGAGTATGAAACCCAAAGTAGCACCCGACCCAAGTAAGAATCAGCCCAAAAGTAGCCCCCTTCACCACGCAATGAACCAGCTCAATAGGGTCGACAAACCTCTTAAACTGTTCAAGGTAGATCGAAGAATCTAACCCCATGATTCCACAGGCCACGGCTGCCGCTGCCACTGATCCCACGGCACCAAACAGAACAGACAGCAACGGGACCATCAGAACCCCAGCAAAAACCCTGGGTAAAACTAAAAATTCGATTGGATCAACCGCCATGACTTCTAGAGCGTCGATCTGTTCGGAGACGCGCATACTGGCAAGCTCCGCAGCCATGGCGGCACCGGCCCTTCCGGTGACCATAATGGCCGCCATGACGGGGGCAAGTTCCCTAAAAAGGGCAACACCCACTGTGCCCCCCAAGAGCGCCTCAGCCCCAAACATGTGAAACGAGACATACAACTGGTAGCCGAGCACTCCGCCCATAAAGGTTCCAGCCACCGTCACAACTCCAAGCGAGGAAACTCCGATGAACTCGCACTGCTTAATGAATAAACCCCAGCGTTTACGCAAACTGCTTGCCGATCGAACGGTTTCCCAAAAAAACATGGCAAAATCGCCGACAGAGGTCACGATCGCACGGAGCTGAGTAGAGATGGCTGATCCCACGGCTGACGACATTTTGAGGTTTCAGTAAATGCGAGAATTCCTGAGAAAACAAGTACTTCATGTTTGAAAAAAGCCGGGGTGCGCGATAGCTCAGTCCAGTGGGCCACGGTTCGAGTTCAGCGCTTCCTCAGATCACCCGCAGGTCGGCACGTTTTCTGACCTGGCTCTCACTGAAACATGCGGGGATCCTCTCGATCGTGAGCCTTTTGCTTACGGCAGCCGGCGCCTATTTTTCAGTTCAACTCTACAAGAACTTGCGCACGGACATTGAGGAGCTACTCCCGACCTATGCCCGCAGCGTGCTCGATTTGGATGAAGTCACCCGACGAATCGAGTCGATCGAGAGCCTGGGGATTGTGCTGCTTTCAGAAAAGCCCGAGCAATCCCGAAGATTCGTCGACGCCTTGACCGAGCGGCTTGAACGCGTTCCTCGCGATAAAGTGGCGGGGATCGAATACAAAATCGATCGCGAACTCAAATTCTTCAAAAATCGGCAACCGCTCTACATGGAGCTGAGCGATCTCAAGAAGGTCCGTGACTACATCAGAGACCGCATCGAGTACGAAAAAGAGCTCTACAACCCGCTCAATATTTTCAGTGGCCGAGAACTACCCGAGCCCCAACTCGACATCGGAGCTCTCGATCAAAAATACTCCGGAAAAGTTTCAGCTTATTCCAAATTTCCGGGCGGATATTATGCGACTCCTGACGGCAAAGTGAGGATCATCCTCGTCAATTTGCCAGGCAAGGTATCAGGCGTCAGTGCAGCGCTCGAGCTCAGGCAAATCGTCGACCGAGCCATCGCGCAGACAGGCCCTGCCAGATTTGACCCCGACATGAAGGTCCTCTTTGCAGGAAGCGTACAGAACCTGATCGAAGAGCACCACGCCCTGATCGAGGACCTGGAACTCTCCACGCTCGTAGTCATGTTTTTGGTGACCGGGGTGATCTTGGCTTTTTTTAAGGCCGTTCGCGCAACCTTTCTCTTAGTCGCAGCCCTACTCATCGGGACATTATGGACCTTTGGCGTCTCTTACTTTGCAGTGGGATACCTGAATGCCAATAGCGCCTTTCTAGGGGCCATCGTCCTTGGCAATGGAATCAACTTTGGGATCATGCTTCTTGCTCGCTACCTAGAAGAACGTAGATCAGCAAAACCGCATGCACCGGCGCTCAGAATTGCAATAGAATCCACTCTCACAGGCACTTGGACTGCTGCTCTGGCTGCAGGGCTTGCGTATGGCTCACTCATGCTGACGGGCTTTCGGGGCTTTAAACAATTTGGCGTGATCGGTTTGATCGGAATGGTGCTTTGCTGGCTTGCCACCTTCACCGTACTCCCGTCCTTTCTCACTCTGGCGGATCGAAAAAAGCCGCTTGCCCGCCCAAAGCGCCCTCAAAGCGCCGGTCGTGCCGCACAGCTTTTTTACTCTTCTGGCTTCATGCCTGGCCAGTGGCCAGAGCAACTCGGACGATTCATTCAGCGGTTTGCGGGCCCCATCTGGATGGGGTCTGTGGCCTTGACGCTGATTTCTCTGGCTATGCTGGTCCGCTATTCTCCGGCAATTTTGGAGACGGACCTTTCAAAACTGCGCGACCGCCGCACCATGGAAACTGGCGCTGTGTACGTCGCAAAATACATGGACCAAGTCTTTCAACGCTACCTCTCGCCCATTGTCATCATGCCTCGAGAGCGCCAACAGGCGATCGAAATCTCCGATCGACTCAAAGAGAGTCAGAAGTCTGAAGGCAAGCACAGCCTCATCGCCGGAGTACAAA
>JBKCVM010000052.1:0-2747 GCA_046317855.1 Oligoflexia bacterium
AGCCCTCGTCGGTTTTAGTGAGATTGAGCAACTTCAGCGGCCCCAACGAATGAAGGAGCTCCCGGCAATGTGGCACAGTAGACATCAGTCCTAGGGTAGCGGCCTGGCCATTTGCACCAAACCTGCGCCACACCCCGGTAAATGGCGCAGGCCAGGAGTGTGAGCAGTTGGATTGATCCTGGAAAGTGCGAAAACACTCGCAAGTGGGCGGTTCCCGCTACCTCGGCTTGCACGAAAGAGTGGCTCCCCGTGATCGTTCGACGCGGATACTGTTGATCCAAAGCTTGAAAAGTCTTTTACTCAAGGCATGCTCCCTAGAGACCGTTTGCACCGGTTCTCTGGCCTCCATCGCGCAAAGCTGGTATCTCCCGTTGATATCACCATCGATATCAGTGATGAGAATAGTAATGATAGTGCTGATAATAATGAAGTTGCGATTATTTCGAGGGCGCAGGACGATGGAGTCGGAGGCAATCAGATGCTAGATATTGGAGCACATGTAAAGGAATTGCGGGTCAACCGGAAGATCACCCAGAAGGAGTTGACGGCTCGCATGGGAACTGTATCGACTAGCTACCTGGCGAATCTGGAGAGTGGCCGAATTCAGCGGCCAGGCCGCGATAAGCTCTCCCGGATCGCAGAGGGGCTCGGGGTGTCTTTAGACCAATTGATCAAGGGAACGACTGCGGAGACGACAGTAGCCGAAAATGACCGAAAAGGCTCTCGCGTCTGGTGCTACAACAAGCATTGCCCCGAAGCCAGAACTGCTGCTGGCGGGGTATGGGCTGGCGGCCTCTCCTTGGCTGCGTTTAACGCAAGGGGCGAGCCGGTTCACTACTGCCAGGTGTGCGGTTCGCTCTTGCTTCAGACCTGTCCATCCTGTAATCGAGTGATCGAAGGCGAGGGCATTCCTTTTTGCACGGGATGCGGGAGCGACTTGCAGCAGGAGTGGATGATGCAAGACGACATGGACAGGGATTCTTCCGGCCGCTAGCCCCCAAGAGAGCGGTGCCCGTATTTATCAATCTGTGAGCAATTGAGAACTTTTGCGTGATCCTGGTGCCTCTCACGCGTGCGCTATTCGATCCTGTCTCTTTCGTGCGCCAGTCAGTTCTAACGCTGCATCATGGCAGGCCGCGCCGGGTGATCAACGGGCTGCTATGTCTGCAATGGCGCAGCGCCGGGCTGGGATTATATGGCCTTGACGGATTAATCAGTTCTTGGGCTTGTCCCGGCCATACCAGTAGCCTGCCGTTGCTACCCCCGCTCTCGGCGATGGCCATGGGTGCAGCGGCGAGTAGGCCGCACACCCGACGGATCTTCCCCCCGGAACCGAACACTATTCTGGCCGCTAAATCTCTGATTCAGTGAGGGTTGTGGCTGGCCGTTGGCTCTTGTCCGCCTGACTACGTTTTACCTGGTAGGCAGGCTGACTTTGAGCGCATCCAGAATCTTGCGGTGGTGTTCGTCGGGTTTAGGCAAGCGCGTCACCGTCGTGTTTTCGTCGACATCATAGTGCAGAAGAGGCAGACGGCTCAACGCCGCCATCGCGTCGGAAACGGTCACCGCCTTCGGGTCCTGTGCCGTGGTTCCAAAAACAGCCGCCAATCTGCGCTCCAGCTCGCGTTGCAGTTTCAGGGCAAGCAGGCAACAAAACACATGGCCGCGCGTGCGGCTCTCCTTGCGAACAAACAAGGGCCGGATCGCCAACAACCCGGTCTTCATCGTGCGAAAGTCCCGCTCCACTTTCTGCAATGCCATGTAGCTGGCGTGGACCTGTTCGGTGCTGAGCTGTACTTTGGGCACATCGGTCACAATGACATAGCAGCCAGCCAGTTCCATACCATCCATCTCTGCCTGTGCATTGATCGTTTCGACGATGCGCCGCCCATCCAGGCTGAGCGTCACCAGCCCGGCCATCTTGTGTCGCTTCACCCACGCTTGCAGCGCCAGCAAACCCGCTTCCGGCTTGCGTCGAGCCGATTGCTCCACTAATTCATTGCGCCGTGAGATCTTGTCTCGTAACTTCGTCACCTTGTCGTCGAGCCGGTGCCGAATGCGCTTGGCCTCGTCAGGATTCTTGCGCAGGATATAGCGCACGCCGTCGGCCTCGGTCTCGCAGACTTCTTCGGCGAACAGCTCGAGTTGGAGCGTTTTCTTCGACAGCAAAAGACGGATCTGGGGATCGGTCAGCGCCGTGATGTAACGGTATCCCGCTTGATCCAGTTTCTGCTTGCCGACCTTCTTGACCATGCCGCGGTCGCCAACGAAGATCACCTCGGCGATGGAGAACTGCTGGCTGAGGATTTCGACCTGAGTGGCAACGCTGGAGGGATCCGACGTGTTGCCGGCAAAGACGCGAACGGCCAGTGGTTCTCCCGCTGAATCCGCTAACAGGCCGATGACGATCTGCAACTTTCCGCGCTTGCCGTCGCGGTTGTAGCCGAACTGACCGAGGGCGTTTTTCTCCCCTTCGAGGTAGGAACTGGTGACGTCGTAGAGGAACAGGGCAGGAGGCGTTCCGCAGCGGGCCAGATAGTTGGTCCAAAGCTTTGTCTCGATCTTTTCCTGTCGGGCGCAGAGATTATCGAGGGCATCGTAGAGTTCGTCTTCATCGAAGGCGGAGAGGCCTAGCACTTCGGCGACGGCGTGATCTTGCGCCCAGCGGACGGCGGAGAGGCGAGAGCCTTGATGAGCAACGCGAGCCAGGACCAGGAAGAGGGCGAGCTTGCCGAGCCGGGTGTGGC
>JBKCVM010000053.1:0-43051 GCA_046317855.1 Oligoflexia bacterium
CTCTGGCACAATCCAGTAAAGCGGGATTGAACCCACGGCGCTCGGAATCGGAATCAAACGGGTTGACCCAATCCAAACTTCAGTTGCGGCAAGGGTATCAAAGGCGACTATGTCGAGACCGATGACCGACCCCTGATAAACCACTGGCGCAATCGGCTCTGGAACATAAAGCCCCTCAGAGCCTTGAGGCAGCACGGTGTAGCCAAAGACTGCTGTCAGTCGATTGGGATCAGACGCCGGAGAAACCTCAACCCGCCCTTTACCTGGCTGAGACGGTGTACCGCTGATCACTCCATTCTGATAAGTGAGGCCCGAGGGCAGACCCGTCACAATTTGAGTTGGATTACCCACCCAAATCTGTCGAATGGGCTTTCCAACCCACCAGTCCTCTCGACCCAAATTTGACGAAAACCAATCCAGCTTAAGGGTTGCGGAGGATACAGCGCGGCTGTTGACGTCCTGAATTCCTTTAGAAACTGCGCCATTCACGGAAATCATACTGGACCCGCCTGGCAGCGAAAGCTGAGGGGAGGCACCCAAGGTCACCTCGATCACACTTGAGCCAGGCGCGACCGAAAACTGAGCACCAGTCCCAAATGTATCTCCCGCTCGAGCCGGCACAACCGCTTGAGCAATGTTAGAGCCAATCGTCACTGGATTGCTCAAAACCACTCGAAGAAGGTCGCCTGCATTGACCGTACCTGAGGCGTCAACGTCCTTAAATAAGGCGGCCTCTGGCTTTACCAGCAAGTCAACGACCGTGATTCTGAAGGGCGAAGTCACCTGACTCCCATCCGCTCCCTTGGCCACTACAGAAAACGAGAAAAGCCCAGTCTGGAGAGGCTTACCCACAATTGCTCCGCGCGGATCGAGGCGCAGCCCACCCGGCAAAGCGCCACCCGTTAAAAAAAACTGCACTGGTCCCTCAAAGTTGGCTACTTTCAGGGTTTCGATAAAGAACTCGCCAGCAACCCCATTCTTGAGATCTGTCGTAGAAGTAAAATAGGGCGGGCTGACAGTGAGGCTCTCCACAGAAGCACGAAGGCTCCAATGAGCGAGTTCCTGATTTGAAGCATCCAAGAATTTTGCGCTAGAAAATCCAAACTGATGATTTCCTGCGGGGATCTGAGAGAACCGCAAACCAAAGTAGCGAGTGGGAATCTCAGAGTAGTGATAAGGACCGACTCCTGAATCTACCAGATCCACGTTCAGTTGATTTCCAACTCGAGCTGAGAAAACAGAAACCGCCTTGGGCCTCTCGGGCGCAGGGACAACACCGGTGAAATACTGACTGAGAGAAGCAGGAAGCTGAATCACCAATTTTTCACTGTGGCGCTCATCTGGCGCCGCAAGAACTTGGTTTTTGTGCGACGCCAACACCCAGATTACTGTCTCCGAGGTAGAAGGCGCCAGCGAGTCAGGCGCAAGAGTCAGACGCAACTCAGAGCCGGCCACAGTTGCAGCGGCCGCCGCAAACGCCTGATGACTCGGCGTAGACCAGCCCTGAGCAAGAATTGTGAATAAGAAAAAGAAAACCCCACAACACCAAATCCCCATTTTTTTCATGGGCGCATCACTGCAGCCAATCAAAAATAAAATCCAGCTTTTTTTTGGCCCGGTAAAATTTTTACCGGAGCATCGCGCGCCTCACCGCCATCTTCCAGCGGCTCAGAGAATCGGTCCGCTCTGCCTCGGACATCTGAGGTTCAAAAACTCGATCCTGTTTCCAAGTTTTTTCGATCTCCGAGAGATCGTTCCAAAGCCCAGCCCCAAGTCCTGCAGCAAACACTGCACCGAGGCTGGTGGTCTCCAGAAACTGAGGTCGTCTCAGCGTCACTCCCAGAACGTCAGCTTGAAATTGCATGAGTAGAGTATTTGCAGCAGCGCCTCCATCCACATTGAGTGAAGCCAGGGGCTTTCCAAGATCCTTTTGCATAGCACTCAAAATGTCGGCGTTTTGAAATGCAATTCCTTCAAGTACTGCACGCGCCAAATGCCCCGCCTGAGTTCCTCGAGTGAGCCCAGTAAACAGTCCGGTAGCTTGAGGGTCCCAGTGGGGAGCCCCCAACCCCGTGAGCGCAGGAACAAACGTCACTCCATCAGAGTGCTCAACGCTCGAGGCCAGCGCCTCGATCTCTGCAGCGCTCTTGATCAGCCTGAGACCGTCGCGCATCCACTGCACGGCTGCGCCGGCAATGAAAGCACTCCCCTCGAGAGCATAAACGGGGGCGTCGCGTCCCAACTTCCAGGCGATGGTGGTCAGCAAACGGTGTCGACTCTGAATCGGCTGCTTTCCCGTGTTCATCAACATAAAGGCACCGGTGCCGTAAGTGCATTTGGCCATCCCCTCGCGAGTGCAGGCTTGCCCGAGAAGCGCCGCCTGCTGATCGCCCAGCACTCCGCTGATGGCAATTCCGTCCGGAAGTCCGGGCACTCCCTGAGTCACAGCAAAGGTCCCTGTCGAAGGCAAAACCTCAGGCCAGATGTCTTTTGAAATTCCTAGGGCGCCGCAAAGTTCACCACTGAACTCGAGCTTCTGAATGTCAAAACAAAGTGTGCGCGAAGCGTTGCTCGGCTCTGTGACGTGAACTGCAGCGCCCGAGAGTCTGGCGATCAGGTAGCTATCGATCGTGCCTGCACACAGTCGGCCCTGGTCCTGCGCCTTTTTTAACTCAGGCCAGTTCTTGAGCGCCCAAGCTGCTTTAGTTCCCGAAAAATAGGGATCGAGTAAGAGCCCCGTCGCTTGTTGAAAAGAAGGCTCAAGGCCTTGCGACTTCAGAGCCTCGCAATGAGATGCGGTACGACGGTCTTGCCACACCAGAGCGCGTGCCAGCGGCAATCCGGTTTTTTTATCCCAAAAACAAAGCGTTTCCCGCTGATTTGTGATTCCGATGGCCGCAAGCTTGCGCAAATCTTGGTGCTGCGTGACTTCGCGAATGGTTTGAAGCACGGTACTCCAAATATCCTCGAGGTCGTGCTCGACCCATCCAGGTCTTGGAAAATGCTGCTCAAAATCGATGCTGGCCTCTGCGACGAGGTTGAGTGCGCGGTCCATCAGCAGAGCAGTGGTACCTGTTGTCCCTTGATCAATGGCAAGAATGAGATCCATCAGTAGAAGCTAGCACACCTTTAGGTGACTGAAGCTTGCGGGATCGCCAGCTCACCGCAGCAGCCAATGGCGGCAAACGGTCTAAAATAGAGCTCTTTTTTAGGAGTGATTTTCTCACTCACGGCCAGCCAAGCCTGAGCCGATACGAAGGTGAGATGAGTGCTGCATCATGATCGCTTTCATTCGTCAAATTTTTGACCCAAAAGCTCCGCCTCCGAGTCGGTGGTGGGGGGCGGTTTGCATAGCAGCCTTGGTCACTCTATTTCTGCGAGTAGCTGACAGCCGAGTCGCAGAGCGCAACAGCCGTGAATACGGAGTGCTCATTGCTCGCCAGCTTGCAAGCGCTGCCGAAGGCTTAGTCTTGGCGGCACAGCAGAAAAATATTTCAGAGCCAGCTCATTGGGCAATCAGCTATCTGTCACAAGGGGTTGAGCCTCGGCTTATCCAAATCTCTAAAGAGCGCACGACGAGTGAAGAACTGAACGAAAACGCTCGCCCTGGGGTCGTGGAGTACCGAAAACCCTTTGCGCTGACCGGAAAGGACGCGGGCACCGGAATTCGCATCCTTGTCACGCTCCCTCGGGCTGGCTTTTTAGGAGCCACCACCCCGCTTAAGCGAGATGCAGCTACATTTGCGGTTTTTGTATTTTTGACTGGGTTCTTTGGGTTGGCATTGTCGATCCGCGCCCAGAACTACACTCGCCAGCAATTTGAGGCCCGGCAAAAACGGTTAGGAACGATCGTCCCTGAATTGAGAGAAGTGCTTCTTGCGATTGGAAAACAACTCAAAGACATCTTTGGAAGGTTTGAAGAATTAGGAAACTCGTCAACTGAAGCCCACCAAAACGTTGTGCGCGCGCGCACCAGCTACCATCAGAGCCTCCAGGCGGTTCGTAAAGCTATTCAAGCGATCCATGACCTCAACGGACACGGTCTGCATGTTGAAGCGGCAACTCTCAACATGATGGTGCAATCCGGCAGGCAGGATCCAGACTCGGCGCTCCTGAGTGCTCGCTTGGCACATGAGCAGCTGCTGGACATGCGACACCGGCAACAGTCCCTACAGAAGCTTTTGCTTGAGCTCGAGCGTAAGCTGGAGCCCGTTGCGACGGACCTGGACCTGTCGTTTCATGCCATGCAACAGACCGAGCAGACTTTGCGCGAGGTCCCGGCTGAAATCCAACGAACGGGCGAGCGAATGACGGCGCAGGCTCGGATCTTTCAAACGATTCGTCAGGAACTTCAGCCCTCTGGCACTGATTGCTGAAATCCTTCAATAAAGTGATACGCCGCAGTTGCCGCCACGCGCGCAGTGGCCCCGCCCACGTCATGCGCCGGATTCAGCTCAAAGATCCCAAGCGAACTCACCTTTGGGTTTCGTGCTGCCATTTCTAGCATGGCGATTACCTCACGCGGATCAAACCCTTCTGCTTGCGGTGCACTTACTCCCGGACAATGAGCTTGAGAGAGCGCATCCAGATCGAGACTGATGGCCACATGATCCACATGTTTTGAAAGTTTTTTTAGCTCCGTTTCAAAACGATCTACGGCCTGCCCAGGGGCTCGCAAATCTTTCCAGAGGACGATCGAAATTTTATTTTGATGAGCAAACTCCCATAACTCTGGTCGATTACAATGAGACTGGATCCCAAATTCAATGAGATGGGCTGGCTCGAGGACCCCTTGCTGGATCGCCAAATAAAAGGGAGAGCCGCTGGTGATTTGTGGTTCGGCTTTACGAACATCCAGGTGGGCATCAATATTGATGCAGCCCCAGCGCCCACCTTGAGCGGAGGTAGCTTGCTGAAGACCTCGCAAATGACTGAAGCCATGGTCATGCCCGCCCCCCACCACTACAGTCAGCCCAGTGGCCTGATGTGCCTGAGACACCGCGTCAGAGGCCCTAAGATGATTATCCTCGATGGGGCCATTTAAGCTTTGGAGCCAAATCCGACGCTCGCAGAGCGAGTGCAGATCCACCTTTCCCGAGAGACGTGAAAAAGCTGCATCAAAGGCCTGGGGCCCCTGATCGGCCCCCACCCTTCCGCCAACATGGATCACTCCCAAATGATCAGGGATCAGCACAAGGCTCCATTTGCGTGGTTTCATCATTTCTCTTATGCTTCCAGTCACATGGACGGATTCCAAGAGAGAAAATGGTTTGTTTATCAAACGGATCATCACGAGGGGCCGTTTTCCCTCGCTGAGATCCAGGACAAAATGTCTTCAGGACAGGTTCAGCGCAGCCAATACGTCTGGTGCGACGGAATGACGGACTGGGCGGTCATGACATCGGTTCGGGAGTTCGAGCTCCTGGCCAATCCTGCAACCAGTCCTCAAGTCGAACGCACTGACATCAGCCTGATGGCGGATGTTTTGTCAGAATCGTCTCCAGTATCTGTTTCTGGCACAAGCTCTAGTAGCCCGGCCGAAGTGAGTGAATCCCAGTCTGCTCCTATTTCACTGGAAATCGACCCGGAGCCGACCTCTGGTTTAGGCACTTCAGACTCTGGCACTGCTCTGTTGAGTTCCCAGCCGGAGCCCGAGGTCCAACCCAATCTTCAAGTCACGCTCGAGGCCGTCGCCCCCACTGAGCTGAAAGAAGCGGATTTCAACGCTGAGCCTCAGCCTCAGGCAGAGGCTCCTGCGAGAAGCTTTGGTTTTCTGCGAATTTTCCTTACGCTGAGCGTGGTTGGCCTGGGCGCTTACGGATACAAGGCCGGCCATCTGGACCCCGTACTGAAGAACCCAAGCGTCTCAAGTTGGGTTTCGTCCGTGCGCGGAGTCGTCCAGCCCGGCTTAAGCAAACTCGCTCAATGGGTGCCAGCTCTCCAGTCCGTTTTTAGTCCGATCGCAGCTATCGACGGTGTGGACTCGGGTGAGCTCGAAGAGCTACGGGCCGCTGTCCAGTCGGGAAATCGGGCTCAACTCGGAATCGCCCTGAAAAAGGGAGATCTGATGGCTCCCAGTTTTCTGGTAGCCGGCAACTTACCAAACGGCACTGTTTTAGACGTGCGTGTGATCGGCGTCCCAGATACTTTACTGAGCCAAACTCACCTTGCTCTTGCAACAGAGGCCACGGTGAAGGATTTCGTGGCGCGGGTTTTATCGCTGCGCCAAACGGATGGACGCCCCCTGGCCCAGGGTCAGTATCAAATCGTAGTGACTGAGGCCCCAGCTGCCCAACAGCCTCCAGAGGCAGCTCAAGCCCTTGCCTCTCTCCCGGACTCGAAAGTGCTGGCCCCCACCCAGAGCGGCATCTTGGGTCCTAGAAAGCTCATGCAGATCAAGAGTTACTTTCTGGGTGGCTCGAAAGATGACACCTATTTGCAGAGACTGAGAGAGTTTCACGATAGGCTTGCGGCAAGATCAACAGAGGAACTCAGGGAGATTCGACAGTTTTTAACGACACTTGAAGGCCAACTCAAGGACACCAGCCGAGAATACGCCAAGGCAATAGCCTCAAAGAACGCAAAGGCGTCTTCGAAAGCTTGGAACGCTTTTCATGAGAAGTGGCGCCGCATGCAATCTCAGCTCGAAGCTGCGTTTTCGAAGTGGAACGACACGCTGTCTCGGAACGAGTTTTTTCATGGTCAACTGTACTCAACCACCCGGCTCTTAGGAGACCACGTGAGCCAGCTCCACGCTGCGCAACATGCTCTTGCCACGAATCGTTCGTCTGCTCTTGCGACGGAGGGTGCAAATGCAGAGCTTCAGGACAAAGACAAGGCAGCAAACTCAGGGGTTTTAGAGCTTCGAGAGAAACTCGAGAGATCTGAAAAGCTTTTGCGAACCGATGGCGGAATGCCGCAGAGACTCGAGTACCAGACACCCACTAGCGCAGGCGCTATGACGCCCGTTGCCAAGCCGCTCGGCGCTTCACAAGCGAATGAGACCGAGAAGGCGCATGAGGCGGCCTCCCCATGAGCGCACCCTCAAAGAATGAGCGACGGAAGAGCCGCCGAAGGACCGTTCTAGATACCTTTTCACTTTTCATTGTGATCCCGAAAATGGGGCCGCAACGTCTTGCAGTTCGCGACGTGAGCGATTTGGGAATGCGCTTTGACTTGGATTTGGGCTTCGAATCAGGGCGACCCGGGGATTTCAAGGTGACAGTGGGCGAAATGCTCGACGTCGAGTTTTTCATCAACCAATCGCTGTCACTGCCACTGAAGCTCCAGATTGCCCGTCTTGCCGACGCCTCGGCTGATGGCCCCCGTCAAATTGGTGGCGCCCTGGTGGATCTGTATGCTCCGGCCTACCGCGCATTTGCCGCATTCATCCATCTTTTGGATGCGATTGCTGAGATGCGGCAGGAGACGAAAGTCCTTTAGGGCCTCAGCCTTGCTACCGAAATGTTTCATGGAGGACACACCCCATGAAACGGACTTCACTCACCCCGGTGGACGGGGGAAAAGAGAACGGGACGAACGTTGTCGACTTTGGACAGGTTCGTTCGCAAAAGCTTGATGAGAAGCGCCGCCGCAATGAAAGAATCCTCTTTCAGAATCTACTCGGTGTGTTCTGCCAAGTTGAAAACGCGAGCATTCGCCAACTTCAGCTGGTGGACGTGAGCGAGGATGGCTGCTCGTTTTTGCTGCCCTTTGACACGAAAAATCCATGGCCGGCAAACAGTGGTGAACTTCCGATTCGGTTGTACTTTACGCAGGACACTTACTTGCTGGTAAACGTAAAGATCGCCAATTCGAGGCCCTGCATCGAGGATGGCCGCAGGTATGTGCGTTACGGCTGCGCCGTGGATCAGAGCACGGCCTCTTACGAAACGTACCGGCAGTTTGTGCGTTTTATGAAGGCGTATTCGGAGCAGGCGCATCAGGACTCCGGAAAGGACACCGCCTTCTACTGATAAGGGGGGCGATCAGGACCTGACGGGTCTTGCTCGAACACGACGTCCTTCGAAAGAGGCGCATGGCGCAAGTGTGATTGAGTGAGAACATCGGTTCCGAGAACAGCGGCACAAAGACGAGCTTCTTCAGTCGAAACCCCGCGCGGGCCGTTTTTGGCTCGGTGTTGCAAAATCATGAACAGGCTAGCGGGGCAGTTTACGACGAATCACCTTCTGCGTCAGCGCCGGATCCTGCCGACGCGCGCCCTGGCTGTTTTCCCACTCTGAAAGAATGCGGGCAGCCTTTTCAGGAGAATCCGAGACAAGGTCCTTAATCTTTGAAATCAGCTCCTCGAGCTCCGCTTTCTCAGGGCGGAGCTCGGGAGCACGAGACAAATCTTGTGGTGTGGGATTTTTTCTCGCGGGCCTTTTCATGAATTGCCCAAGTCACTTCCAGAATTGGGTGAGTTCGAGCCCGAAAGCACATCTTCGGGCACTTCCGTGAAGAACACTTCATTGTTCTCTTCCGAGAACGCGTACCATTTGGAACCGATGCGTTGGTACAACACCTCGACCTTTTGGTTGTTCTCGACTTTGGTCTCTTTCTTACGAACCGAATATGCTCCCATTGTTAAGTCCTCCGTGACTCACCCAACTCATCGGAGCCGGGCGCAGGGATTTAACGGGAATAATTTTCCTAGGCCAAAGGGGCCAAAGGTGTTGGACACCTTTTACTTAAGCGCCGCGTCAAAGAACCGTAATGCGAGAATTCAGGCGCAAATCGTAGGTGTCCGTAAACTGATAGGTGCCCGTCTGGAGCTGTACGGCGTGAGCACGGATTACCGGATCCTGAGCTGGATCACTCACCGGGCTTGCCGAAAACAGGTCCGGGCTGGAAGAGGTCGAGACCACCTGATGCAGAAGCTGGGTGGCAACATAATTAAAAACCACGGTCGTACCAGCCGGAACCGTGCACTCGATTCCAACGTCAAAAGTCTTCCAGCCGCCCCCCCCTTCGGCACAGCCACAGAGACGAGCAATGAGCCCGTCAGTGATGGCGATGGCGGCCGAATTTGAGGCACACTCCGAGCGTGACGGAAAATCCGTTCCATTGAACTCGCAACCCGCTAGCGATGCCACCCCCAACCCCACCGCCACTGCAACTCCAGCGGCAACTGCCCTACGCACACCCTTTCGATCCGTAATGCAGCGAAGCACTAATGTGATCGTTGCTGTGGCTTGGGAAGTGATTTTGGAAAGAATCTCGGAGCTATTCTTCGAAGTCACGGTGCCCTCATTCTGACCCGGCCCGGCCTGGCATTCCATTCAAAAAATCACGGCCTGGATTTCGTTATGGCGCAAAAACCACGGCGTAAACGGCGCATTGTATCGAGCTACCTGAAGCTCGGTGCCAGCGACGAGATCAATCCCGCGAGACTTAAGCGCCTTGAGCAGGAGTTCGCTGTGCTCCTTGAAGTTTGCCTCTGTCCAGCGCCCTGAAAAAATCACGGCAGCCACCTTGCGGGCTGGAAGCTGGCGCAACACGATCCTCGAGTCATCCGGAACTGGAAGTGTCTCCAACGTGTACTGCGACGGCATCACAAAACTGATCATGAACTTACCGCCACCACTGATCGGGCCGATTGCTCCGACCGGAGCGGTCATCTCCAACTTTTGAGCCGCCTTTTGAGCCGTTTTTTCAGGCCCTATTCCATCCGTAACACCGGAGCCAGTCGCAGAAGAGAGTCCGGGCCCGGCCTTTCCGGTTACCTCACGACGCCGGTTTCCGCCAAAGATGTATCCAGCAAGGCGCTTGAAACCCTCGTTTGATGCTGCATCGAGGGAGGCCGCCTCAACGACAGTTTCAGCCACGACGTAGGGTTGGTAGTTTCGGATCTCGATCTGGGCGCCCTCAAATTTGAAGGCCTCGAGTACCTGGTGGACTGGCTTTTCGATAGCAAAGGCAGAAAGTGGAGACATAACAAGAAGGATTCCCCAACTGGACCGCAAGATGGACCGAACGACCGGGCTGCAAAGAAAACTCAGGCAAGCCATGCCCTCCTTCTAGTTTGGGTTACGATAGGAGGCAACTATGGACCTGAAGGTCAAACGAGAACCCCAGCGCAAGCGCACGCACGCATCCACCGAACTGCCCTTTGACACGATCGCGCTTGCGCCCCCCGGGGGAACACCTCCAGAAGAGCTCATCCTGCTGCTGCACGGCTTTGCCGAAACGGGCGAACGACTGTTGCGCAAGCTTGCGCCCGCGATCGAAGCAGCGCGAAATGAACCGCCATTGCTTGAGCGCACCTTAGTACTGGCACCGAACGCACCCTTCTTGATGCCGCATAAGACCGAGCGGGGCTACGGAGCCACATACTCCTGGTACTTCTACTCGCCCGAACGCGACGAGTACGTGATCGACATGGCTCCGGCCACCGAGTTCCTGCGCTCGGGGCTCGAGCGTCTTGGGCTGCTGGCGCTTCCCAAGCGGATCATCGGCTTTTCACAGGGCGGATTTCTGGCCCCGGTGGCGGCGCCGCGTCTGGGCTCGGTTCGGCAACTGATAGCCATCGGGACCGAAATCCTCGTGGACGAAATCCCCGGCGGAATTCCGGCGGGAGTCCCCTACCGCGTCGACCAGATCCACGGCGCGCAAGACACCTCGGTCAACCCCGAAGCGGCCCGGCGCGCCCACGACCGCCTGATGGCCGCCGGCGTGGCCGGGAGCTTCGAACTCCTTAGGGGTGTTGGACACCCAATTGAAGAAAACGTCCGAAATTCGGTCACCGCCGCGCTGGGTAGGTTGAATGGCTAGCGCGTCAGGACTGGCGTTCGCGCAGGGCGCGAGCCGCGGCGCTGAGCAGAATCCAGCCCAGGGTGCTGTAAAAGCAAAGGTACTTGAGCGGCGTTGCCGCGGCCATCACCGTGGCCATGGCAAGCGCAGGCCCCGGAGGCGCCGGAACCAGAAGCTCGGGCTGGTGCAAGAACGCCAGGATCAGGCCCGTTTCGACCAGATCCAAAACCCCTGCCGCCCAAGGCAGCCCTTTCAGGCACCCAGAATGCGCCACAGCCCGCCAAAACGAGGCCAGCGCCAAGCTGTAAAAAGCCATGAAGCCCAGGTCCAGCCATTCATGCACGCGGTAGCGCTCGAGCGCCGGGCCGGAAAGCGATCGCAGATAATCGAGCGCCTCCGAAGGAGCGTAAAAAAACCTCAAATCAAGGACCTTTCCCTGCTGGGGGATCGAGAGCATCACCAGCCCTAAAGCTGCAGCCCCCCCTACCCAAAGCCAACGAAATCGGGCATGAAGCATGGCCTCAAGGCTAGCAAAACAACCATGAACCCACAAACCATCGTCCTCAAATTTGGCGGAACTTCAGTAGGGAGCCTCGAGCGCATCAAGGGCGTGGCCAAGCTCGTGGCCCAGGCGCGCAAAGAGGCGTTTCCGATCGTGGTCGTGAGCGCCATGTCGGGCGAAACCAATCGCCTCATCCAGCTTGCTCGCGACCTGAGCCCGTCACCGCAGGGCGCGGCCTTTGACCTGCTCGTGGCCAGTGGCGAACAGGTGAGCTGCTCGCTCGTGGCGCTTGCGCTTCAAGACCTGGGCGTGTCGGCGCGGCCGATGCTCGCGCACCAGGTCGGAATCGAAACCGACGCTCTTTTCAGCAACGCCCGCATCCTCAAGATCGACCGCGAAAAGCTCGACGGCATCATTGCCGGCGGTGAGATTCCGGTGATTGCAGGATTTCAGGGCGTCGATGCCGAAAGCGGCCAGGTCACGACTCTGGGCCGTGGCGGCTCCGACACTTCGGCCGTGGCCATCGCGGCCGCACTCAAGTCTAAGCGCTGCGACATCTACACGGACGTCGACGGAATCTACACTGCCGACCCCCGAATCGTAAAAAATGCCCGGCGTATTCCGCGTCTTTCGTACGACGAGATGATGGAGCTTGCGTCGCTCGGCGCCAAGGTCCTTCACATGCGTTGCGTGGAGCTGGCCGCCAAGCACGGCGTGCCGCTTCGCGTTCTTTCAACTTTTGCCCCAGAAAATGGAGGAAGTGAACTCGTGAGCCAGTCCGATACCCTCGAAAGCCCGGTCGTCTCGGCAATCACCTCAGATGCCGCCGAGGCCCTTCTCGACGTGAAGCTCAAGGAATCCGAAGCGCAGTTTCCGGCGCGCTTTTTTCGTCCGCTGGCCGACCAGGGCATCAACGTGGATGTCATCGTCAAGTCACCTGCCCAGCTCGACGGGACCTGCACACTGTCGTTCACTGTGCCCAAGCTCGATTGCGCCAAGGCCGAGAAAATCCTTTCGCCCTATCCAGTGCACGTTGCGCAGACCAGCGTTGTGAAAGTGTCGATCGTCGGAATCGGCATGCGCACCCATTCGGGAGTGGCGGCAAAAATGTTCGAGACGCTCGAAAAGAACGACATTCCGATCCTTCTGGTCACCACGAGCGAGATCAAGGTTTCAGTACTGGTGCGCGAGGAACAAAAGGATATTGCGATCCGCTCGCTTCATGACGCTTTCGGGCTCTGAGAGGGCGGCCTGAATAGCAGGTGCGAAAGAAGCACCGACAAAAGCCCCGCACCAAAGGCGAGCCCAAGATCAAGCGCCCCCAGCGGAGCAAACGAAAAGAGCTCGCGCACGGGCGCAATCCCGATCGCGACGAGCAAAAATCCCAAGGCAAGCAGGATCACCCACCTGAAGGCTGCGTTCGGAGCGCGGAGTGCTCGCCCGAGGGTGCCCCACGCTCCATCCGAGCCGCTCGCCGTACGCTCACGGCTCACCACGATCAAACCCAGGTTCGAAAGGATCAATGCCACGTAAGCCGCAGTCCGGGCTTCATCGACGCCATGCCCGGTGCGCAGGAGCCCGACGTAGACCCCGAGCACGAGCAGCAGACCCACACCTCCGCGCAAGATCGCCATCCCGAGATCGCGCGAGCCCACGAGCCTGGCCGCAGCGGTGCGCGGAGGGCGCTTCATGAGTTCGGGCCCGGCCTCTTCGGCCTCGTAAACGAGCGTACATGCTGGATCGATGATCAGTTCCAAAAAAACGATGTGCACTGGCAGTAGCAGCAGCGGCAGATTGAAAAGTACCGGCAGCATGGCAAGTCCCGCGATCGGAACATGCACTGACAAAATGAAGAGCACCGCGCGCTGGAGATTGTCGTAGATCCTGCGGCCCAGGCGAATTGCCGCGGCCATTGAAGAAAAGCTGTCATCCAGAAGTACGATTGCGGCCGCTTCGCGGGCTACGTCAGTTCCGCGTCCACCCATCGCCACGCCGATGTTGGCCCACTTGAGGCTCGGAGCGTCGTTGACGCCGTCGCCCGTCATGGCCACGCGCTCGCCGATGCCCCGAAGCGCCATCACGATCCTGAGTTTTTGCTCCGGAGTTACGCGTGCAAAGACCGAGGTCGTGCGTACCACCTCGCAAAGCGCAAGGTCATCCAGCGCGGAGAGCTCCCTTCCGGTCAAGACCGTGCCGCCAGCCCCCTCGGGGATCGAAAGTCCCAGGGCACCTGCAATGCTTCGCGCGGTCTCGGGATAGTCACCGGTCAGCATGATCACCCGGATGCCGGCACCCCGACATTCTGCCACTGCCGCAGGAACATCGCTCCGAATGGGATCCTCGAGCGTGAGCAGGCCCACGTACTTGAAATCAATCTCGTGCTGGTGCTCCGGAAGATCCGGCCCAGCGCCGCCGGGCAGATCGGCCATCGCAACGGCAAGCACTCGCATTCCCTGGGAGGCAAACCGGTGCACCGACGCAAGCACCTTGCGGGCCTCATTTGCATCAAGATGACAGAGCTGGACGATGGCCTCGGGCGCGCCCTTTGCCGAGATCGCCACGCCTGCATCGGTCTTCCACGCGCAGGACATGGCCATGAGGCCCGATGACAACGGGTAGGTCCTGAGGCGAACGCCCCCGGAAACGAAACTCGTTTGGCCAGCCGCAGCGGCTGCTGCGCGCACGATGGCTATTTCCATCGGATCGAACGGATTTTCGTGGCAGGCCATGGCTGCGTTCCGCAGAAGTTCGGCTCGCCCCGCCGCACATTCAACATCACGCACTGCCATGCGGTTCTCGGTGAGGGTTCCGGTCTTGTCCACGCACAGCGCGGAGATCGACCCCAGCGCTTCGATGGCCGCCACCCTCCGAGTGAGCACGCGGCTTCGCGAGATGCGCCACGCACCCATAGCCAGAAACACCGTCATGACTACGGGCAGCTCTTCGGGCAGCAGCGACATTGCGGCGGCCAGTCCGGCAAGCACCCCACCGAGCCAGTCGCTTCTCGAAACACCATAAACGACTGCGATGGCAGCACTGAAAAGCGCGCCCAAAACACCTGTCACTTTGATAATGCGATTAATCTCGACCTGCAGTTGGGTCGGCGCCTCGGGCGCGTCGCTCAGCGATTTTCCGATGCGTCCCATCTCGGTGCGAGGACCCGTGGCCGTGACGGTTGCCAGTGCCTGCCCCGCCACAACGAGCGTTCCTGAGAAAAGCCCAGAGCCTGCGCTCTTCATCACGGCGAAGGACTCCCCCGTAAGCAACGACTCATCCACGCCAAGGTGGGTGGTCGAAAGCAGGGTGGCATCTGCAGGGACGCGGTCGCCTTCAGCCACCTGCAGCAGGTCGCCCGGAACCACCTCGCGCCCCGGAATTCGCTGAAGCTTTCCGTCACGAACCACAAGGGCACGCGGGCTTGAGAGCTCCCGCAACGCCTCAAGGGCGCGCTCGGATTTGACCTCCTGGTAGAGCGTGATTGCCACGACGATCAAAGCCGAGGCAAAAAGCAGGACGCCGTCGCTGGGCTCTCCTGAAAAAACATAAATGCCGCCGCAGGCCAAAAGCAAAAGCAGCATGGGCTCGCGAAGCACGCGAAACAAAATCTTGAGGACGCTCGTGCGCCCCGTCGCCGGGAGCTCATTAAAACCAAACTCGCGTAGGCGTTGTGTGACCTCAGCCTGAGTCAGCCCTTGCACAGAGGAATCCATAGTGGGCACTCTATCCCGGAGACCGGTCAGCTGCATACAGAACCAAAATATTCCCGGTCGTAGAGCAAGCTTGCGAGTGCGGCGGACGCGGACCCGAGTGGATGAGTTTCGAACCGCCTGTCGCGAGTCAATCTCGCAAGTGCACGAATTGACTCGGATGTTATTTCCCGGCCGACAGCCCAAAAGGATGCCAATCGAATCAGATTAACTTTTCCGGAATATAATGCGGAAAAGTATTTACTTTTTCGGAATCTACTACGATAAAGTTATCGTGAGATCCCTTGCTGAAACCCTTAAAAAAGACTTTGGGAAAAAACTGACTCTCCTGAGCGGACCCCGGCAAGTCGGCAAGACCACCCTGGCGCGGTCTCTCAATCCGGGCTGCACCTATTACAATTACGACTTTCTTGAGGATCGGCGAGCAATCCTGAAGCACCAGTGGGACATGAATGCCCCCCTTGTGCTCGATGAGCTTCACAAGCACGCGCGGTGGAAGCTTTGGCTCAAGGGGCTTTACGATACCGGACACCTGCCGAAGCGCACTCTTGTGACCGGAAGTGCTCGGATGAATACCTTTCGAAGGGCGGGGGACTCACTCGCGGGGCGGTTCTTCCATCACACACTCCTTCCGATCGATCCCAAGGAGGGATTGAAGCTCCTGCCTTCCCTATCGGCGGTTGAGGTCTTGGAGAGAATCATGAATGTGAGCGGATTTCCGGAGCCGTTTTTTAACGGAGGCGTTCCTGATTATCGACGCTGGCGGAGCTCCCACTTGGATGTGATCTTGAAACAAGACCTGCTCGAGCTGGAAAGCGTTCGATCGCTGAGCGACATCCAGAATCTTTTTCTACTCTTGATTGAAAAGGTGGGCGGATTGTTGAGCTATCAGTCCCTTTGCGAGGATCTGTCGAAGAGCGACAAGACGATTCGGAATTGGGTCGAGATTCTCGAGAACTCCTATTTGTTCTTCCGGGTGTATCCCCTCGGGGTCGCGGCCACATCCATTAAGAAGATGCCGAAGCTTTATTTATTCGATCTGCCCCGGGTCGAGGACGAGGCGGCTCGATTTGAGAATTGCGTTGCCCTTGCCGTCTATAAGGAGGTTCTGCACCAGAACGAGGCTCTCGGACAAAATCTGCAATTGCGATTTCTACGGAACAAACAGAAGCAGGAGATTGATTTCGCCATCCTCGATGGCAAGCAGGTCACGCACCTGATCGAGGTGAAGCTGAGCGATCCTGTTCCAAGTGAGAACTTCAAGCACTACCAAAAGCTTTTTCCGAAGGCGAAGAAGGTTCAGGTAGTTTATCACCTTGAGAAGGGATTTGCGCACCCCGGAGGCGTGAATGTCGTGCCTGCGGCGGATTTTCTTGTGAATTTGGATTTGTCTCGGAGCGGGTAAAATGCTGAAGGTCAGGCGAGGGGCCCACTTTGCTCCTGCTCCATGCGAATCCGGGTGGTGCAAGGGACTGGGAGGCGGTGGTGCCCGATCTTTCAAAGCGATTTCGAGTTATTGCTCTCGACTGGCCCGGGTACGCACAGTCGCCCTTGCTGCCGGACCCAGAAACGATCAGCACACTTTGGTTCTACGGCATTCTCGTCGAGCTTTTCGAAAAAATGAAGTTCGAGGGAGTGATCCTCGTCGGCAACTCCTTGGGAGGGATGATTGCCGCGCGCTTTGCTTGAGAGTTTCCTGAAAAGGTTGGCGCACTCGTCTTGGTTGCACCGGGCGGAAAGTAGCCTTTTTGCTTTTTAAAAATTTTAATGGCGGACCCGACAGGGCTCGAACCTGTGACCTTCAGATCCGTAGTCTGACGCTCTAATCCAACTGAGCTACGGGTCCGTGCTGAAGAGGCAACTCGGATACCCAAATCATTGAGCTGGCGCAAGGCGTAAAAGTGGCCCCGGGAGCTCTCGCATGATAAGAAGAAGCTAACGACAACTGGAACCGGGGGGAAATAGTTGTTGACACTTTTAATCAAGTATGGAAAAGTCAGGCCGTGAAAAGTCTTCTTCGCCTGGCGGCCCTACCTTTGGCCCTCGCTCTCTGCGGAACAGTCAGTTCTGCCAACTCCGGCCAATCCACTCAGACTCCTACCCGCCGCTGGTACGACGACATCAGGCTCGGAACTTTCGGTTGGGCCTATGGCCCTGCTCTCAGCCAACTTTCAACCGGGCGCGCCTCCACGATTAATGGAAATCCAGGAAACTCCCCAATCACCATCACTCAACAGCTCAACCTCAACGCCCCGGCTCACTCGATCGGGAAAAGCGGGGATTTTCGTTATACTTTCATCAATTTTCTGAACTGGACACCGGTAGCTCAGCCCCAGGGCACCTCCCTTCTCACGGTCGACAACCCCTGGCTCGGATTTGCCGGCACTCACTTGGACCAAGGCTCCACCCAGTGGTGGGCTCGCTACGAAGCGGCAGCCGCTCTCACCTCGCGTTCTCGCGACGCAGGCATGCTGGCTGCGGTCCGCACCGTTCAAATTTTCACTTTTACCTTAGATCGACAAAAAAAGTGGACCTTCTGGCCCGTGCTCGTTCCTGAGCACCGCTTCGTGCGGGACGGAAGTTCAAACTCCCTCTTTCTTCAACCCAACCTTACCTACGCAGTGAACGACCGCCTAAGCCTTGGGGCATTCATTGAGGCGTTCTACATTCGGCCTGCTAACTCAAGCATCCTCAACTGGCAAAGCGCAATGGACTCAACCCTTGCGCTCAGCCCAACTTTTAGGTTTAAGAATGGTGCTTTTTTTCAGCCCTTTTTGAATTTCTATACTGGCACTGCCCCGAGCATCAACACGGCTCACTTGGGCTTTTACTTTGGTGGACGAATCCTCTGAATTCTTTCATTTACGTCTGCACACAGATTGGAGCTGAAAAAGCTCTCAAAGAGGAGCTCACACTCGCCCATCCCGAGCTCAAGTTTGCGTTTTCTCGTCCAGGCTTCGTGACTTTCAAGTGCAGTCGCCCAGAAGGACTGCCCTCAGGTTTCAAACTCCGGTCTGTTTTTGCTCGCTGCTGGGGCTTTTCTGTCGGACCGCAAAAATCATTGACTCAAGCAGCACTCGCCATCCAAGACCTTTACGCAAAACTACCGCTGCAGCAGACCCCAGCCACCGTGGGGCTCGACGTCTGGGAACGCGACCTTTTTACAGTTGGAGAAGAGCCCAAAAACTTTGTTACGGGTAAACGCGCCCAGGAGTGGCGCACCACGCTCACTTCTCTCATACAAGCTCACGGACTTGCCGAGCCTCGCCCCGACTCCGAATGGATTGTAGATTTTTGCGGAATCGATGCTGAGAATCCTGAGTTCTGGCTGGGATATCACTTACGAAAGTCCCGTCCCCAGGCCCTTGGCCCGGGCGGAACGATCGAAGTTGCCATGCCTGCCGACTCGCCCTCTCGAGCTTTTATCAAGCTAGAGCAGGCCCTGGCTCACTCAGGCGCGCAACCGCTTGCCGGTCAATGCGCACTCGAAATTGGCTCAGCTCCAGGCGGCGCCTCGTATGCTCTTTTGCTCAGAGGGCTTGAGGTGATCGGAGTGGATCCGGCCGAGATGAGCCCTATGATTCTTGAGCGGCCCGGTTTTACGCATGTACAAAAAACAGTCACCCTCATTCAAACCAACGACCTCCACAGACCCGTAGAGTGGCTGGTACTCGACATCAATGCAAAACCCAAAATCACTCTTGGGCTCATCGAGCAATTGCTTGCACGCGCCCCCAGCCGATTTGTGGCTCTCAAGGGGATGATTCTCACCCTCAAAATGAACGACTGGAAGCTTGCACGCTTTGTTCCCGAATGGCTCGATAAAGTGAAGACTCTGGCGACACCCTTTGGTCTCGCACAGATCTCCGCCCAACAGCTTGCTGCCAATCGCCAAGAGATCTGTGTAGTGGCCAGAAAACGAATCGCGTGAAAATCTCTCTCAAAAATCGTGAGGTGCTCAGCTGGCTTGCCATCGTGGCCTTTAGCATCGTTGGCTGCTGGGTCACGCTGCGCACCCGGGGTCAGTACTGCCTCCCCATTTTTTCTGGCGCCGGACAGGACGCATGGTCGGGACTGGATCCCTACCTCCTCCAAGAGGGACGCCCGGATCGATTTAAGTACGGCCCCATCTGGGCTGTGCTCTTGGGATTTCTCAATTTCCTTCCTCCCTGGCCGACCTGGAGTACGCCCGCTTTTTGGTACTGTCTCAATGCGCTGGCGTTTTGGCGAGGATGCTGGAATTGGAAAAAAAGTCTCACTGAATCGTCCCCACACTGGACACTCAATGAGCTCGTCGTACTGGCGCCGCTGGCGCTGACCAACGGTTTTTATGGTCAGATCAACGGCCTGTTACTCTGGCTCATTTCGTCTTGTGCGTCATCTGGCAAACGAAACGGAATGGCACTCAGTCTGGCAGCTTGGATGAAGATTTTTCCGATCTATTTGGTGGCCCTCCAACCCCACCGCCGAGTACTGCGCGGTGTCCTTGTCGGGATTGCAGCCGGCGTCTTTGTCCCCTTTCTAGTTTGGTCCGTGATCGGGGCACCCGCAGCCTCACTTCATCCCACGCTCTCCGTCTTTGAATCCTGGGCTCAGGTCTTAGTGGCCGACGCAGAGCACCCCCATCACAAGCTAGGACTCTTGGCTCTATTGGTTCAGTGGAGATTTTCTCTCGAACTTGCGCAAGGAATCCAGAAAGTCTCTGCCCTGTTTTTTTTTGGCGGCCTTTGGCTCTGGCGCAAACCCAGGTCGGAGGCCGCTGCCATTACGGGGTTTCTTTTCTTTTCACACATGACCGAGCCCCCCACGCTTGCGCTTCTTGCGCCAGCTGTGATCACGCTGCTCAGTCACAGCAGGCATTACCCCAGACTCATTGCACTCGGGCTAATGGCTCTGATTGTTGTGCTGCCGTCCGACCTCACTCCACAAGCCCTCAAGACTTTTCTAGGAGGGCAGTACGCCATCAAGACAGCTGCCGTCCTTTTCTGTCTCGTCATGCTCCTGAAGATTTTAGCTTCGAGCCAGGTCGAATCAACTCGCCCGGATAAACCACCACTTGCTCCCCAGCTCTGACCCCAGAGAGAATCTGCACCAGCTCATCGTTGCGACGTCCCAACTCCAAATGCGTTAAAGACGCCCGCCCTTCTCTAAAGAGATAGGCAGCCCAATTCTCTCCATCTCTAAAAATAGCGCCCACCGGAATCACCAGAGCATTGGCCGTCTGCCGTGTTTCGATTTCCACCTCGACATAGAAATCGCTTCCCAATTTTTGACGAGCGTCAGCCGGCCACTCCGTTGTTGGAACAATAGTCACTTCAGTTCTCTCCTCCTCGACGCCGAGTGCTGAAGGCTTAGTGAATCCGGCACGACTCACTCGACTCACCGTACCCTCGAGAGTTCCCTCTCCTCCCCAATTTCGAATCGTGACCGGATTTCCGACTGCTACTTGAACGGCCTCGGGAGTGAGAAGCTCAGCGACAATCTGCAGCTTTTGAGGGTCCACGACTTCAAGGATGGGATCCCCGCGCCGGATGGGTCCCTCACTCTGACGGAACACTTTAGACACCACTCCCGAAACGGGCGATCGTAGAGCATCAAATCGAAAATCCCAGAAAATCTCTGTGATCCGGTCGCCCTTTTTGACTCGGTCGCCCACTTCAAGTGGCATCCGACGCATTTCACCATCCGCAAATGCCGGAATCAGCCACTTCATCGGAGAATGAAACTTTCCGTCGACACGCAAGCGTTCGATCAGATTCACCTGCTTGGCACTGGCCAGCTGGACCGAGATGGCCCGAGGAAAAAACGCCCACCCCAATAGAGCTGCAATGAGAATCACCCAGACTGCAGACCAAATCAGTTTACGTTTCATCTTAGCTTCCTTTTTATTCGCGCGCCTGCAGTGCTGAAATGGCGGACAATTTACGTGATTTTGACCAACACGAAGCCAGACCCAACACCAAGGCTACGCCAGCCGTCAAAGCTCCCCCTCCATAGGTGGAGGGCTCAACGAGCACTGGAAATGAAAAAGCCTCTGTATGAATCCAATACCGACTGAGCCAAACCCAAAAATAACCTAGGACAAACCCAGGAACGAGTGCCGCAGTCACTTCAAAAATTACTTCGCGCGCAAGCACTCCAAAAACCTCAACTTCAGAAAATCCCAGGACTCTGAGACTGGCCATTTCCCAGCTCCTCTCAGAAAAGCTCACCCTCACCAGATTGAAAACCACCCCACCCGCGATCAGCAGCGCAAACCCGCCCAAAACCAATGTAGATACTCGAATGATCTTGCCTACGGTCTGCTTGAAGCCCTCCAGCCTCCACCGTTTGATCGCGGCACCCCCCACACCTGGCATTTGCTCCAGCTCCTTTTGGATGGAAAGCCACCGCTCCGGGTCGGCCTGAAGAGTGAGCATGCTCACTTTTGGAAGTTCCTCTAAAATCTTAGAAAGCCTCCGCATCGGAAAGATAATGGAGTTTCCCATTCGAGACTCGGAGATTCCTACAATCCGCTCGACCACAATGGGCATGTCCCCCTCCTGAAACTCGATCACTACCTCATCGCCAGGCCTCGCACCCCAAAGCCTAGCCAGACTTGAGGGCAACAGAATTCCGGATTCAATCAGTGGTTCCTCGTTGAGGGATAAACCTAAACGTTGACGATGCTGGCCCTGCTCACTCCATCCCAGCACTGCAACGTCTCTCTCAGATTGCCTAAATCTCAACTTGGCGGGAGAGAACCGATAACCCTCGACCGAGAGGACTCCGGGTATATTGCGTACTTCATCAATCACTGAAAGTGGTCTGGGCTCCACCAAGAAAGCCATCATGTCTTCTCGTTCTGCGCGAGAGAACTGAACCTCGATCAAATGATCGAGAATGTCGCGCCAGGATCCTGAGAGCACCACAATTGAAACTCCCGCACCAATTCCGATCACTGCCATGATCAAGCGGGACCGCCTCAAAAATAGATTTCTCCAAACCATCCTGAGCGGGATCGAAAGGCGTGCTCCTTTTGCTGAACCCCGAAACTCAGGCGGGGATAATGGCCGTAGCGCCTGAGCGGGCTGAAGTCGAAAGAGAGCTCGCAAGCTCCCTACCGAACCCAAAACTCCAGGGAGGATGCCGGCCGCCACTCCAAGCAAAAACCCCAGGGCGCTGGGATAGTACTCCAGTGAGGGAAACCTGAAAAACTGTTGGTAACTCCAGGCAAGTAGCCTTCCGAGCCCGGTACCTAAAAGGAGACCCAAAAAAGTGCCCCCCAACAAGATCCAGAGTACCAGCTCAAGTAGGTGGCGCGTGACCTCCCAGTGAGAGTATCCGAGCGACTTAAGCGTGGCGATTTGTCCCCTCTGAAGCTCAACCCAGCGTGAAGTCGCGACGTGAATCAAAAAGGCAGCCACAGCAAGAAAAATCACTGGGTAGATCACTGCAGAGATTCTCTGCTGTCGAATTTCGTCTTCTACAAAGAGGTTTGAAAGCTGCCGGGATCTCGGCACTACAGATCGCGCGCCATAAGGACGCAGCAGGGCACTCAACCTCTGCTGGACGAGCTGTTGGACTTGGGGGGTTGTCGAATGCGAGACCGAAAGGTGATTGAACGAGTCTTTTAGTCCTCCTGTAAGCCCTCCCCAGACTTCCAGCTTTTGTCGGGGAACCCAAAAAATCCCAAATCTCTTATCGTCCGGGAACGGAGTCCTTCCACTCAACGCGTAAACCGTGTCAGGCGAAATCCCGACCCCTACCACCTGCAGATCTTCTTGGCGCCCTTCAACCACGGCCCTCAGCACGGCACCCGGCTGAAGTGCATGCGCTTTTGCAAACGACTCGTGCACGAGGACTTCAATTCGGTTCGTACCCGTGCGCGACTCACGCGGAAGTCGTCCCTGGCGGATATGAACCTGGTTGAGCGGAGGCTGCCCACCCCGCGGAAGAGAAATCAAGCGGGCCATCGCGGCTGCCGAACTAAACCCGATGCCCTGGCTGACGTAGATCCGACCGTAGAGAACAACACGATCATCCACTTCAATGATTTCTGGGATTCTACGCACTCGCGCGATGAGGTCTCTCGGAGCACGTTTGAGATCGGCAAAAGAGTCACCCAACCGTGCACTCGCGTAAAAAAGATCTCTGGCCCTTCGCAAAGTTTCGTAGGAACTCCACGCGGAGACGAGCAAACCCACTCCACTGGCCACCAACAAAGCCACAGTGAGGGCCTGAAGCCCCAGACGGCGCAGATCTCTGCGGACTTTGAGATGGAGAACTTTCACCAAGACACCTCCGATAGCTTGACTCGGGTGGTATTGATGACACTCGAAAGGATTCTTCCCTCAGAAATCCTCACCACTCGATGCGCAATCCCTGCGATCGCAGCGTTATGCGTGATGACCAGTGAGAGCGTGCCAAGCTCAGCATTCACCTTTAAAATGGCCTCCAAAACGAGCTTGCCCGTCTGAACATCGAGGGCTCCGGTAGGCTCATCGCAAAAGAGCAAATCGGGTCTTTTTGCAACGGCTCGGGCGATAGCCACTCGCTGCTGTTCGCCGCCTGAAAGCTGGCTTGGAAAGTGCTGCGCCCGGCCTTCCATCCCGACGAGCGCTAGCGCAGCAAGAGGCTCCATCGGATTTGCTGTCCTGCGGCGAGCGGCAAGCTCAGTGACCAGCTGGACATTTTCAAGAGCCGTCAAAGTGGGGATCAAGTTGTAGAATTGAAAAACAAACCCCACGTGGTCGCGCCTAAACTCAGTGAGCTCTCGGTCTGAGAACTGGCAGAGATCCCGACCTTGATAGAGAATGCTGCCTGAGGTGGCTCGATCCAGCCCGCCTAGCAAATGAAGTAATGTCGATTTGCCGCTCCCCGACGGCCCCAGAAGGACCACGAGCTCCCCCGGCAAAAACTCAAGATCAATCCCACGCAGCGCATCCACGCGCAGCCCGCCATCGTTGGTCTTTTGGGCGTAAATTTTTGTAAGCGCATGGGCTGTGAGAGCTGCGGACTCGTGCATTCATCCAGAAGCAAAGCAAGCCCAGTGCTCAATACTCAGGGCTCAGAGGGCTCAGGAGCTTTCAAGAAGACCAATGGCTTGGCGCCTGAGTTTCTCTTCAAGTCCCGGCAAGGCTCTAATGTATCGAACTACTTGCGCAATCAGCTCTGCCCGCTCTTGACGGGTGGCATCCCAGGTCACCCACTCATAGAGGTCTCCCTCAGACGGGGCAGGAGGTTTACGCACTTCAGCAATTTTTTTTCCAATCATTTGAATGAAGAGCGGCTGGCCAACCGCAAACTGTAAATGACTCCCAAACCAATCCACATACCCCCTTAGCCCCTTCTCAAATGAAGTCACTAAGTAGAACTCGCAGCCCTCTCGGCTAGAGTAAAAGATAGGTTTTCCGTCTGGCTGTTGAGCCAGCAGTGAGTCGTTCATTCGAAGAGACCCTGAGGCCACACGCTCAGGCTCAAGAATTTTCCAAAGCTCACGCCTGAGCTCCTCTGAAAGTCCAATCCAACGGGCGCCGACTATCCCTCGCGACTGACGGACGACCTTGAGCTCAACCTGATGCTTCTTGCCGCCCACAAAAAGCCAAGCTGAATATTGAGTGACCGGCGACCTCATGAAGTCTTGGCGATCTGCGAAAAATCCCACCCCAGAAATCGAAATATTCAGGATCTCAAACTTGCTCTGGTTTTCTTTTTGTGGCCCCTCAATGGGCTCCACCGTAAGCCAGAGAAACTGAAGCCCTTCAACCGTGATCCGCTGAGCTCGGTGCCTCTGAAGGAGAGGCGCGGGAGGATCCTGCGGAACGCTATTTTGAAATCCTAAAAAGCGTCCGAAAAATCTAATCCAAGACATAAGCACTGAGCAGGTTTCAGTCGCAGTTACGATTTAACGGTAACTACCGGAATCGGACCGCCGAGAACCACTTCACGCGCCGTACTCCCCAAGAAGGCGCGCGCTGCTAGATTACGCCCATGGGTACCCAGAAATGCAAACGTCACAGAGCGGCTTTGCTGTGTCTCACGAATGGCCTCAAGGATGCCCGACTCGGCCGAAGCGTGTTTTTCGTCTAAAATGACCTGACATCGAAGCTTTTTTCGTGACCACGCCTTAGCTCGCAGATCTAGGGCTTTACGCGCCCTCTCACGATGGGGAGCAATCAACGACTCGACGTCCATCGACCCCGGTCCAGCTGCGTAGGCCGTCTGAATCACTGGATGAAGGGCCTCGCGCAGAGAATGAAAGAGAACTCCGTCTGCTTTGAGCTTGGAAGCCCACTCCAATGCGGTCTTCTCGGATTTACGAGAATTCACACCTAAATCAGAGGCCACGAAAAGAAGCGGCTTCACATTTTGCTTCTGGGGGCTTCTCTCTGGATTGAGAGCAGATTCTGCCTGAGCTCCAGCTCCGATACACACTACGGGGATCTTTGAGTTTCGAATGACTTCTTCAGCAACGCTTCCCAGCAACATCCGGGCAAAGCCCGTACGGCCGTGAGTCGAGAGAACCAAGCACTCATACTGGGTGCGTTTACTCGAGAGCTGGATGAGCTTCGTGACTGCATCGCCCTTCATAAAGAGCGGGGTCACGGACACCCCTGGGTGCTCGCCCACTAAGCGCTTAAATCGTGATTTTTGATCATCCACGAATCGAGAAAGTAGAGCGAGCGCACCTTTTTGACTGGCCCCCGGCGAGACAGCATCAGAAATGTGAACCAAGTCCACGCCCAGTCCGAGCGCCTTCGCCAACCAGAGAGCCTGATCAATAGTCTGGCGGGCTCGCCGTTCCCACCCCTGATCAAAACCAAGATCCACGGCAGCCAAAATTCGTTTCTTCATGAGCTGTCCCTCGCGAGAGCGAAGAAACTACTTTATGGCAGCTGTCGTCAAGCCCGGAAGCTCAGGGGCTAAAATCTTTGGATAGGTCCCGTTTAACCCCTCCAAAAACGCCACAATGTCCCGTACTTCATCGTCCTTGAGAGTGCGATTGAGCTGAGTCTTAGCCATCACCCGTACTGCTTCATCCAGAGTCTTCACTGCGCCGTTATGAAAGTACGGCGCAGTACGAGCAACGTTGCGCCACGTGGGGACCCGCCAAAAATTCTTGTCCGAGTCCTTCTGGGTGACCCCGTAACGGCCCAAATCCTTAGTGAAGCCGTATTTCTTTTCAAGAGATGCATCCGGAAACATTGGGAATTTTTGATAGAAGCCGGTGCCTAACGGCAAACCTGCCGGGCCTGCATAGTTTGGGCCCATGTGACAGGCCACACACCCCACGCTCTGAACGAGCTGCATGCCCCGCACCTGTTGTTCTGTGAGGGCCTTCTTGTCTCCCTTAATGTAACGATCTACGGGCGAGTCCGGAGTGATCAGCGTCCTCTCAAAGGCAGCAATTGCTTTAGCCAAGTGATCGATCGTTACTGGATTTTTCTTTCCAAAAACTTTCTCAAACTCTTTTACATAACCCGGAATCGCTTTGACCTTAGCAATGACCGCGTCATGGTCCTTCATCCCCATCTCAATGGGATTGGTGAGAGGACCTTTAGCCTGTTCTTCAAGAGTAGCGGCTCGACCATCCCAAAACTGGGCCGACAAGAATGCCGAATTCCAAACCGTTGGCGAGGATCGGCCCCCTTTTTGTCCGTGAATTCCAGTCGAAACAGCCGATCCATCGTCCCCATTGGCCTGAACATTGTGACAGCTGTTGCAGGAGACCGTGTTGTTGGCCGAAAGGCGCGCGTCAAAATAAAGCTTTTTTCCGAGTTCTACTTTTGCAGCTGTGGTTGGGTTATCTGCCGGAGCTGGCGCCTTTAAGGGGAGCGTTTCCAGAGCATGCACGGTAAGGGGAATACTCAATCCGACGATCGCGACTACAGTCTTCAGAAATGGTCTCATGCTGACCAGTATAGTAGATCAAGGAGCCCGAAACAATTCGTCGACTCGATCTTCCGCTTCTTTAGGTAGGTCTGGACTTAAGGTGTGACCGGGAGACAAATGAATATCGATTCGTCGATCCCAAAAGTCTGACGCAAGCACTTGCCCAGAAAATGAAGGGCCTGCCTCAACCAGGACTTCCAGCGCTCCCATTTTTCCAGCCTCAGCCAACGCAGCTTGCCAATCCTCGACTCGCTCTGCCATGAACCCCCGACCCAAAGCCGTATGAAGGTAAGACTCCGGTACACGACGCCTTCTGTCAGCGATCCAAAGTGCTCGAATTTTTCCAGGGTGGTCTGCCACTTCTCTGACTGTAAATTGAGGATGATCTGCCAAAACAGTCCCGCTTGCGGTCAAAATGACATCAGCCCTCTTGCGCAGGGAGTGCGCCAGACGAAGTGAGGTTTTCGAAGTGAACGTTTTTTTTCCAGCAGGCGGAATCATGGAGCCCTCAAGGTCAAATGCCCGCTTAACGGTGACCCAAGGCAATCCGGACGACACTCGCTTTAAAAAAGGACCGAGTTGAAGACGCAGCCGTCGAGCTCGCAATGCCGTTAACCGAGAGGCCAGCTCTTCTGGTCCCAACACCTCTATCCCTGCCTCTCTCAGGCAGTGAGCGCCACCCGAGGCCAAAGGGTTGGGATCAGCGCAAAGGTACGCCACCCGCGGGATCTTAGATTGAATCAGCGCCTCTGTGCACGGTGGCGTGCGCCCCGTGTGATTACAGGGCTCAAGCGTCACTACCAAGGTGTGAACTTTTTTTAGGAGACCCCTTGAAGCTAAAATTTCAAGGAGTACCGCTTCTGCATGAGCTCGACCCGCACGCTCGTGAGCGGCAGCGGCCAGCACTGTCCCCGACGCGTCAAAGGCGGCAGCACCAACAGGAGGATTGGGAGCGGTTGCGCCTACAAACGTTTCAGCAACGTCAAGCGCGGCATCCATTGCAGCTTCAAGAGCCGCTTCAAGAACAGTTTCAAATGCCATTTGGCGTCAGGCTCCCATTCAGGGCTCCACCATGCAGGGCTCAAGCTCCGCAAAGGGACCCTCCTGCAAAGTACGCTGCCAGCTGAGGCGTGCAAGCTCTAGCTCTGAGGCTGCTCTTAGCCTCGACAAAAAAGCTGCGCGCCACTCGCCATGGGCTGCTTCAAGCTCCCCTAAGGTCGCCACCCCAATTTCAAGCCTGAGTCGTGCGGCCCGCGCTGACGATTGAGCAGTGGCTTCAGCCCTTTTTGCTAAGACCAGCTGAGCCCGAGTCGACTCAATCTGTGCCTTCAGTCCTTCAAGTACTTGACGAATCTCACGCTTCAGCTCGACTTGCCTGAGCTCCATTTCTTTGACCCGGAGTTCTGAAAGCTCAATCGTCGGAATCAGCGACACACCAAAGTTCAAACCCGCACCCACCGACAGCCGAGAGAAAGAAGGGCTAAGAGTGCCAGGAGCATTAGGCCCACCGCCCTCCGGAATGAGAGACGCGCGGGCTCCGCCAAAAAACCCAAAAACAGAAGACCAGACATTTGCCTGTGAAGCTTCAATCAGCCTTGAGAGCTGTTGGTACTCCGGAATCAATCCGAGCACTTGCTCGAGCACTGGCTCAACCCCCTGCTCTTCAATACGGGACTCAGTCAATGAAGGCGACAACGGTTCCCAAGGACCCTCGCTCACCACTTTGACCCCGGCCTCTACTCCAAACATCCGCCGCAGGGCAGCCTCTTCACGCGCTAGCAGTTCGTTGACACGAACCAATGAGAACCCAGCTTGTGCGAGCAGGGACTCAGCACGGTTTTTTTCTTCTAACGTTACTAAACCAACGGCAAAACTCCGGGAGATCCGGTCAAAAGCTGCTTGAGCTTCTTCGAATTCTTCGGAGAGATGGTTCTGCAGCTCTCGATCCACCCGCCACACCCCAATCAGTGAATAAACCTGGGCATACTGATTTTGTTGTACGACTTGCAGGGCCAACTTCTGGGCCTCAAAGAGCTCTCGAGCTTGGCCCGCTCGAAACCAATTTGAAGGGATGAGAAAAGGAAGAGCGCTCTCAACCGCGACCCATGCAAACTGGGGCTGCCCTGCTGCGAGCAGTAGGGCCCCCAGATTGATCGAAGGAAGAAGATTGGTCCTCGCCAGAGTCAACTCTGTCTTGGACTGCTGAACTGCGAGTGCCGCCAAATGAATGGGCATGTTGCCAGTAAAAAGAAGGGAAGCAAGTTTCTCACGAGAGAGGACGAGCTCTGAATTTTGATTCACTCGCGAATCGGAAACTAAATCCCCTGTCACTTTGCAAGCTGGAGGCAGTTGACCCGACTTGCAGTCACTCAATCCCAAAAGGCCTCCCGCGGTGAGCAGAAAAAGAAACACTCGGAGTGCGCGAGGGGTCTTGAAGATAAAATTCATCGCACGGATGGAGGTATGCAATATCCCTTGAAGGGTCAACCCCCGGGGTCTATCAAACACTCCATGAGCAGTTCGATGACTCTCTCAGAGATTTCCATTCGCCGACCGGTCTTTGCCTGGATGCTCATGGCCGCCCTGATGCTGTTTGGCTGGATTTCATTCAAAAGAATGGGAATTAGCCAACTTCCGGACGTCGACTTTCCGGTTCTCAATATTTCAGTGGGCTACGAGGGTGCTGCCCCTGAAGTTTTGGAGTCTGAAGTGGTGGACCCCATCGAAGACTCCGTCATGACGGTGCAGGGCATCAGAAACGTATCCTCTTCGTCTCGTTACGGATCCGCGTCGATTACTTTAGAGTTTGACCTCGACCGCAACATCGACACTGCCTTGCAAGAGGTTCAGACGAAAATCGCGCAGGCCCAACGACTCCTCCCGCGTGAAATTGATCCTCCCGTGATCACCAAGACCAACCCAGAAGACCAGCCCATCTTGTGGCTCACAGTCAGCTCGAACACTGGGCCTCAAGCGGTTCCGACCCGAGAGCTGATGCGCTACGTGCGGGATCAACTCAAGGACCGGTTCAGCACGCTGCCCGGCGTAGGCGAAGTCTTTTTGGGAGGCTACATTGATCCCAATATCCGACTCTGGGCGACGAGCGACAAATTAGCAAAATACGAGCTCTCAGTCGGGGACATCTTGTCGACCATTCGCCAGGAACACACTGAGCTCCCGGCAGGGCAGCTCGAAACTGAACGCCGAGAGTACGATGTTCGAACTTTAGGTGAAGCGGAGACCGTTGAGCAGCTCTCGAGGATCGGGATCTCAGAGCGTGGGGGTAGGCCAAGCTTCAGATCCATCCCGCTCAAGAATGTTGTGAGAATTGAAGAGGGCCTGGCCGAAGCCCGCAGGCTCTCGCGCTTTAATCAAAAACCTGCCATTGGACTTGGAATCCGCAAGCAGCGCGGCGCAAATGCTGTTGCGGTCGCCAAAGCAGTTCGCAACCAAATGGCCAAGCTCATGGACAAGCAGAGCGGCCAACTCCCGCCTGGCGTCGAGCTCAACCTGAACTTTGACACCACTCAGTTCATCGAAGAGTCCGTTCACGAGCTCAACTTCACTCTCATTTTATCTGCTATTCTCACCGGGATCGTTTGCTGGTTCTTTCTGGGCTCGTGGTCCTCGACCATCAACGTCCTGCTTGCGATCCCCACTTCGATCATCGGCACCTTTACTGTGCTGCACTTCATGGGTTTTACACTCAACACTTTCACCCTGTTGGGCCTGAGCCTGGCCATCGGTATTGTTGTCGACGACGCCATCATGGTGCTTGAGAACATTGTCCGACACTCCGAGATGGGCAAATCCCGCCTCAAAGCCGCACTCGAAGGCTCAGCTGAAATCACGTTTGCCGCCATCGCCGCAACAGTGGCCATCGCTGCCATCTTTCTCCCAGTGGTATTCATGAAAGGCGCCATCGGAAGATTCTTTTTCCAGTTTGGTGTGACCCTGACTGTGGCGGTCTTTTTGTCACTCCTTGAAGCGCTCACTTTGACTCCGATGCGCTGCTCGCAGTTTTTGGACCATTCAAGCGGCGGCCGTTTGGTGGACCGGCTTTTTGTACGCTGGGAGCACCTCTACCGACTGGGACTTTCTGTAGCACTTCAGCACCGCTGGAAAGTGGTGGGAGGAGCGCTGATTTTTATGGTGGCTTCGTTTGCCACCGCTCGAGCACTCAGAAAGGAGTTTGTACCAGCGCAAGACCAAGGCCGTTTCATGATGCGGCTCCAAACCCCGGTAGATAGCTCCCTGCAATATACCGACGGAAAATTTAAAGAAGCTGAGGCCCTGCTGGCCACCCGTCCTGAAGTCCTCCGTTACTACGTAGCTGTGGGAGGATTTGGTGGAGGAGAAGTCAATACGGGCGTCCTCTTTGTCACTCTCCAGCCCAAAGGCAAACGCGGAAAAAATCCCGCCACGGGGAAAGAATGGACCCAGCAAGAGCTCATGGAAGATCTCAAATCAATGCTAAAGCAGGTCAAAGATACCAAAGTCTTTGCGCAAGACCTGTCGATGAGAGGTTTTTCTGCCTCTCGCGGTTATCCGTTAGAATTCTCCGTCCGAGGCAGCGACTGGGGGATCTTGGCCCAATCTGCTGAAAAAATTCGTGAGGAACTCGAAAAAACGGGTCTCGTCAGTGACCTCGACTGGGATTACAAACTCGGCAAGCCTGAGATCCAGATCTACCCTGACCGTGAGCGCGCAGCCCAACGCGGCGTCAGTGTGCGTGCGATTTCTGAAGCGATTCAAGCCCTAGTCGGCGGCGTGAATGTCGGCAAGTATTCTTCGGGAGGGCACCGCTACGATATCCGCGTCCGGCTCGAGCCCGAGGAGCGGACCCGCGCTGAACAAATCCGTAGAATTCAAGTTCGCAACAATCGCGGCGAACTCCTTCCACTCGCAGAGGTGGTCCAAATCACTGAAAAGCCGGCGCTCTCTCAAATCAACCGCTACAACCGAGAGAGGGCCATCAGCCTTTTTGCTAACATTCCGAAAGGAAAATCCCAGTCCGACGCAATTGCCGCTGTTCAGGCGATATCAGCAAGACTTCTGCCTTTTGGCTACAAAACCGTCATGAGCGGAAGCTCTGAGACCTTTAAAGAGTCGTTCGCAGATTTAGGTTTTGCCCTGCTTCTTGGAGTCGCGGTGGCTTACATGGTCCTTGCATCCCAATTCAACAGCTTCATTGACCCCCTCTCCGTGCTCCTCTCCATGCCGTTTAGCATTTCAGGCGCCTTTCTAGGACTCTGGCTCACCGGCCAAAGCCTCAACATCTACAGCTTCATCGGCCTCATTTTACTGATGGGAATTGTGAAGAAGAACTCCATCCTGCTCGTTGATTTTACGAACCAAGCCATAGAAGCTTTTCGAAAGCAGAGTCAGGCCCCTCTCGAGGCCGGAGTCGTTCATCGCTCACTTTTGGAGGCCTGCCCCAACCGGCTCAGACCGATCCTCATGACTTCATTTTCAACAGTGGCTGGTGCACTGCCACCAGCCCTGGCTCTCGGACCTGGCTCTGAGACACTGAGACCCATGGCGGTCACTGTGATTGGCGGCGTGATCGTCTCCACGCTCCTCACTCTCTTCGTCGTGCCTTGCGCGTATTCTTTGTTTGCGCGCTGGCAACGCTCCAAGGGTCTGACCTCTCATCTGGCCGTCCTGCTTCTGTTTATTCTAGCCCCACTACAATCGATTCAGCCTGCTGCAGCTGAAGCCTCTCCGATCAACCTGAAGCAGGCCATTCAAGAAGCTTTAGAAAATCAGCCCCAGGTCAAGCAAGCTCGCGAGCGTCTGGTGCAGTTCGAAGCCGATGAGGGGCGCGCCTTTGCAACACTCTTTCCAGTGATCAATGCCAATCTAAGCGCAATGACCCGCAAAGACGCAGTGGTATCTAATTTTGTTCGCTTCAATGGCGAACCCTACAACTCTTACAGTGCCAATATCCAGGCCCAGCAGCCGCTTCTTGTTTTTGGTTTCTTTTCCGGGATCCACCTCACCCGGACTGATCGCGAGCTGCGCCAACTCGATCTGGAGATCGCCAGCCGGGACCTCTCGATCAACGTCATTCGTGCTTTTTATCAGGTTCTTCTTTCACAGAGGCTTTTAGAAACGCTCACTGAGATTGAAAAAATCCAAAAAGAAACTCTGGCAACTGCACTCCGGCGCCAGTCGATTGGCCGCGGGCAGCTGCTCGATGTCCTGCAGGCGCGGACTCAGCTAGCCCTACTCGAGCCTCGCTTGGCACAAGTCCGCACTCAGCGACGTATTGCTGCGCAAGAGCTCGCCACTCTGCTCGGACGCACGGATCCCCAAGTCATCACCGTGACTGGGAGCCTGGAGACTCGGGGGGCACGACAGCCCGGAGAGCCGAGACCTCTTTCTGAACTAGAAAAAGAGCTGATCTCCTCCGAAATCATTGCTTTGCCTGAGCTTCAGCAAGTCCGCCTGCGACGACAACGCGTGTCGCAGGCGCGCTCGGTAACGATCGGTCAGAACTTTCCCTCGATTCGGGCCACCGGAGAGCTAGCGCGTCAGTCTTTTGTACGGACAGATCTTCTGAGCAACTCGGCCAATGCCTGGAGCGCGAGCATCAATCTGACCATCCCGCTTTTTAGCGGACTGTCGATTCTTCAAGAAATCAGGAGCTTCAACGCGCAGGCAGCCCAGGTCGAAGCCGAAGAGCACGGCCTCATCCAGTCCTCTGCCCTTGAGCGCGTCCGGAGTCAGCAAACTCTCGAAATGACGCGCACCAACCTTGAATCTTCTCAACGCGCCTGGGACCTTTCAAAACAAAGTCTTGAGGAGGCCCGGCGCAATTATCGCCTCGCAACCATTGACCTTTTGCAGCTACTTCAAGTCCAGCAGGCCTTTCAAGACGCCCAGCAATCGCTTGAGCAGGCGCGATTCGATCACTTGCAGGCTCTTGCCAGAACCTGCCGCGCCGTGGGAATCCCTGTGAGTCGGTTGGTGGGGGCTCTCTGAGAATACAGCAAGAGCCAAAAACTTTTTTGCTCAGCGTAGGACTCTCGTAAAGGCCTCAGAGAATGCTCTTAAAAAAACTACGGATTCTGCTGCTCAGCACTTTGCTGCTTTCTGGCTGTGCAGCAGAGCACACTCTGGATGAGTGGCGGCGAGAAGAGCTGCGTGAAAAACTCAAACAACTCCAGCCCATCGAAGGTGTTTTTCGCGGGCTTCTCAAGAATGGAGAGACGGCCCTGGGTGGCCTCGAGCTCTCGTTTCAACCCCAAATCAGTGTGATTGCCGGCGGCCCCGGAGAAAAAGCACAAGCCAGCACACTTCTGCCTGCGCGCCTGGTCTTTGACGAAGGCCAACGGAGGATGGCTCTTACTGCTCCCGATAGTTTCTTTGACCCTGAGTCTGGCGAATTTGAAGTTTCTTTAACCCTTACTCGCACAAACGGACGTACCGAACGGGTACGAATCGGTGGCACCCTTTGGAAAGACCAGTTGCGCGGAGTCCTCGAAACTTCAGGATACCCGGAGAGCGGTACGCAGTTTCTGCTCGAGCGAAACTCGAGCGCTTCTCTTGCGGAACTTGCTTCAAGAGCATCAGGGGCGTCCATTCCTCCTGGATTTGGAGTGCCCGGCAATTTTGTAGAGGGAGTCGTTGAGTTTCGGTCGCCTTTTGCCGGAGGCCAAGCCCCCGCCCTTCAGGCACGTCGCGCCAAGCTCGTGATCATTGAGCCCGACACTTCGCCTGAAGAAACGTTTCTGAATCGGTTTGCCCCACTGAGAGTCGTTCAGATGAGCCTCAACTTTGGAGACGCCTTTCGATTGGTTCACGAAGGGGCTCTCTGGGATGAAAGAACGCGCACCCTCCGAGGGCGTGCGCAACTCGGAGAAACACAGATTCAGAGCGAATGCGTTTATTCTCAAACCGCAGAATGGCTCTGCACGCATTGGGCGGCAGGGTTTGGTCAAACTGCTACGAGTCGATTTCCGTCATCGCTCACTTCAGAGCCGAGTGAATCGGGTTCTGAAATCCACCTCGAAAGACACGGTTTTGTAACGCTCCATGCGGGCGAAAAGGGGGAACAAAGAAACCAGGTCTGGCTTCAAGTCAACCGAGGCGCCAGAAGCCGATCTGAAGAGCTTACTGAACTTTTCATTCCTTCTCCTGAGAGAAACGCCACGGTTTCTCTTCAATTTGGTTTGCCGGACTCTCCGCAATCTGAGCGCGTGACCGTCGTTTTTGAAAACGCCCGGATTGACCTCAATCGACATACTCTCGATGGAGTGGCGCAACTTCGGGCAATTGGAGCAGCAAGTGGCTCAATCATTGAGGTACGCCTCCAATGCACTCACTTTTTGCTACCACCCGAGGGTGAGATGAAATGCCAATACACCAGCACTCAGCTGGGCGGTGCACTCTACATTGAGTTTAAGGCCGGTTAGGCTGCGCGATCGATCTCTCGGTACGCTTCCATTTCATTTGCCAGGCGCACCCACTCTGTTTCTGCCAAAAGTGGAATGAGCGCCGGAAAAAGCTCACTCTCCTCCTCGACAAAGTGCTCTTCGATGGCTTCGACCAGCTCATCCAACAGGTCACTAAAATCCTCGGCGTCATGGACCACCCCCAGTTCTGTCACCATCTCGTCCATGAGTCGGTGGTCTTCAATGGCCTCTTCGATCAGCTCCGCCCATTGGGGGTTTCTCCGAAACACTGGATAAAAGACCCGCTCCTCAAGGTCCGCATGCAGCTCTAAAGAATCTCTGACTTCTTCAAAGAGGTCCCGCCTTTCACCAAAGTCGGCGGTCTGCCTCAGACTTTCAAAGAGGGACTGAAGATGGCGATGGTCAGCACGCAACAGGTCGAGGGCTCGCATTAATAATTTCCTTTCCTTTTATAGAGTTACGCAGCAATACCCATGAGAATGGGCCTGCAAGCTCCATGCGGGCGAGGAAGCACAACTCTTGATTATTTTGATCAGATAATATAGAAACGGGCACGCTATGCAGAAACGTCTCTCGGTGTTTCATGTCTCTGTCTTCAGCATTTTAGCAACCCTGATTGCTGGGGCGGGATGCAAATCCAAGGACGATGCGCGACTCAATGACTCGGGCAGCTTCGTTGTCTTCTGGAGTCCTCAATCACCCAGTCCCATGCCGACGGGGCTCAAGATCCGCGCCGTTTTTGGGAGAAACGACCCCCTCAAGCCAGTTGCAATTCCAGTCGAAGAACTCCTGACCCCACAGCATTTGGTGCCCGTCGGGGCGCGAGTCGAAAAAGACATTCTTTCACTCCAATCGATTGAAATCACCGACTCGCAAGCCCGCTCACTGTATCGTCTCGAGCGCCCAGAGCTCGATCCTTTGCGCTTGAGGGCTGTCGGCCCTCAACAAGTGGGTTTAGAGCTCTCTTTAATGCAGAGCGGATCACTCACGGCCGCCATCCGTCTTCCAGAGCGGGAATACTGGGAACTCCCCAGCCGGGACTCTCTACTAGAGATCAATGAGCTCATGCCCGCTCTTACTGACTTTTTGCGCCTAGACGACACGAGCGACTCTCTCCTGAAGCTCCGCTGGGCAGCAGAACCAACGCCCGAATATCTCCAGAATTTAATGGAACTGGTCTCAGCCGCGCCGGCCCTGGACCCCTCGCGTTTGGAACTGATCTTGAACGGGCGGTACTATCCCCCTTTGATTTTTGAAAAAATGAAACTCCGCGAGCGAGAACTCAGTCGGTCCGGATCTCCTGAGGATCAGGAGTTTGCTCAAATTCTACGATACAACCTCGAGCTGGCTGACCAGCTTGCCGAACAGGGCAACCAACTGGTCGTAGCTGGACTGAGAAAGATCCAGACTCTCAGCTTTGACTCAGGTACGCACCTTCTTACCCACCTCTCATCTCCACTTGCAGGTTCTTCAGAGTCGTCAAAGGCGGCGGACGAGGCTTTTCAGACCTTGCTCGAAAAGCTGGGCGGAAGCTTTGAGTCTTTATTGGATCAACAGAAAGCTCTACTCTTGGATCTGGCCGTCAATAAGCGCGCCCTGGGCTTTGCTTCTTCTCTGGCCACCGAGATTTTCACCACTGGGACTGATCAATCCGCCGGAAGGCTCTTGGATCTTCTACGAAGATTTCCGAACGGACCCACTCGCGATCGCCTGACTGGACTAGCATCGCACATCAAGGGAGAACTGGTTCTTGCGCAGCTTGCGGCTCTGTTGACGCCTCTTGAATCCACTGAGGTCATGCTCTCAGTTGCTGAGCATCTCATTCCAAAAATTCAAAACCTCACGAGTGAGCAGATCGTTTTGTTCACGGAGCAGTTCTTGGCAGATGATCTTCGAGACACGATGATATTGCTGTCGATCCGTCAGGCAGTCGACTTTAGCTCTGAAGCGATGCGATCCCTTCTGCTCCTGGCTTCGGATTGGTCCGTCCGCAAACAAATTTGCGCCGTGATTCTTCCAAAACTGGTCCCCCTGAGGGGCCAGACTTTTGCTAAGATCCTTCTGGCTCTTCCTGGTGCCCCAGAAAGAGATGAACTCGTGCTGCAGGGACTTGCACTCATGAGTTCACTCAGACCCGTGGACTATGCTTCACTGGCCCAAATCCTAATTCGTCAGGAATCGTTTCTTGAGTTCGTCGACACTGCGACGCCAAGGCTAACACCCCTCAGGATGGCAGAAGCGCTCACCACGTCGGACCTTCTTCTGAGCCGTACAACTCCAGAGCGCGACGCGTTTTTACTCAAAGCAGCAGAGGGCATTCTGGACCTCTCTTGGTCCAACCTGGAACAGCTCATCATGCGCGCTTCTACCGACACGATCCGCGACCAACTGCGCGCTGTGGCAACCCGTAGGATTGGCGAGCAAAAATAGGCAGAAACCGTCTTTTACAGCGAGTACAACGAACTATTTTTTTGATGCCTGAATAAAATCCTTAAGACTCACCGGGTCCGACAATTTTGGTTTTTGACCGAGTGAATGGAAGCGAAAATACTCAGACGCAGAAATGGATTCAATGGTGTAATCTGCGAGCTTTCGGTCACGACCTACATAGAATCCATAGCTATCCGTCGGAATGGCTTTTTCATCCAGAAACATCCGCTCGCAATATTCAGCGATGGTTTCGACCCTGGGCTCGTTCGTGTAATCAAAGTCGTAGACCTTGCCGCCATGAACCAACACAACATGATGATACCAATTGCGCTCACTGGGCTTTCTCTGCTGACCTTTGAATATTTCCTCATCCCGAGCAAGTTCGACATTCACCAAGCCAAAAACGCTACCCCCTGCATTTCGAATGACAATAACATTTGCCTCACCCAGCACTTCAGCTAACGACTCTCCAAGATCCCTCGCCGCCGCGATGAATCGAAAGATATTGTCGCCGCAACGGCCTGCTGCATAGTGTTGCTTAAATCGCTCCTTAAAAAGCTCTGACAGACGCGAGGGATCGCCGGGGTCAGCTGAAGCTAGACCCGAACAAGAAAAACTGAGCCATGCCAACCCCAAACCGAGCCTTGAGCCACACACTCTCATACGGGCTCGGCTACTTCAGGCGGGAGGCCAGTTCAAGTCTAAATGCGGGGTGACATTGACCCGATCCAAAGGCGGGCGTAAGTCAGAAGCTGATGCAAGTCGGCCAGATCAAGAGATTCTTCGTAGGCGAGCCCCTGACCAACCAAATGGCCAGCCACGAACGCATTCCAAAGTGGAAGGCTCTGGCAGTGATGGCTTCTGACGCCCTATCATCGACCGCCTACGCAACCGAAGAAATTTTGCTCCCACTTGCTGCGGTCTCAATGATGGCCATGTCGTGGTCCATGCCAGTAGCCCTAGGCATCACCACACTGCTCATCATTGTTGCGATCTCCTACCTTCAGACCATTGAGGCCTACCCCGGGGGGGGTGGCGCCTACACCGTTGCCAAGGAGAATCTCGGTAATCGCGCCGGCCTGATTGCGGGTGCCGCTCTGCTGATCGACTACGTCCTCACGGTCTCAGTTTCGGTTGCAGCCGGCATGGCAAACTTTGACTCGGCTTTTCCATTTCTACAGAGCCATCGTGTTGCGTTTTCCGCTCTAGTGATCTTCGTGATCATGGTGCTGAACCTCCGCGGAATCAGAGAGTCGGCGACAATCTTTGCCTTTCCGACCTACTTTTTTGTCATTTCATTTTTCTCAATGCTTGCCGTGGGTACGTACAAGATTGCGACCGGACAAGATGCTCCGGCAGCCCCCATCCTCCACGAAGTCTATCCGGAGCTTTCACTCTTTTTGATTTTAAGAGCATTCTCGTCCGGATGTGCGGCGCTGTCTGGAATAGAAGCCATTTCAAACGGCGTCCAAAGCTTTAGGGAGCCCGCAGCCCGCAACGCAAAAGTCACTTTGATCTGGATGGCTGCAATCCTAGCGGTGCTTTTCATGGGCACTACCCTCTTGGCGCACGTCTATGGCGTGGCCCCCCGCGAGGGTGAGACCATTATTTCGCAGCTCGGCCGCTCGGTGTTTGGCGATACGGCGGGGTATTACACCCTACAGGTGGCCACCGCGCTCATCTTATTTCTAGCGGCCAACACAGCGTACACTGGTTTTCCGAGTCTAGCATCGATGCTGGCCAAGGATCGCTTTCTTCCTCGCCAGCTAGCAAGCCTGGGCGACAGGCTCGTTTTCTCAAACGGCATCTTGGGCTTGAGCTTCTTTGCGTTTTTGCTGATCTGGCTCTTTGACGGCGACGTGCACAAACTCATCCCCCTTTACGCGGTAGGCGTCTTTCTCTCTTTTACCCTTTCTCAGGCGGGCATGGTCGTCCACCACCTCAAGCTTCGCCAGGCAGGATGGACGGCAGGCATTGCAATCAACAGCGTGGGAGCGCTGGCCACTACGATTGTACTCGGAGTGGTGGCAACTACTAAGTTCACGCATGGCGCTTGGATGATCATCGGCATCCTACCCGTCATTGTTTATATTTTTACCCGAATCTACGCGCACTACATTGCAGTCGGAAAAGAACTCTCCCTCATCGGCGCCCAGCCCCCCAAGGCTCTGACCAAGGTTAAACACACCGTGATTGTCCCCATCTCTGGCATCCATCGCGGTGTGATCGACGCCTTACGTTACGCCATTTCAATCTCAGATGATGTACGCGCCTGCTACGTCGAGCTGGATCAGATCACCACTGAGCGTGTCAAAGAAGAATGGATGAAGTGGGCGCACGAAGTTCCGTTCGTTGTCCTCAAGTCACCCTACCGATCCGTGATTCGTCCGCTGCTGGAGTACATTGATGATGTGGCCCAGTGCACTCACGACGAAATGGTAACCGTCATCATTCCAGAGTTCGTGACCTCCAAATGGCGCTACAATCTTCTACACAATCAGACTGCGCTATTGATCCGCACCGCCCTTCTTTTTAAGCGCGGCAAGGTCGTCACCAGCGTTCGCTACCACCTCAAGAATTAGTTAGACCCCCATTTTTTTAGGGGCCCGTGCTTTAAGGTAAATGCGTATGAGAAGAAATCGAATTTCTGGGTCCTGCGCGGCGGTCTTCGCCCCCATCGGCCTCATCATAGGCCTCATGATAGGCCTCATGATCATGCTCGGATCTTGTTCTCCAGCGCAGCTCCTCTCTGGGGTTCTGCCCCTTCCTCAGCAAGCTTCACCACAAGTGCCGAAAATCACACTGAAGCGGGATGTCTACGGATTTGCACACATTCATGCCCCTCATTATTTTGGAGCAGGCTACGGAGTGGGAGTGGCTCAAGTCGATGACTACGGGCTAGATCTCCCCTTTTTTTGGGCCCTCTATTCGCCAGATATTGAGACGCGCTTGAACGATCAGGCAATCTCGTTTGCTTTGCCCGGGCAGCTCCCCCCAGCATTCCAATTTGATTCCAGGAGCTTTCCTCTGCCACTCAGTAAAATGCAGAGCCGTGCAGCAACACTCGAAGAGATTCGTCTGACGCTGGATTATTTGAGCCTGTACGAATCCACTGAAGAGGCACTGGCCCGGATCGATCAACAACCCTCCCTCAAGCAATACCTCGAAGGCTACGTGGCCGGCGTCAATGATCGGCTAGCACAGAAACAAAAATCTTACACAGCCTCCACCGATCCGCGCATTCAATACATGGTGTCTCGCGGTTTGCACACACGTCAGGTTCAGTTGGCAGATCCAGTGAGGGCCGCGTCGAGCCAAAGTGTTTTTTTTGGCGCCGGCCTGGTTCTCACCTGGGTAGGCTTTATCGACTCAGTTCCTGCTACTGCGCTAACGAAGGCACGCCTGCAGCTCGCGCTTTCAAAATTCAAATTCAAACCCGAACGTCCCAAATCTTCGAATGAGTTTGGATTTTCTGGCGCGGCCACAATCAGCGGCAGACCCATCATCATGGTGGATCCTCATTTGCCCACTCACGACTCCTGGCTCAACTCTGCGACTGCGGCAGTGATTCACACACCAGAGATCGTCCTGGATGCAGCCATTTTGGTAGGTCAGCCGGTGCCCTCGGTCGGACATGCACTCCATCCCAAAACTCAATCGGCCATTGCCATTAGCGGCACCGCAAACGCCCAAACCCCAAGCACCTGCTGGTATGCTCCAGTGCCTGCAGATCTCAGCACCTACGCCACTTCGGCCACAGCCAACCAGCCAGTGGCCTTTACCACGCGTCAGATGGGCCGTCTCACTCTGCGAGAAGCAGGGGTCCACGGCAGGCTGATTGGCCAAAAGCGAGTGAAACTCGGAAATGAAATCCTCGAGCTAGGCTTTCTTTACCGCGCCACAAAGGATCACAAATTCACTTCGGTCGAAACGCTCTGGCCTGCATTTCATTCGAAGTCGATCACAGAATTCTATGCGGCGCTTGATCGGCATCAGCATCCGTTCTGGAACATGACGGTCGGAATCTCTACTCCTCAAAAACCCTCGACCCTGCTGTATATTAACAATCAAGTGTCCCCCCGGAGAAATCCCAACCCCGATGGCAATTCTGACACGCTCGATGACTGGAACACTTTCATGGATGCCTCGAATCCAGCCACCCAGTGGTTGGGCGGGTACCATACGGCTGCCGAGCTTCCACAAATTGTGGCCGAGGAGAGCGGGCGCCGATTTTTGCACTGCCACAACTGCCAGCCCGAGCGCGTGACTGGAGTCATTTCGCCGCATCCTTATCTGATTGGGGGCTATGCAGGATTCAACAATCCGAGGCAGGTAGCGGGGGACCGTTTTTACGCCCAAGCCGTCGCGGACGAAAAGAAACTTTCACTCGACGGGGCCGTAAAGCTCGCCAATCATCCAATCGATCCTCACCTTGAAGAGGCCGTTCAAAAGCTGACTGCGACTTTTGCTGCGCTCAAAGAACTTCTATCACCCGAGGCCCAAAACGAGGCGGCCTCTGAGCTGGCCAGGTGGAACGATCAACCCGTCGATGGCTCCCAAGAAAACGGGATCATTTCACGTGTTCTGCACTGGATAGACCTCATGCTCCAAGTACAGTCCCAGTGGCGGACGAGTACTGATTTACAGAGAATCGTACTGGGGTTCATGTTTCCTGACGCTTCAACCCCTTTTGATCCCGCTTCTCCGCTCAGTAAATCTGATGCGAGCCTGGCTCTGAATAAATTGGTAGAGGCACATCGCAGCTATTCTACAATCTACAAAACCAATCGCGCAGACTTTCGTCCATGGGGCGAGATTCAGCGATTCAGACCTACCATTTTTGGAAAGCCCATGGCCTCGGGTGCACTCGACCTTCCGATTGCTGGCGCTCCGAATGCTCTGCTCTCGGTGGCTGGCCCCACACTCGACTCACCTACGGGGCGCGTGCGCCTCGTGACCGGCGGCCAGAACTACGTGCAACTCATCGAAGTGGGAGTACGGAGCATTCTCAAAAAAAGCGTTGCCGGAACGACCGACCCCACGCTCCCGTATGCCTCGAAGATGTCGGAGCTCTTTGCCGCAGGTGTCTTTACCCCGACCGGTGTACGCGAGTCTGAAATGACGGCAGGCCGGGTGATCTCAACAGAGACAATCGAGGTCCGGGAGCCTTGAGTCCTTGAGTCCTTCAGTCTTTCACTGCACTTGCAACGAAACTGCACTGGGACGACTTAAGCTAGAAGCGATTGAAGTTTGGAGAGAAAATGCTGGCTCTCTGGCGGCCGAGTTCGGCTTGCCCAAATGACGCGGCGCTTAAGTAAAAGGTGTCCAACACCTCAGCGCTGCGATCGCCTGCCGCGCCATGGCCT
>JBKCVM010000054.1:0-26502 GCA_046317855.1 Oligoflexia bacterium
TGCTTGCTGTCTTGAAGGCAACTCAGCAAAAAGCAATTGCAGGACTCCGACCCACGTTGCACCCCCTCCCGTCAGAGCTCTGGAAGCTTCAATCAATGGGCGATCTTCCGCCTTTAGGCGGCGATTCTGATGACTTCGTAAAAAAGGCCTTGCCCTCGATCCCTGGATTTTCATCCCGCGCTCCGATGCTCATTGCTCAAGAAGCAGATGAATCCAAGGCCTCCGGAGCTCTCTTCAAGGCACTTCTAGACACTCTTTCTTCGAGTCTCGGCATCCCCGTCCGACCAGCTCCCCTTACAAAAGCCGATTTCGTTTTAAAGCACTGGAAGAATCTACCCCAGAGCCCTGAACTCTACCTTGCCACCGTCACCCGGGACCGCTCTTGGCTGCAATGGAATGAGACCGCCCCCCGCGACCCCTATCGCAAGCAGGCTTATTCAGAAAAAATAATGAAAACGCTGATTGAAGAGCCTGCTCTCATTCCGTTGGGATTTGCGTTTCACGAAATCGTAGTAAAAAACTACGTCCAAGGCACGCTCTCACCCCCTGAAACAGGCGAGCTCGACCTTGCTTCAATTACTTACGATCCTCAATCATTCCCTCAGCCCCGCAGGCTTTCTAAAAAGGAGCCCTGAGAACCCATCTCCATCCCCAAACAGGACCCACTCTCGGATCAGCTCAAGTCCTGCCACCCGAGCTCCTTCTTGCGCGGCCAGGAGCTCATCACGGAGCACTGAGCAGACCGTGTACATGAACCAGCCGCCAGGGCGCACACAGGTCAATGCCTCACTCACGAGCTCTTTCTGAAGCTTCTGCAGTGAAAAAAGATCCTTTTCATCTTTGAGCCAGCGAATTTCTGGATGCCTACGCACCACTCCACTTCCTGTACAAGGCGCATCCACCCACACTGCGTCGTAAGGCCCAGCCTCGATCGCCTGCTTTCGCGGTAGAACCACCAAAGGATGCTCGGATTCAATTCGAGACGCTGTCTCTAAGAGCAACCGATATCTGGCATCGCCTTCGACCCGATCAGTCGCAGTGACTTGCCAACCCATCCAGGCCAGACCGGCACTCTTTCCGCCTGGAGCAGCACACAGATCTAAAAGCCGACCCTTCTGACCGACCACCGCGCAAAAATCATGGATCAGCTGCTGACTCGAGAGGTCTTGCACAAAGAGCCTACCGGCCTGATATTCTTGGCTTTCCTGTACGGGCCACCATTCCAGCAAACGCCAAGATTCCGGAAGTGGTCCAGGCTCTGCACGCTCGACCGCGGACCGAGCCCGCACCCAAGTCACTGGGCGCTCGAGCGACCTCAGCGCAAAGTCTCGGGCTCTCTCCTGGCCCAAGTCCCAAACGATTCTTTTCCACATCCAGTCCGGAAGACTGGCCCAGCGCGCCTGGGCGGCCAAATCATTCTCCGGAAAACGAAGATCTCGCCACGACGAAAGATCTGCTGAAACTTTTCTCAAAAGCGCATTCACAAACTGGGATGCTGCTTGCCCCTCCCGAGCGCGAACCAAATCAACTGTCTCAGACACGATCCACGCAGGCTCGACCTGGGGCTGATTGAGTAGCTGGTAAATGGCCATCTCTAGGCATTTTCGAATGGCTCCCGTCGGTCGCTTTTTGAGAGCAAACTGGTCGATGATCCAATCGATTCTTCCACGCCACCGCAGAGTTCCCGCAACCACTTCGTGCACCCAGCCGGACTGCCCCTCGAGCAAATCATTCAGGCTCACTGCCAAGGGGACTCGCTCTGAAAGAACACGGCCCAGGACTCGCAGCGCAGCAAGCCTCTGCGATCCCTTCACCGACTCCACTCTAGGTGCTCCATTTTAACGGCTCCACGGAAGAAGCCAGTAGATTCCAGGCTTCAACTGTGAGGTTTGCTGTGGAAGATCCAAGGCAACCCTCACGGACTGCGCAAGCACCCTCCCCAGAACCGCCGAAACCGAACCTCCGGCGTGACTCAGTTCTTCCATCTCATCAAAAGATTCCTCGTCTCGATCTCCGGCCTCTTCGACGACCCAACTCAAGAAAGACTGCCGAGGCTTATGCGGATAAACCACTCGGGGCTCTGCCTCGATCTTAGCCATTTTGGCAGCTTCGCGGACTGCATCGTCCAGCGTCCCCAACTCATCCACGAGTTTCACAGCCTTGGCCTGCTCCCCAGAAAAAATTCTCCCATCCGATACGGCTTCACTCTCGAGGGGCCCCAATTTTCTCCGCTTGGCGACCGTCGCCCTAAATTCCCCAAGAGTGCTGTCCACCATGTCTTGAAGCAGCTTGCGCTCGTCGGCAGACATCGTCCGATAATCCGCGCCGGCATCTTTAAATTTTCCAGATTTGATCGAAAATCGACTGACCTTTGCCCATTCGTAGAGTCTCTCCAGATTGGCAAACTCCATGATCACTCCGATTGAGCCAGTGATCGTTCCTGGATTTGCAAAAATCTTAGAACCCCCCAATGCAATGTAATACCCTCCACTGGCAGCGACACTAGCCATCGAAACGACAAGAGGCTTCTTAAATTGGAGAAAGGCCTGATAGAGCTCCTGAGAGGGCGCCACTGCCCCTCCCGGTGAATTCACCCTGAGCACGACCGCCTTGACCGAATCATTTTTTTCAAACTCTTTGAGTTGCTTGAGCCACCGTTTAGCCGGGGTCTCCCAAATCACGCCATTGACCTCGAGCACTCCCACTGCAGGACGCCCCAAACTCGATGCCAAGCTCGTTCCATTGCTCCCGCGCCGAAGAGCAAAGGCGGTGATGATGACAAAAAAAACGAAAAGCAAACCACAGACCATCAGAATGACGGCAAGAGGGTTCCATCTTCGACGAGAATCGACCGAGTCTGCGACCATTTCACCATATTGCCTTTTTCTGGGGTCAGTGTCATCCACAAGAGGCAGCGGCGGCAGTAGAGGCAGAACCCACGCCGAAAAATTGACACCCATTCACACGAACGATTCAGACCCACCTTAAAAATACAAAACGACCTTCACAATTTATGGGACACTAGAGTGGTGCATGGGTGCGCGTTCATTCGAGGCTGATCAGAAACCCTCGTGAACCTTTCATTGGAGACTGATCTCAATGCCATTGAAGATCTTAATCACCTTTACAGATCCTGCAGCTATCGAACTGCTGACTCTGGCTCTCGAGGCCAAACCCGATATCGCAGTGGTATCAGTCCAAAAACCAGACGAATTGCTCAAATTGCTCAGCGACCCTGAGCCAGCAGGGAGCGAGCAGACTGGATTCGATGCTATTTTTTGTGATCACCCCGGCCGCTCTGGTGTGATCGCCAACGCTCTGGCCAAAAAAGGCCTGCGCACCCCACTTGTACTCTTCGATGACGAAAACGCCGAGAGCCAGACACTCCCAGAAGGGACACAAGTCTTGGAGCATCTGGACTGGGGCAACTGGCAGTCGCGTCTGGAAGGACTGCTCACAGCTCTCTCGTCGCAAGACGAATCAGTTGTCAAAGCTTCAGAGTCCGAGTTTAACCGAATCCGGCCTACTTTGCTGCTGGCAGCAAACCCCTTGCCTGCTGACGTCTACATCAGACTTTCAGAATCCAAGTTTTTGAGGCTTTTTCTTGCGGACGATCCGTTCGATGAGGGGGACTACGAAAAGTATGCAAACCAAAAAAAGATTCCTTATTTTCACTTAAAGAAACAGGGTCTGTCGGCATTCGTTGAGCGCTTTGAGAGCGCCCTAAAAAAACAGCTTGCACAGGGCATGTCCGAGCCCGAGGCCACGACCTTCAGTGAAGACATTCATCGCACCGTTCAGGAACTCCTGAAGCAAGGAGAAGTTCCACCCGAAGCAGGAGAGTTGATCAAGAGTAACCTTCAGTTGACGATGCACGCCATAGGCTCCAAGCCCCGCCTCAAGGATGTTCTCGATCGCGTGCTCAGTAGGACCTCGGGCTATCTGGGCGGGCACAGCGTTGCGCTCTGCCAAGTGAGCTGCACCATCGCAGCTGCGATGGAGTGGGGCTCTAAGGCCACCTATGCAAAGCTTAATTTCGCCTCGTTTCTACATGATTGCGCACTCGACTCAGAGGACCTTGCCAGGATCCAGAGTCTTTCAGAACTTGAGTCTAAGAAGAGCTCTCTGAATGAGCAAACCTACCAAAGAGTGCTCCAACACGGCCTCAAAGCGGCAGATATGTCCAAGACCTTCAGCGAGGTCCCGGCCAACGTGGATCAAATCCTGCTCCAGCATCACGAAAGGCCGGATGGTAGCGGATTTCCACGCGGCCTCACTCACACCTCGATTGCTCCACTTTCTGCTCTGTTCATTATCGCCCACGATCTAGTGGGAGAGATCTTCAATAAGCGCGGCAAGTTTAGCTACGCATCGTTTGTTGAGAGCCGTCAGGACCTTTACAGAATGGGGAATTTCAAAAAGACTCTCAATGCCATTGCCCGGCTGTGATCACCGACCGGAGAGATCACGCCCATCTCAAACCTGCAGCTTTTTCCCTGATAACCTACTCAACCCCCAAGACAGAGCTCCGACTCTCCTGCGGCGATCTTAGAAAAACGAAACCCTCCCCGGCCAATGGCCGGGGAGGGTTCCTTACAAAAGGGAAACTCCCTTTTTACTCGTCTTGTTACTCGTCTTGTTACTCGTCTTTGCCAGGCTTCAGAGCAGCCTTGAGCTTGTCTCCGAGCAGATCTCCCATGGAGGTCTTCTTGGAGCCTTCGCCCATGTACTTCTCGTAGTTGGCGCGTTCTTCGGAACGTCCGAGCTGCTTGATCGAGAGGCCGATGCGGCGCTCCTTGGGTTCGATCGAGAGGATCTCGGCGCGGACCTTGTCACCCACCTTGAGCACGTCTGCCGGCTTTTCGATTCGGTGATCGGCGATCTCGCTGACGTAGATCAGGCCCTCGATGCCTTCTTCGAGTTCCACGAAGGCGCCGAAGTCCGTGAGCTTGGTCACCACTCCGTCGATTGCAGTACCGACTTTGTAGCGAGACTTGATGCTGTCCCACGGATCCCGCTCCATCTGCTTGATACCCAGCGAGAACTTCTCGTTCACTTTGTCGATTCCGAGAACTACAGCTCTCAGCTTGTCGCCCTTCTTGAACTTCTCTGAAGGGTGTCCAAACTTCTTGGTCCAGGCCAGGTCTGAAACGTGCACCAACCCGTCGATACCCAATCCAATGTCGACGAAAACGCCAAAGTCGGTGACCGATTTGACTTCGCCTTCGACCTGAGTGCCGACTGGGTGCTTAATTTCGAGTTCATCCCAGGGATTACTCTGGAGCTGCTTGAGACCTAGACTAATGCGCTTGTTCTTTGAATCTACTTCAAGAACTTTGCACTCCACTTCATCGCCCACATTGATGAGCTTGGATGGGTGCTTTACTCGCTCAGTCCAAGACATTTCAGAAACATGGATCAGGCCCTCAATGCCATCATCCAATTCAACAAACGCTCCGTAGTCCTTTAGGCTGACCACCTTGCCCTTGACGGTGATGCCGACCGGGAACTTGAATTCGGCTTCGTCCCAGGGGTTGGAAGTGACCTGCTTGAGCCCGAGGCTGACCCGTTCTTTTTCACGGTCATATTTGAGGACCTTGACCTTGATCTCATCACCCACCGAGAACAACTCGCTCGGGTGCTTGATGCGGCCCCAGCTCATGTCGGTGATGTGCAGCAGGCCGTCCATGCCACCCAAATCAATGAACGCACCGTATTCGGTAATGTTCTTTACTGTTCCGGTGACGATCAGACCTTCCTGGATGTTAGCCAGGGTTTCAGCACGCTGGAGCTCGCGCTCCTGCGAGACCACTGCGCGACGAGAGAGCACGATGTTGCCGCGCTTCTTGTTGAACTTAATGATCTTGAACTTGAACTTCTTGCCCAGGAACTTGTCGAGGTTCTTGATTGGCTTCGTGTCGATCTGGCTTCCGGGCAGGAACGCCTTGACTCCGATATCGACCGAAAGACCACCCTTGACCTTTGCAATCACGGTGCCCTCGACCAGCTGATCCTTCTCGCAGGCTGCAGAGATTTCATCCCATGCGCGAATGATCTCAGCTTTGTCCTTCGACAGGAGCATGAAGCCGTTATCCATTTCCATGCGCTCAAGATAAACGGCGACCACATCGCCGACATTTACGTGAGCCACGCCTTGGGCATCCTTGAACTCGTGCAGAGGAACCAAACCCTCGCACTTGTAGCCGATGTCGATCGTCGCCCAATCGGGGCTGACGTTGACCACTGTGCCATCTACTACTTCGCCTTCTTTGATCTCTTGTTGGGCCTGTGAAGCCTCAAAGAGCTCAGCAAAGTCTTCTTCGACGTTGATTTTGGGGGACTTTGTTTCTTCAGTGTCAGTGAAGGACGTGAACTCATCCATCCACTTTTGATTAGGAAGAGGCTTAGAAATCTTGCCGGACGCCTCCGAACCGGCGGTTTGCTTACTGACCATGGAGTTGATTATGATTACCTTTCGAAGGAACAGTGTCTCAGACGGCCCGCAAAGCAGGCTGGTGCCCGAAATCACTCCCTTTTTCTCTATGTAGAGAGTCCCATCGACTTACCGGAGCCACCCCAGCTAGTCAATCATAGGTCTCGCAGTGATTTCGCTAGGTCGCAGCAAAAGCCTGTCTCACCTTTTGAGCGCGCTCATAGAGTGATAAGAGCTGGAAAAGACGGGCCTTACGACCAAATCGCGCAATGGCCCGCTGGCGGGCTCGGGAGCCCATCTGGCGTGCTAGCTCTGGCTTATCCAAGATGAACCTAATCTGCCGCTGCAAATCAAAGGCATCTTCGGGCCTCACGGTCAGGCCAAACTCCTGCTCACCCACCCATTCTCGCGCACTCCCAACGTCTGAGAGGATCACAGGGCACTCCATGGCCATCGCCTCAAGAGCCACCAGACCAAAACTTTCCTGTTTGGAGGGCATCACCAAAAGGTCCAGTGCCCGCATCACCTCAGGAAGGTTCTCCTCATAACCCGAAAAAACCACATGATCTTGGATTCTAAACTGCTGCACCATTGCTCGAAGCTCCGCCAAGTACTCCTGCGTCGAGCCCAAGGTTTCCTCGCCCACCATGACGAACTTAAGACGCGAAAGCTTTCGAGTATGTCCACTGAGCGATTCACGCAACAGACCTGCCGCAGCCTTAATAAAAGTCTCCTGGCCTTTCGTCGGATGAATACGCCCCACCAAGCCAATCACTGTAAAGCCTTCGTCAGCACCCCAGGCAGCTCGTCGCGCACGCGGGTCGACACGATCCGGGTCAAACTTTTCAAAATCAAGCCCGGGACTCACCAAGCGGACGCGACGTTCTCGAATGGGGTGAGTGGCAAGCACGTTGCGACGAAGGGACTCACTCATCACAAGAAGCCCATCCAGCCTGCTGTAAATCGCCCGCTGCAAAAAATTGCGCTTGTCCTGCTCGGAGATCAAGTAGCGTGAAGCAAAGAGCGAGATCCGGGGCCTAGACCAAAGCCAAGGAGCAATGTTCCAGAGTAGTCCGATCTGTTGACTGTGGACAATCGAGACATCTTGTTCTGAAAGCTCTCGGAGCAAGAGCTTTCTAAAATTGAGGTCAAAGTAATCTCGAGGAGTGAAGTCCAAAGGAAGAACAGAGAGCTTTGCGGCTTCTTTCTCTCGATGAACCAGGTACTCATGAAGCGGACTCCCCTCTAGACAGGCCATTCTAATCGGAAGATCCTGCCTCGCAATCTCGAGAGCATCTTCTGCAGCCGTCTGCTCCAAGCCCCCCCAAGAATGAGAAAGGCAGACATGCAAAAACTTAGAATTTCCCCGAAGCTGATCAGACAGAAGCGCAAGATCCCCCTCTGGGAGAGGGGGCCGCTCATGGGTAGAGTTTGTCATGCTTTCAGCAATCCCTTTGAAATCTCTTGCCACACATCACGCTCATGAATGCCTTTGAGACATTGAAGATACCGGTCCCCCTGCTGAGCACATACATTTTTTTCACACGGCCAGCACTCCACCGCATTGACGGTTACTTGCACGCGTCCGGGACCAATCGGGCGGGTCCGACGTGGGTCGGCTGCGCCACACACGATCTGCACAGAGGAACCGCAGAGTGAGGCCACATGGGCCAGCCCTGACTCATTGGTCACCGTAAAGCGCGCCCCCGCAAAGAGTCGATAGAGACTGGATACAGGGCCCCGAGCGGTCCAGTCCTTCAATTTTGCAGCTCGATCCTCCCTGAGGCGCGCTGCAAGGGGTGCCTCTTTTGGGCCACCCACGATCACTCCAGTCCAGCCCGTCTCAGAGGCCACCTGCCTCGCAAGCCCTGCGACTTGGGCCTCACTCCAGCGCCTCGAATCAGCTGTCGCCCCAGGAGCCAGAACCCAGTAATCCCCGGCGGGAGGCTCAATCGCTTCAACTCCGGGCCAAGCTCTCTCAGCGTCAAAACGCTCAAGCTCACCCGGAATCCATGGATCCAACTCATTGTCGGGTGGAATCCCCCAAAATCCTCTCACTTCAGGAGCCGGGTCCGCCGAGCTCTCTGACAAAAGATCCACGTAAGCTTGTGCCCGATGTCGCTGCACTGTTGGATGTGAATCCTCGAGCCAAGGGCGCGGCTCATTCAGAAAAATTCGCCGTCCCTCGGTCGAGTAACCGCGCCTTCGAACCACTCCGGCACGCCACAACGTCCATGCCGTTCCCAAAGAGTGAGGTAGCGTGATTCCTAAATCCCAGGGCCCCATGCTACGCAACGATTGGGCCACGCGCTCTAGTGACCGAAATCGAGCCCACAGGGATCTCTCATGCGCCAGCGGGGGCCGAACTACGATCACTTGATTCACTAAATTCTTAAACTGAATGTCCTGTACCCAGGGCACGCAAACTGCGGCGATGTGAGCGTCTGGATAACGTTTGCGCAAAAAATGAAAAAATGGATAGGCCATAACCTGATCGCCAATCCAGTTAGGAGTCCTCACCAGAATCTTCACTGCGCTGCCCTTACCCCCGCGGGTGGCAACACTTCATCGCGTAGGGCAGGCCCTGGGGTGAGTTTGGTTTGCATCACTTCAGCTGTTTTTGGCGCCGACACTCCCGGCTCTATTTGCTTGAGCTTACCTATGATGCTCCCGATTTTGATTTTTGCCTCAAGCCGCACCAAGAACCGCCGGTCATCATCGGTGAGCCAAATCAGATTATCGCCCCCTTCTTGCTTCTTTAAGATCCCCTGATACTTCGTTTCGAGCTTAAGACGGACTGCGCGCACTCTCCCCATAGGCGTATCCACGCTCTCTCGGCCCATGACCGTTACGACGGCGTCCCAGTTTTTTCCTTCAGAAATCACCGGAAAACTCACTACCGCACCCTCATTTAAGGGGACCGTACGAATATAATAAAGACCTGACAGACTATCCTGAGAAAACGGCCTCAACGGAAAAAACTGCTTCACTTCTGAATAGCCGCGTTTGTGATGATTCCATCGGCTCCAATAAAAGGTCTGCTGCTTTTCAGTGTCGTAGAGCTCGATCGAATTTCTTTTCTGCTTGGACTCATCCAACAAAAGCTGAAAGCGGTGAGGAAAGATGCCCTCATAGTCAATGAACGTCTCAATTGTGTCATTGAGTTTGTAAAAGAGAGAAAAAACGCTCGAGCTCCGAGCTTTGCCCACCACGTGATAGACTTTTCGGTTATTGATCTGCTTGAAGGGTTGAATAGAAAGATCAAATTCGCCAGCAGTCATCCCGAGATAACTCACCTCATAAACCAGCCGCTCTCCCACTCGAATCGGATCATCAGGGGGGCGACGCATCGGGTATGAAAATTTACTTTTCTTTTTGCCCCCGCTAGTAACCTTGTTTGCTGCGCGATCGGCTTGTGGGTCCGTAGCCAGGACCGGGCGTGATGAAACAGACCCTTTACTCGTCGGTGTATTCTTTGTCCCAGAAACCTGCCCAGAAAACTGCCCGGGACTCTCCTCCGGCTTGGACTCCACTACTTCAAACTGCCCAAGATCTTGAGAGAGCTCTGAAGGAATGCCCGGACCGTCCTCTATTCGTTTCAAGGAACTTCCAGCACAGCCAACAAGCGTGGCAGTCAGCCCAGCCAACACCCCATTACGAAAGACACAGAAGATGCGAACCATGGACGAAAGTATGCCCTCAACGGCGTTCACGGGGAAGACTCCACTCATCAGGAGCCAGCGGCGATAGGTCTCCTTTAAAGCGCCGATGAGACCAAAGCCACTGGTGCGGACATTTTCTGACGCTCTTTTCTGTCTCGGCCACCCAAAGTGCCAAGCGGCTGGCGAGCTCTTTGGGGTCCGCAGGGCTGGAGGGATCTGGGCTCTCAAACGGCAAAAAGGGTTGCCCAATCCAGACTTGAAAGACCCCATCCGAATCTCTCACGGAGTAAGCGGGAACGACTGCGGCTCCTGTCCGACGGGCAATAATCGCTGGAGCCGAGAGCGTCCCAACGGGCACTCCAAAAAACGGCACCCTGATTCCGATCGGTGGACCGGCGTACTGATCGAGCACGAAACCGACCGCCCCCCCTTTTTTGAGTTGGGCGAGAACGTCTTTGAGTGTTCGAGGCTCATAAGTTGCGCGCACTTTGGCTCGTGCTCGGTTTCTCTCCATGGCCCGATGTAGCCATTCAGGCTTGAGGTGCTTGGTGACGATGAGCAGATCCTCCCCACTTGCCCCAAATGCAGCTGCCATCGCCTCCCAGTTTCCGAGATGACTGCAAATAAAAATCACGCCCTTGCCTTGCTCACGCGCTTTCTGCCAATTGGACCAACCATGGAGCACAACGTGCCCCTGGACCCACCGCTTCCAACTCCAAGAAAACATCATCAAGATCTCGACCACCAATTTTCCAAAATGGCGGTAGAACGATTTTTGTATCGAAACCCTGTAGCTGTCGCTCTCGGGTGTGGCCCCGGGATATGCGAGTAAAAGATTGGATGAGATCAGATCTCGCTTCCAACCCGTGATCTCCAAGACCCACCCCAGAGCGTGGCCCAGTGCTAGACTCAAAGACCGAGGAAGCGCCGTCAGAATCCACCCCAAAGCTTCAAGCATCAGCTGCCCCCAGAGCTCTCATGACTTTTTGCAAAAATACGGGAGGATCAAAAACAAGCCTAGGCTCAAAGACGCGCACTTGCGCAGGCTCTACACCAAGCTTTTGCCACTTGACCCAATCTTTTCCGGTCAATGCGATTCGAAGCCCGCGCTCCTCTGCACGCTCAAGCGCTTCAAAAACCCATGCAGCAGAAAAACGTGCATGATCCCTGAAGTCAGTCCGGGCAGCAACGATCCATCCGGCCGCTTGCAGGGATTGCTCAAAAGCATCTGGATTTCCGATTGCGCTCACCATCCAAAGCCGATCGACACTCTCGCTCTCAGAAGGACGCTCAAGCTCCATGGATAAAGCAAACTCATCTGCACCCGCGACCTGCGCACCCTTCGAACGAACTCGGAGCGCCTGAGAAGCCCTCCCAATCAATGGCCACTCTCTGAACAGCTTTTTCCAGGGGCGGCCAGAAGTCATCATGAGGATATCGAGATCTCTCCAAATTTTTAACTGCTGAAAGCCATCATCCAGGATCGCACACCGGGGCGCCACCTGGCCTTTCGTTCGAGCAACTTCCATCACTCGTTCGAACGAAAGCCTGCGATCAGGACCGACTCCGATCCACGCTTGGGGAACCTGCCGCTGAATCAAACTTGCCTCATCTCCACACAAAGAGGGATCTACCCCACTTTGCCCAGGGCAAATCACTTGAGCTCCGGCTACCCCGGATCGGCCCCAAGCCCCACCATATCCCCGGGTCAGGACCACCGGAATCATTCCGCGAGCCACGGCTTCTTGCGCAATCGCAATCACGACCGGGGTTTTACCGGTCCCGCCGGCTTCAAAATTGCCGACAGAAATCACGGGAAGAGGCAAAGACCTGGCCTTAAAAACTCCCCAACCATAGAGAGCACGTCGAACTCCGTTCACTCCGCACCAAACAACCGATGCGATCAAAATCACGAGGCTTCGAATCAAGGCGCCCCCCAGAGCTGCAACAATCCCTGCGCCACGCGCTCTCCTGCGGAGGGCCCTGACACCCCCTGCAATGCCAGTTCACGAATGTGCCGCAGACCGGCCTTCATCGTATTCAAGGCGGTTGAGTCGTCGACCAAGTGAGTGAGCTCCCGTTGCAGCCGATCGATCGTCATCTCGCCGTGCAGAATCTCAGGCACCACGCGTTCTCCGCAAAACGGGCCTTTTTCGTACAAATTGGCGAGAGAAACCGGCCCCAGGTAGCCAATCAAATGCTTCACCGCAAAGCTCGTAAACTGACCCGGCCGATACGCAACCACCATGGGTGTTTCGAGGATCGCAGCCTCCAAGGTTGCAGTCCCAGACTTGATTAGCCCAAGATCGGCAGCTCGGAGCGCCCAACCAGAATTGCCATGAAGCCACTGAACTCGAGGATCTCGATTGCTCGGCTCTGGCAGAGCCACTGTTTCAGGGAGCACGACCGTCACTCGAAAACCCTTTTGCTTGGCAAACCGGACAGCAGCCTCCACGAAAATTTCTAAATGACTCTCCAGCTCAGTGCTTCGACTCCCCGGAAGCACCACCAAGATTTTCTCGTCCGCTCTCCAGTTCAAACGCGCCCTGGCTTCGGCTTTTGAGGCGGACCAGGGCAGCTCGCCCACCAACGGAGAGCCTACGAATTCTGCTTTGATCCCGGCCTGTGCATACAGCGGCGCTTCGAAAGGCAAGATGCAAAATACAGAATCTGCCCATTCTTTCATCCGACGCAGTCTTCCGCGCCGCCAAACCCATACTTTGGGTGGAATAAAATAAGCGATCCGAGTCCCCATGGCTTTTAGCTTGGGGGCAATGTTGAAGTGGAAGCCTGGATAGTCCACCAGAAGCGCAACCTCGGGACGTCTCTGACGCGCAGAATCCAGAAGCGCTCGGCGCGCTGCCGTAATGGCGCCAAACTTGGAGAGGACCTCGAAGGTACCCATGACTGCCAAGTCCTCTGCCCTCGCAACCGCTTCTAGACCCTGGGCCCGGAGCGCAGGGCCTCCAATGCCAAAAATCTCCAAGTGAGGCACGCGGCGGCGCAGCGCCTCGATCACCTGAGCTGCATGCAAATCCGCCGAGGTCTCGGCGGCCGAGACCAGGAGCTTCAAAACCTCACCTCACCGAGCAGTGCCGTATTGGCTGTTGCGAATAAAAGAAACCAACTTTTGAATCTCAGGACGATCTCCATACTGAGATTCAATCTCAAGAAGACACCGCTCTTTCTCTACGTCTGCACGCATCCAAAGCTTGATCGACTCATTGATGACCGAGATCGTATCCGCAGCAATTCCACGCCTTCGCAGGCCCACGATATTCGTGCCCTTGATCGCGCAAGGCCGAGAACCGATCGCAATAGCAAATGGAGGGATATCCTTCTCGACTCCAGAAAACCCCGCAATATAGGCGTGAGCCCCAATTCTAACAAACGGCCCTACACCACACATCCCCCCCATGGTGACATAATCCTCTAGTACACAATGGCCGGCCAGTCCGGCCGAATTAGCTAAGATGCAGTGATTGCCAACAATGCAATCGTGCCCCAGATGGGTGTAGGCCATCAAAAGATTATGACTGCCGATCACTGTCTTACCACCGCCCTGAGCCGTGCCCAGATTCAAAGTGACGCACTCCCTAATCGAATTCTGATCTCCAATGATGAGCTCGGTATCCTCACCTTTGTATTTTAGATCCTGCGGAATCATCCCCACCGAAGAGAACGGATAAAACACGTTCGACTGCCCGATCGTCGTGCGACCGTCGACTACCACATTGGCGATGAGTCGCGTCCCAGCCCCAATCTTTACCTTAGGTCCGATCATGCACCACGGCCCAACCTCGACTGAAGAGTCCAGCTCGGCTGAAGGGTCGACCACTGCTGTTGGATGGATCTTTTTCATAAACCTCCCTGCTGCCTACGCAAATTGACTCTAGCTCACGCTCAAGCTTGCCAGAAGCTCGGCCTCAACGACTTTTTGACCTTCAACAAAGCCCGCCGCTTGAAATCCCCACATCTTGCCTCGGCATTTGACGAGCTCTGCCTCAACCCTGACTGAATCACCAGGAATCACGGGCTTTCGAAACCTTGCTCCATCGACCCCAACCAAAATCGTTTGAAACTTACCGGCCATCTCCGCAAAGCGGGATTCAATAAATGGGTAGATTGCAAAACTGGCCACCTGGGCCATCATCTCGATCTGGAGCACTCCCGGCACAATCGAATAGTTAGGGAAATGCCCAGGAATAAAGGGCTCATTATACGTGTAGTTTTTGAGCCCAATCACGCGCGTCCCTACTTTATCTGAACCATTGGCAACGTCGAATTGAGAGAGATCCCCTTGAGGGTGAATTTCCAAGATTCGGTCCACGAGCAAAAAAGGCGCTCGATGAGGAAGAAAGGATCGAACTCTCTCGATATCGAGGTAATACTTGTTCTTCTCCGCAATCACTCTCAGCCCTCTTTCTTGTCGATCAATCGGTTTAAGTAAGCGTTCACTTTTAAATGCTCACGAAGCGGTCGCTGAGGCATGCCAGCAACGCTGGCCCCTGCCGGCACATCCTTTGTAATCAAAGATCCAGCTCCGACCATCGCTCCATCCCCGACTGTAGCCTTGTTCACCACACATGCCTGCCCGCCCAAATAAGCAAAACGACCCAGGACCGAACCTCCTGCTAGACCTGAACAACCACAGAGAATGGCGCCCTCCCGAGCCACGGCGTTGTGAGCAATCTGCACCAAGTTGTCGGCTTTGACATGATCTTCAATCACCGTATCTCCAAGAGTGCCGCGATCCACGCAGCTGTTGGCACCAATCTCCACATGGCTCCCGATGCTAACGCCGCCCAAATGATGGATTTTCTCGTGCCCAACGACCTGGGGACCACGAGGAGAATCAGCACGAATGGGTGCGTATCCAAAACCGTCCGAGCCAATCACCGTTGAAGAATGGATGCGACAAAAAGAACCCATCCGGGTCCCTGGGTATAAGGTGACGTGAGGAAAAATCTCACAGTCGGACCCGATCTTCACCCCCCTGCCCACCACACAGCCAGAGTGAAGAATCGTCCTTTCACCAATCTCTGCATCAGCCTCAACAACGCAATTTGGGCCAATTTGAACGCTGCGGGCCACTCGAGCGGACGGATCCACCAGAGCCGACGGATGCACAAGAGACTCTCGACTCCCACTCAGAGCTCTCTCTGTTGGCTTGCTGGCAAAAAGGCCAGAAAGCTTTGCCATGGCAAGGTAAGGGTCTCTACAGCTCAAAATGGCCGACTTCTGCCAAATCGAAAGTCCCGCAGATTTCAGCGGGCCAACAAAGGGGGTCCCTGTGACCAACACAGCCGGCTGCGCAGTCAGGAGCTCTGCCTGATATTCTTTTGAAAAGAAAAAACTCAGATCCTGAGAGCGCGAAACGCCCAACGGGGCCATTGATTGGACCTGTACCGAGTCCAACGCGCCCTGAAAGTCCGCTTCATTGACCACGCTTGCCTCCGTGAGGCCCCCTCCTTCACGTAGCCGATTCAGGATCTCGTTTAGACTGATCAAGCAATGCCTCAGCCTTTACCGACTTTATTGAAACTCGTAATGACTTCTTGAGTGAGATCGTCCTTCTCAAGTGAAAACAGAACTGTGTTTTCGTTTTTTTCTAAAATCACAGTGTAGCCCTTCTGTTTTGCGATCTCACTAATGGCCTTACGAAGACCAGCCACAATGGGCTGCGTGAGCTCCTGCTCTTTTTGGGCAATCTCTTGCTGCGACCGGGCAGTTAACTCTTGAAACTTCATGATGCGCTCTTGGAGCTCAGCCTGTTTGCGAGCCCGAGCCTCATCATTCAGTGCAAGCGACTGCTTACGAAGCTCATCTCCCATTTTCTTGATGGACGCCTCTTCGGTCTGGAGCTCTTTCTTTCGGGTGTTGAAGTCTTTCTCCAGAGTCGACTTGGCCTTCTTTCCCGCTTCGACACTCTGAATGGCGCGCTGCATGTCTACCATTCCCACCTTAATGTCCTCAGCTTGAGCAGCCCCAGAAGTCACCAGCATGAGAAAGCAGGCAACCACTGCAAAGCTCTGTTCGACACCCAACTTTGACCCAGACTTCTGCTTGAACATCATTCTCTCCTTTCAAATTAAAACGGCGGACCAATAAAAAACTGAAATACCGTACTACTCTCGCCGGGCCGACGATTGATCGGAAATCCCCATTCAAACCGTAGCGGCCCAATCGGAGAAAACCAGCGCAGACCAAACCCCATGTCGGTTCTTAGAACAAAAGGTTCCCCACCAGTGCCCGGAAAATTCAAAAAAGAATTTCCTGCATCAAAAAAGGTGACGGTTTTGAGCCCAGCCTCTTTGACCAGGGGATATTCTAGCTCAAAAAGACCTACCATCTGGACTAGTCCGCCGACTGGAAAACGACGCCCTGTTGAGCTGGTCTGAAAAGGTCCGACTGAAAAGAACTCATATCCCTTTAAGTTATTGGGTCCCCCCAAAAAGTATCGCTCTGCATTGGGAACACCAAATGGCCCCCCTGCATCCAGCAATCGGCCAAACTCAAGACTGTTTCTGAAAACTAGATCTCCAACCACTTTTCGGTAATAGCGGCTGTTCAGAGCTAGCTTATAAAAAAGCTTGTCTCCCCCCAGAGGCCCCACACCTGCCATCTCAAGTGAGGCGCTCTGATAATTGCCGGCGGTGGTTTCAAATCGATTGTTTCTTAAGTCTCTCACGAACGAAAAGACAACGCTGGAGAGCAGACCCTGATCTGAGCGAGAATCAATTTCCTGATCCTGAGATCCCGTAATCTGAAGTCCTTCATTTTTATAAGTAACAAAGACTTGAGAGTAATCGCTCAGCCAGCGCCCGGACCGAACGTCAAAGCCCAGCTTACGCGTGAGGTAACGATTGGGGATAGGAAAATTGATCGCAAAAATGTCGAAACCCGCCGACCAACGGGTGTCAAAAGCATAGGGGTCCGTGAAACCAACATTCACGCTCCTGGTCAATCGGTCAGCCGAATAATTAGCCGCCAGGCTGATCGATTGCCCCCGTCCCGCCAAGTTGATCTCTGAAACTTGGGTTGTAAAAAAGAATCTTTGAACCGAACCGTAGCCCGCTCCCAGAGTAATGGTTCCAGTCGATCGTTCTTTGATCTGAATCTCCACATCCAGAACGTCGGGCTGATCCTTGCGGGGCTGAGTATTGAAGGCCACTTCGCCCGGAGCAAAGAACCCCAGACGCTCAACATTCTCTCTCGAAATTCGAAGCTTTGAGCCGCTAAAGAGCTCCCCCTCCACAATCCGGAGCTCCCGGCGAATGACCTTGTCATGCGTTTTGGTGTTACCCGAGATGTTGATTTCACCAAAATAGACGAGGCTGCCTTTCTCAAAAGAGTAATCAATATCGACAGTCCGCGTTTCGTCGTGAATTGCCATTTTCGGAACGACGTTCACGAATGCATAGCCCAGATCTTGGTACTTCTCGCTCAATCGCTGGATGTCCGCGTTGCGGGCAGAGATGCTGAAAGTCTGACCACTATTGAGAAGCTGGCCGTCGGCAAGCTCAGCTTTATCAAACAGCAAGTCACCCGAAAAATCCGTCGACCCCATGGCGTACTGTTCGCCCTCGTCGACGTAGATCGAAATAAACAGCCACCGCTTGTCCTCACTCACGGTAACGACTGGGCTCTCAAACTTGAACTTCAAATAGCCGTGCTCAAGATACCAATAAGTCAGCCGTTGAAGGTCCTGTTTAAAACCCGCTTCTTTAAAAGGGGTACCGCTATTTGAAAAACTTCCGCCCTCTCGCGTCTCCTGCAAAACGTTCTTGAGAGCTCGATCTGAAAAGCGCTTGTTGTTCAAAAACGTGATCTTTTTGATCTCGATTTTTTCAAAGTCCTCAACCCTAAAAACTAACTTCACTTCATCGGCTTTGATCGGCTCAACCGAATACGAAATTCGAGCAAGGTAATATCCTTTTTCTTCGTAATGCTTCTGGAGAGCCGCGATGTCTTTCTTGACTTTATTGATGTCCAGAATGGACCACTCCTTGAGTTTGATGACCTCAAGAAGATCCTCGGTCTTGATCTGCTCATTTCCGACAAATTCGATCTGCGCAATAACAGGAAGCTCTTTGAGTTCGATCTGCAACGCCACGCCGCCGGCCTCGGCGTCTTCGGAGAAGACAGCGATATCTTCAAAAAACCCCATGGAGTGGAGCGACTCAATGTCAGAGCGCACCCCTTCTGCACTCAGCTTTTTACCTACCTGGCTGGTGATCTTGGCCAAAACCGCATCTTTTTCGATACGTTTCAGGCCTTTTACTTCGACCTTGAGGATGGTTTTTCCAAAATCAGCGGCGCTTGATGCCTGAGCAGCCAACGCGACACCGCCCTTTAAGGCCGCCAAAAACATCAGGGCGATGCAGAACAGTTTTTTGCGCGTTGTGGCGAGCCCAGTCACAAGCCCCTATGTCTAGGGGCCGCGCAGTCGAAAATCAACCGACAAACACTCCATCTTTCATGATCATAACGCGATGCATTTTCTTTGAGAGCTCCAAATCATGGGTCACCATGAGCACGGACACGCCAGTGGCTCTGTTGAGCTTTACCAGAAGCTCGACCACCATCGAAGAATTGGCAGAGTCCAAATTTCCTGTCATTTCGTCAGCCAAGAGCAACTTGGGCCTTAAAATCACCGCTCTGGCGATCGCAACACGCTGCTGTTCACCCCCAGAGAGCTCTGAAGGGCGGTGCTCCAGGCGATGCCCCAACCCTACAAACTGGAGCAACTCCCTTGCCTGAGACTCAGCCGGACCGCGCGAGTGACCTGCGATGAGCGCCGGGAGCATCACATTTTCAACTGCTGTGAATTCGGGCAAAAGATAATGAAACTGAAAAACAAAACCCAACGACCGATTTCTGAACTCCGCCAGCTCTCTCTCTCTCATTGCAAAGAGATCCTTGCGTTCCGAGCCAAAAAAAACCTTCCCGTCAGAAGGCGGTTCCAAGGTTCCAAGAATATGAAGGAGCGTACTCTTACCCACCCCAGACGCTCCAGTAATAGCAACCATTTCTCCGGCCCCAATCTTGAAATCCACCCCTCGAAGGACCGGAATCTGAACTCCCTCTTTCTTAAAAACTTTCTTTATCCCCTTGGCCTCGAGAATCACCCCAGAGGCGGACCCAACAGATTCATTCATCTCGAATTCCCTCCAGGGGTGAACGGCGCGCCAGACGCCAGGCAGGATAAAGTGTAGCAACCAAGCAAAGCACGAAAGCCACAAGAAGAATGGTTACAAACTCGCCCCATCGAGTCACCACTGGCAAGAACCCGATGTAGTAAATATCGGCCGGAAGCTCAATGAGCCGGCTTTTTTCAATGAACTGGTTCACCAGGAGGCCAAGCCCCCCTCCCACCCATGCGCCCACGAACCCAATCCCAGCCCCAATCCAAACAAAGAGCCTGAACCCCTGAGCGGGAGCTAGCCCCATTGCTTTGAGTATAGCAATCTCGCGGCTTTTATCATGCATGAGCATCATCAATGTGCTCACCACATTGAAGGCGGCCACCAGGACGATGGCAGTCAAAATGATGGAGATCACCACTTTTTCGAGCTGAATGGCGTAGAACAAGTTCCGATTGAGTTGCCCCCAGTCTTTTGCCCTGAAGGGATACCCAAACCCCTCACCTAAGCGGATGGCGGCCGAATGCGTGTCGGTGCCGCTTTCAAGCCTCAGTTTGATCGACGTGACTTTGCCGGTTGCATCTAGAATCTCTTGAATCACTGGGAGTGCCGCAAAAACAAATTTTGAATCGTATTCGTACATTCCCATCTTGATAATCCCGGCCACTTGCGTGGCCACGACCTTCGAGCTCGTGCCTGAGTCGATGTCGCCTCCCGCAAAAGGGATCACCAGCCTCACTTCATCTCCCAGTTTGGCCCCGATACGCGTAGCCAGCGCCTCCCCCAAGGCTACCTCAGGAAGTCGCCCCGCCGGCGAGATTTGACTTGGAAGCCTTCCTGCAATCACCCGTTCGTGCACTTGGGTGACTTTCATCGCTTTCTCCCAATCCAGGCCCTCGACCACGGCGCCGGCAACTGCGCCGGGTCCCGACACCATGAGTTCCATCACCAATGAGGGTGAAATCGCCTGGGTCTCCGGCAGGATTTGCCGAATTCGAGACTCCACTCGGCCCAAGTCTGCAAAGGGTTCGGAGCGAGAATAAAGCACCACATCGCCGTTCATGCCAGTGATGACTCGCTTCAGCTCGCCTTCAAAGCCATTGATGACGCTTGTCACGACCGTCAGTGCCAAAACTCCAAGCGCCACCCCCGCAACAGACACCCAAGCAATGAGCGAAACAAAGGCATCTGAGGACCTCGAAAGCATGAACTTTCGGGCCAGGAGCCTCACAACGGCAGAGTCTCGGGACATGCCTTTACTTTGCCACAGGACGCATCTGCGGGAACAGGATCACGTCACGAATACTTGGAGAATCAGTGAAGAACATCACCATTCGGTCGATGCCAATTCCTTGACCTGCAGTGGGCGGAAGTCCGTACTCCAGAGCAGTGACGTAGTCTTCATCCATGTCACAAGCTTCATCGTTTCCAGCCTGCTTGGCTGCCACTTGCGCCAAAAACCGATTGCGCTGGTCTTCGGGATCATTGAGCTCCGAGAATGCGTTAGCCATCTCACGTCCGTAAATATAGAGCTCAAACCGGTCCACCACCCAAGGATCCGTGTCGCTCTGACGTGACAGAGGCGATACGTCCAGCGGATAATGCGTCACGAACGTTGGCTGCACGAGATGCTTCTCAACTTGCTCGTCAAAAATCACCATGAGGAGTCCGCCCGCGGTGTCCTTCGGGTTCATGGGGAGGCTAAACTTTTTTCCGTATGCCAGCAAAGTTTCATGATCTCTGAGCTTGGATCGTTCTGAAAAACTCCCAAAACTCGACCACTTCATCACGGCATCTTCGACTGAAATCCGGGTCCACGGACGAGCCAAGTCAATCTCGGTGCCCTGATAGACTACTTTCTGCGTTCCCAGCACAGAGTCCGAGACTCGACGAAAAAGAGCCTCCGTAAAGTCCATCAGGTCCTCGTAGGTTGCATAGGCCTGATAGAACTCAAGCATGGTGAACTCGGGATTGTGCTTGATCGAAATCCCCTCGTTCCGGAAGTTTCGGTTGATCTCAAAAACCCGGTCAAAGCCTCCCACAACCAAGCGCTTGAGGTAGAGCTCGGGTGCGATACGCAGGTAAAGCTGCATGTCCAGAGTGTTGTGATGGGTAATAAACGGACGAGCAGTCGCTCCGCCCGCCACCGGATGCATCATCGGAGTTTCGACCTCTAAGAATCCGTGCTCAACAAAATGCCTGCGGACTTCTTCGATGATGCGCGATCGCTTTTTGAAAGTCTCACGAGAGGCCTCAGTCATGATCAAGTCTACGTAGCGCTGGCGGTAGCGCATTTCGACATCTGTGATGCCATGAAATTTTTCGGGCAGAGGGCGCAGCGACTTAGTGAGGAGCACCAGCTTTTCGAGGTCGACTGAAAGCTCGTTTGTCTTGGTCTTGAAGAGGGTCCCCTCACCAAAGATGATGTCACCCACATCCATTTCACGGTAACGAGAAAAGACCTCCTCGCCCAGCTTGTTCTTCTGCACGAAGAGCTGGATTTTTCCCGTCCGATCGCGGAGTTGAAGAAAAGCGGCCTTACCAAAATCACGGATAGCCATGATCCGGCCTGCTACTGAAGCCCGGATTGCGGCTGGCTCGAGCTGCTCCTTTGATTTTTCGTCGTAAGCTCGATGCAAATCGGCAGCCAAGTTCTGAGGCTCGTAGCCGTTCTTAAATGGAACCTTTTCAGAAGCCCTCAGTCTTCCCAGCTTTTCGTAACGAACACGCACTTGCTCCTGCAGGTCAGCTAAATCAAGGCCAGTGTTCTGCTGCTGTTCCGACATCAGCATTTACCTCGTAGGTTAGGAATGCTCGAGAAAACGCTCGGCATCGATAGCTGCCATGCAGCCGGTTCCAGCGGCAGTGACTGCTTGGCGATAAACGTGATCGGCTACATCCCCTGCCGCAAACACCCCCGGGATATTAGTCTTAGTAGTGCCTGGGACAACATTCAGATAGCCGGCTTCGTTCATGTCGAGCACACCCTTAAAAAGGCCGGTGTTGGGCTGATGTCCAATCGCAACGAAAACACCCTGCAACGGGATTTCACTCACTGCGCCTGTCTTGAAATTTTTGACCCGGATCCCAGTCACATCTTTCTCGCCCAGGATCTCCTCAATGCCCGAGTCGAGCAGAAACTTGATCTTGGGATTATTGCGGGCCTTGTCGACCATGATCTTGCTAGCCTTAAAAGTATCGCGCCTGTGAATGAGAGTAACGGACTTGGCAAAGCGCGTGAGAAAAGTCGCTTCTTCCATGGCGGTATCACCACCGCCAACTACCGCGATATCCAGATTTCTAAAAAAGAAGCCGTCACAAGTGGCGCACGAAGAAACGCCCTTTCCCATGAGCCTTTTTTCAGACGGAAGCCCAAGCCATTTTGCCGAGGCCCCCGTGGCAATGATCAGGGTTTGCGTACGAATCACCGAACCATTCGAGAACTCCAGCGTAAACGGTCGGCTTGAGAAGTCTGCCTTCTTGACGTACCCCGTGACGAAACGGGTCCCAAAACGCTCCGCCTGCTTTCGAAAACGATCCATCAGCTCAGGGCCCATTACGCCCTCTGCAAAGCCCGGATAATTTTCAACATCGCTGGTGATGGTCAGCTGACCGCCCGGCTGATCCCCCTCAACGCACAAAGGCTTTAAGTTGGCTCTCGCTGCGTAAATAGCCGCAGTGAGCCCGGCAGGACCAGTCCCAATGATCGTGACTGCTTCAATTGCCTGAGAATCAGACATCAGTTGCGGCGAGAGAGCAGCTCTTGCTTCTCAAGGTCGGATTCAGAAACAGTTGCTGCATGAGCTGAATCATCCGGAAGAGTCTTCAAGAACTTCTCAATCTCTTCTTGGCTCATTTGGCCGCGCAACACATTGCGCTCCATCATGCGGACGTCAAACTTCTTATCATTCACAGAATCATGGAGGAGTGGCATGGCCGGGTTTTAAACCTCTGGATAACCGAGTGTCAATGCCAGGTCTTAGGACCTTCGTCTTCAGCCTCCCGTGAATCGGTCTTGACCAGCTTGAGATGAGCCGCCCGGCTGACTCTGTTCGTGGAGCGAGAGGACTTGGCCCCTTGCCGGCGCTGCCTCACTAACCACCACCCCCGGCCGTAGAGATATACAAACCCTGCTGCCATACCGCCTAGGTGGGCCACACTGCTAAGAGCCCCCCCGCTGCCCTGCGCCGAGAGACCTGAAAGAAACTCAACCCCGGCCAGGACCCAAATGAAGTGCCGAGCTTTCATCGGAAAAAGCATCATGAAGAGCAAAATCCGGTCACCCAAAACAAGCCCATAAGCGAGCAAAAGTCCGTAGATTCCGCCTGAGGCCCCCACCATCGGGGCACTGCCCTGCCAAACCAGCGCTTGCAGGAGCAGGTACGAGATTCCGGCCGCTATCACGCAGAAGAAGTAAAAAAACAAAAAGCGACGCCTTCCCCAAAGCGCCTCGAGTTCTGAACCAATGAAGACAAGCATCAGCAAGTTCAAAACTAAGTGAGTGACATCTCCGTGCAAAAAACTGTAGGTCAGGAGCTGCCAAAGTCTGCCTTGATTGACTGAGAGCTCTGGCACGAGCCCAAACCAGGTTAAAAAATGCGTACCAAAGAATTCATCTCCTAGCTTCTGCAGCAAAAAGGCGGCTAAGCAGCTCAGGGTAAGGACCTTGACCGCGGGAGTGAGTCTCATCGTCATCATTGATCAAACTCCATGATCAGGTTCCATGATCAGGTTCCATGACTTCGATCAAAACCCCTCCTGCACTTTTGGGATGAATGAAGTTAACACGCATCCCATGGGCTCCTGGTCGTGGAGCAGGATAGATCCACTGCAAACCGGCTGCCGCAAGCTTTGCGGTCAACGAGTCAAGCGCCCCACGTTCGACCTCAAAAGACAGGTGATGCACGCCAGGACCCTTCTTTTCTAGAAATTTGGCTACTGTGCCCTCTGGATCTGTCACTTCGAGGAGCTCAACCTGAGTTGTGGCCTGAGAGAGCGGAATAAAATGCGTCTTTACTCCCTGCTCTGGCACGGGCTCGATGTGAGTCTTGTTAAATCCAAGGAGTTCAAGGGTCCGCGTTAAACCCGAAGGTTCTTGCACGGCCACGCCGATGTGATTGAGCCAGATTTTCATGTCTTAAAAAGGGATACCCCTAAAAAGGGACGAGGACCACTACCTCCTGTTGCTGTACCCTCCGTCGCTCCCCTCTCTCGAACGAGCGACTTTGGCAGTCGGTAGCGGCCCTCAGTCAAGTTGCCTTAGCCTTGAGTACCCACCAAAGTCCTCTTGGCCAGACACCCTTCTCTTCGGGAGTCGGCCGCTAAACTTGAGAAAGTTTTTTTATTTTTCTGATTCGGGCGCTCAAACCATCGCCCAGGACATTCAAGAACCTGGTTGCTATGGTTTTTTCTCTCTCCGAAAGAAACAAAAAGTAGCTGCTCATCATGATGGCAGCAAAGAAAGGAAGGTTCATCATAACGGCGATGGCCAGATGCAGCATTGTTCCAATAATCAGCCACCAGGGCCTGAACTGCGGAATCCAAATCAGCAGCGGAAAGTAGATTTCCCAATACACGGTAGCCGAGGTCGCCAATGCAATGAGTACAGGAAAATGGGCGGTCCATGAAAAGTCAAAACGGGCGAGCTGGGGGTTAGCCAGAACCCCCCAGAGCGCTTCACCACTCCACCAGCTGACGCCCTTGAGTTTGCCAAGCCCAGAGAAACCGTAGATCAGACAAACCTGTACTTGAGCTAGTCGCATGCCCACCGAGCTAAAAAGCCAATCCAGTGGATGACGGGGCTTACCGGTCCCGGCAAAGCACATCGAAAACAAGAAAAAGGTCATCACCGTGTCCACGCCGTACATTGCGGCGAGATTAAGACGAGCAAAAAGAAGATGGAGTATAAAAGTAGGGATAGTGATCCAGCGCCTTCCCCAGCCTGCGGCTATGACGAGCAAAAGAGCTAAAAAGAGCAAATGAAGCGCCAAAAGGATCCCATCGGACTGGACCTCACGGAGCAAGCTCCAGCGCCATTGCATCTTAAAGAAGTCATCGAGCGCCTCTAGCGGAAAACCATTTCGATTGGTGTAAAACTCCAGAAGGTCCACATGCCGAATGGCATAGAACCCAAAACCAATGAGGCAGACCGCTATCCTAAATAGCTTCCAGCGGATCGGATCAAACGACTCAAACCAAAAACGATTCCAGCTTTGCACCCAATCCCCGATCATGGATCTTGCCCGCCACAAACTTGCTCGCCGATCCAGGTCCGGGTCTGAATGGTGTCATTTTTTAGAGATGCTTCACCACTGGCCACCTGCGGAAGTGCAGACACGGTGTACATCGTACTCCACAAGCGGATGGAATGAGCGCCCGGGCTCTTGCGGCAAATGAATTCTCCCCCGAGTCGCCGCGCACGCTCAGGCTTGGATGTCATGAAGCGAGCCAAAGAGATTCGACGATTTTGCCGCTCACGCCAAAAATAGGGGCTTTTGAGCTGGGGCCAGTATCCCCGCGAAATCTGTGCTCCAGAGGAGTCCAGCGCCTCGTACTCCAAGAAAACTGGCGGAGGTCCAGGCTCCGGAGCAAAGAAGCTCCAGATCGCGTCCATTTCAAATAAATTGACGTACGGCTCAAGGAGCCACTGCAGCCGCCCAGTGACATAGTGAGTTGAATGAGGAACAAAAAATAAAGCGCCAACATGAAAGCATAGCCAGACACTCAAAACCGCTCTGACATACTTAGACATGATTCGCTTTGCCGGTTGCGGTCTTAAAATCAAAATCCTGCGTTCAATCCAAACCCACCCTGAAAGCCAAAGCCCCCGCCCAGGCCACCACCAAAACCACCATTCAGAGCGCTCATTTGCAGTTGTTGGGCCCGCATCTGGGCCTCAGCAATCTGCTGTTGCGCAATCATGAGATCAGCCTGAGCTTGTTGAGCTCGCTGAGCCCGGGCCAGCTGGGCTTGCATTTGTGATTGAAGCCACGCCTGGTAAGAAGCGTCAGCACCAAATCCACCTCCGGCGCCAAAGCCGGGCATCCCGTTGAAACCAGCACCAGGAGCGAAGGCGCCCCCTCCGGCAAACGCTCCGCCGCCAGCAAAGCCGGGCACCCCTCCAAAGCCAGGCGCGAAGGCTCCCCCTCCGGCAAATGCTCCGCCGCCAGCAAATCCGGGCACACCGCCAAATCCAGGCCCGAAGGCTCCCCCTCCTGCAAATGATCCTCCGCCAGCAAAGGCGGGCACTCCGCCAAAGCCA
>JBKCVM010000055.1:0-7751 GCA_046317855.1 Oligoflexia bacterium
AACAAAGGGTTCGCCAAGTGTCTCACCGATATCGAAAAACAGGTCGACAAAAACACGTGCTTCATTTCGGACGAAGAGAACTCCTACCCAATGCTGATCTCAAGGCACTACCCAAACAACCAGCACGAACGTCACCCTTCAAAGCGCGCGGTGATTGCGGGACAGGGTGAGTTGAAGGACCATTCATTTGACCCGCTTTTTTCAATCAACCACACGTTTGCGATGCTCAGGGCCAACATCGCCCGACTCGTGCGCAAAACTTGGGTAACGACAAAAAAAGCCCCCGTGCTTGAGCAAATGCTCTGGATCTACGCGGGTTTCCATAACCTCGAGCTCATTACTCAGGGATCATAGAGGCTGGGGGCAGTTTGCTAAAAAGTGGTGGGTTGGGACGGAATCGAACCGCCGACACATGCCTTTTCAGGGCATTGCTCTACCGACTGAGCTACCAACCCACCGAGAGAAGGATTCACATCTAAGAGATCCATCTTTAAAACGCAAATGCTATTGCTTGCTTTCTGCTGAGCTTCTGGACCCAACGGTGGCGTTGAGTTCTAAGTTTTTTTGAGCTCGCCGTACCCCAAGGACGATGGCGTCGCCGGACTTGAGGGTTCGCAGCACTTGCATGAACTCGGCAAGAGTACGGGTCTGCAGGCGCTCCTTCGATTCGACCTTGAGTACTTCAAAGATCACGTCGCCGGCTTGAACTCCCGCCTTTTCGGCAGGACTTCCGGCCCGGGCGCCCGAGAGCAACACACCTCCCTGCGAAGCGTCGCCGCCAGGGCCGCTGGGAGAAGTAAGCTGAGCGTAGTCGGGGATGGTCCCGAGGTAGGCCCCGCCCATTCCGCTACGGGCCTGAACGCCGGGTGTGGCGCCAAAGTCGTGCGGTTGGCTCGAGGGCTTTTGATAGTGCAGGCGTCCGGGATGGCGTGAAGCCTTGAGAGCAAGAGCCGCAACGGCTTGGGCCACTTGGATTCCTCCAGTTGCATTGATCTTTTCAAAGGTGTCGGACACCCGGTGGTAGTCCGAATGTGGGCCTGTAAAAAAGTGCAGAACGGGGGCGCCCTTCATGTAGAACGGCATTTGGTCGCTGGGCCCGTAGCCATCGCCGCCGCCGGGGCAGGTGAGGCCAAGCTTCATGCATTCGGCCTCGATCCAAGGCTTCCATTCGGTGGCCGACTGCGAACCAAAGATGATCAGTTGATTGTTGCGGAGCCTACCTACCATGTCGAGGTTGAGCATGGCCTTGGGGAGGATTCCGGAGGATTTTAAAAGTTCAGCTACCCGGGCAGATCCGGCGACTCCAGATTCTTCTCCCGTAAACGCTGCAAAAATAAAACAGCCTGCCTTGGCGGCCGGGTCCTGCTGGATCAGTCGCGCGGCTTCGAGCACCCCCGCTACTCCCGAAGCGTTGTCATCGGCTCCGTGGTGGATTCCCTTCTTGGTTGCTTCAAGCGACCCGGGTGCGCCCATCCCTAAATGGTCGAGGTGCGCTCCGATCACGACGGGCGCAACCCCCTTGGCGCAGCCCTGACCCCAGGTGCCCAGCGTATTGTTTCCGGACACCAGGGTGTCGGACACCTTTTGTTCCTTTTGTTCCAGCGGCCGGATCTGAACTGCGTGCTTGTATCCCGTGGCGTCGGGCCGGGTCGTAGCTGCCGCCTTTTTGAAGCCCTTTGAGCCCTGTTTGAAAAAAGGCTCGATGCCGGCACGAACAAAAAGCGAGACCGTGAAGTCCTCTGCCTGAGCCATCTGAGGAGTGCCGATCCCGCGGCCGGCAAACTCAGGTGCGCTCAGGGCCTTGACCGTGGCCATAAAGCGATTGGCCGGATCCGTGTCTTCGAGCGAGACTTCTTTTTGGGACTCCTCTGGGGTTTCTACCCAGTCGGCAACAAAGACGTTGGTCTCGCGCGGCTTAGAGCCGTTACGGTTTGAAGAAAAGGCAATTTTCTTTCCATCCGGTGAGAACATCGGAAAGCCGTCAAATACGCCTGAATACGTGATTCGCTTAATCCCGGTTCCATCGGTGCGGATCGAATAAATGGCAAACGATCGGCCCTGTGGGTCTTCAAAGTTGCTTGAAAACAAGATGCGGTCGGCTTTGGGAGTGAAATAGGGAGCAAACGTGGCCGCGCCCAGGCGCGTGACCTGTCGGGCATTCTTGCCGTCGGCGTCTGCCGTAAAAATTTCAAGCTGCGACGGGCGCACCAGATGCTGCTTGAGCAGCTCCTGGTAATCCTGCAGCTCCTTTGCATTTTTGGGACGCGATGCACGCCAGACAATTTTTTTGCAGTCCTGTGAAAAGAACGCGCCGCCGTCATATCCAGGAGTGTGAGTGATGCGCTTGATGTCTTTGAGTAGGCCCTGTGAGTCGATTTTTGCAGTGTAGAGCTCGAGATCGCCATCCCGGTCGCTCGTAAAAATGAGGCTTCCATCGCGGCAGGTGACCGCTTCTGCGTTGTAGGCTCGGGGGGCTCCAGGCTCCATCGGAATGATCGAGTCAGGCTTTCCTGGCTGAACAGAGTAAAGTTGGTAGGACTCATAGATCGGCCAGACATAACCTCGAGAGCGGTCAGGCTCTGTCGGGCACGCAAGATTTGCTGCGTGGGTGCTGCTATAAATAATTCGATCGTCGTCAGGAGTGTAGAAAGAACAAGTGGTTCTTCCCTTGCCGGTTGAAACCAACTCGGCATCTGATCCATCTGGCCTTACCCTATAGATTTGATCGCAGGCTGGACCAGGGGCAGCAATTCCGTGGAGTCCGGTTCCTTTTGCCTGTAAAGTCAACCATTTGCCGTCAAACGACCAGTAGGCTTCAGCATTGGTTCCGCCGGCCGTGATCTGACGAATGTTCTTGAGGTGCACCTCTCCAGGAAACTGGAGGGATCCAATTGAAACTGGGATTTTTGGGGTCTTACTTGAAGTGGCACAGGCGGCCAAGAAAAGGGTCAAAAGCAAAGTGAAATGGCGGGTCTTCAGCATGGCAAGCTCCTGTTTTTTCCTGTTTTGACGCTTGTTTACACGAATTTTGAAGGATGCCCAAGTTGACAATTGGATGACCGTGACCAATATACGGTCAGTCCAAAATTAGGAGGTTAATAAATATGCAAGTACGTCCACTTCATGACCGTGTTCTTGTGAAGCGTTTTAACGAAGAAGAGCGTTCGAAGGGCGGGATCATTATTCCAGATACCGCTAAAGAAAAACCAATTCAGGGTGAAATCATTGCAGTCGGCCAGGGCCGCATTGCTGATGATGGAAAGATTCGGCCGCTCGACGTGAAGAAAGGTGACCGTGTTCTGTTTGGTAAATACGCCGGCACCGAGATCAAGATCGACGGTGAAGAATTTTTGATGATGCGCGAGGAAGATATCCTCGGCGTTCTCGCTAACTAAGGTTCATAAGGAGTAAAAAATGTCCGCAAAAGAACTGCGTTTTTCTGAAAGTGCTCGTTCGGCCATTCTGAACGGGGTCAACATTCTGGCTGATGCTGTGAAGGTGACCCTCGGTCCCAAGGGCCGCAACGTCGTGATCGAAAAGTCGTTCGGCGCACCGAACGTCACCAAGGACGGCGTGACCGTCGCAAAAGAAATCGAACTTTCTGACAAGTTCGAGAACATGGGCGCACAGATGGTCCGCGAAGTCGCTTCGAAGACCAACGACGACGCCGGTGACGGCACCACGACAGCAACCGTGCTTGCTCAGGCCATCTTTCGCGAAGGCGCTAAGATCGTCGCAGCTGGCCACAACCCGATGGAGCTCAAGCGCGGCATCGACAAAGCTGTTGAAGCAGTCATTGCCGAGCTCAAGAAGCTCTCCAAGCCCATCAAAGACCAGAAGGAAGTCGCACAGGTCGGCACCATCTCTGCCAACAACGATCCAGAAATCGGCAAGATCATTGCTGAAGCCATGGATAAAGTCGGCAAAGAAGGCGTGATCACTGTCGAAGAAAGCAAGACTGCAGAAACGACCCTCGATGTCGTCGAAGGGATGCAGTTTGATCGCGGCTACCTCTCGCCTTACTTCGTCACCAACCCCGAGAAGATGGAAGCCTCACTCGAGTCTCCTTACATCCTGATCTACGACAAGAAGGTCAGCAGCATGAAGGACCTCCTGCCTGTCCTCGAAAAGGTCGTGCAGCGCTCCAAGCCTCTCGTGATCATTGCTGAAGAAGTCGAAGGCGAAGCGCTGGCCACCCTCGTGGTCAACAAGCTCCGCGGCACGCTCCAGGTGGCAGCAGTCAAGGCTCCAGGCTTTGGCGATCGCCGTAAGGAAATGCTCCAGGACATCGCCACCCTCACCGGCGGCCGAGTGATCTCTGAAGACATGGGCCACAAGCTCGAAGCCACCCGCCTCGAAGACTTGGGCACTGCCAAGAAGATCACCATCGACAAGGACAACACCACGATCGTCGACGGCGCAGGCAAGAAAGCTGACGTCGATGCCCGCGTGAAGCAGATCCGTGGCCAGATCGAAGAAACCACCTCTGACTACGACCGCGAGAAGCTCCAGGAGCGCCTGGCTAAGCTCGTCGGTGGTGTTGCAGTCGTCAACGTCGGTGCTGCTACCGAAGTCGAAATGAAGGAAAAGAAGGCCCGCGTCGAAGACGCCCTCAATGCCACCCGCGCTGCGGTTGAAGAAGGCATTGTTCCTGGCGGCGGCACTGCCCTCATCCGCGCTTCGAAGGTCCTTGCGGACCTCAAGGGCGTGAATGCTGAGCAGCAGGCTGGCATCAACATCATCAAGCGCGCTATCGAAGAACCTCTTCGTCAGATCGCCGGCAACGCCGGTCACGAAGGTTCGATCGTGGTCGACAAGGTGATCAACAACAGCAACGCAAACTGGGGTTTCAATGCGCTGACCGAGAAGTACGAAGATCTTCTCGCTGCAGGCGTCATTGATCCTGCTAAGGTTGGCCGTTGCGCTCTCCAGAATGCGGCTTCGGTTGCGAGCCTGATGCTCACCACTGAAACTCTCATTGCTGAAAAGCCTAAGAAAGAAGCAGCTGCCCCGATGGGTGGTGGCGCTCCTGGAATGGGCGGCATGGGCGGTTACGACATGTAATCACCCCGAGCGCGCAAGCGTTCGAGTGAAAGGTCAAGAGCCCTCCGGAGCCGGTATACAAGCCGATCCGGGGGGCTCTTTGTTTGTGGGCTGGGCATAGTTTGCCCAGTGCGGAGCTTCGTACAGAAGGTATCCTGAAGGTTGGATGGGTGCGGGTTTAATTAGGCGCGTAGCGCTTGTAACTTTGTTAGTTTCTGGAGCCTCTCCTTGGGTCGTCCCGGCTCATGCAGGCGCCTGTTACGATTTCTTTAAGCGCCTCTTTGTTTGGAGTATCGCGGGAAGTAGTTCTGATCCCGATTTGATCCTTTCCTTTCCTCCGGGGGCTCGGGTTCAGATGAATCAGGGCAGCGTGCAAACCACCGGAGTGGTGATCGATCATCATCTGCACGGGCTGACTGTCGAGCTGGGGGACGGATCAAAGCGGCATTTGGGCACGAGAGAGGCTCAGACGCTGATTCAGCTGGGTGCCCCGATATCAACTGAAAGTGTGGGTTATCGCCTCTGGGCACTGCGCAGACAGGTGAGGCTGGCGCAGAAAGTGGACCTCTGGGGAGGTCTGATCTCTTCCTTAAGAAGCGAGATTGCTGAGCTTCGAAAGCTCAAGGTCGAGGCCCAAAAGCTCTATCTTAAGCAAGTGGGTGAGAGGATTCTGGAGGATCTGAAAATTCAGTATGGGGTCCAGGACATCGGATTTCACTTTAATCTCAATGGGGGAAGCATCGAAGAATACGTGGATGGCGGCGGGATTATTGCTTCACGAGGGGATGTGGCTCTCAATTACGGAACAGGAGATACCAACAGCAAAATCTATTTTTTTCGTTCCTCTCTCTCAAATCTCTACGAGATTTTGGACGAGCCCAATCCAAAGCTCTTGATGGGCGGAAGAATGGGAAGCGTCCTGACGGCGTTTCGTCTCGACAGTGCTTACTTGAAACACGGAGTCGCCGAGGGAGGGATTCGAAACGCTACCCCGATCTCTCTCGATTTTGATGAAGATTGGATTTCTAAACAGGAAGTTTCACGCTGGACTGGGAAAGCGGTGGGTATCCCAGCATTCGATTTCGTAGGGCTCCCTGCATCTGTGTTTACGTATCCCACTCAGAGGCTGGTTCTGGGCCGGCTCTCTCGAGACGAGCAAACGTTGCTGACCATGCGCTATTTGGAGCGTCATTGGCGAGAGTTTGGCCGCTGAAAAGCTGAGCCTCCGCCCCGTCCCGGCAAATACTGCCGATTGCAGAGATCTCTGAGTCCCGTAGCCTAAAGGGATACCCGGAGGAAATTGCATGAAGCACGCTCTGAATGTGGTCATAGCTGCAGCAGTACTGGTGTTTGGCGGAACGGCACAGGCAACGCAAAAAAAGCTGCAGCCTATTTCAGGCACCATTGTGGGGGGTGAAGATGCAGCGCCCGGCGAATTGCCTTTCATTGTTTCTATTCAGCGACGAAGTGGAAGTCATTTCTGCGGAGGATCGCTCATCGGCAAGCGTTGGGTATTGACTGCGGCTCACTGTGTGGATGCAGGCGATGAATCCAGGATTCGTGTGGTGGCAGGTTTGCATGAGCGACGTAATCCGCAAGGGGTCCAAGCAATCGACATTGCTCGGGTGATTCAGCATCCAGAGTACCAGTCGGCAACCATCACGAGTGATTATGATTTTGCCCTCCTTGAGCTCAAAGATGATGCTGTCTTTGACTCTATTGCGCTCAATGATGTTGAGATTGAAATTCCATCCGACGAAGAAAAAGCCCAGGCCTCTGTGACCGCTGGCTGGGGCACGACCAGCGAAGGTGGGATGCTGTCCAATATTCTTCAAAAAGTGACCGTACCACTCGTGAGCAAAGAAAGATGCGAAGTGGCTTATCCCGGAAAGATGAGTGACCGCATGATCTGCGCAGGACTTGAGGCAGGGATGAAAGACTCTTGCCAGGGTGACAGCGGAGGCCCGCTTCTAGTGCACGATGATCATGATCGGCCCTTGCTGGTGGGTGTCGTGAGCTGGGGTGCGGGGTGCGCACGGCCTAAAAAGTACGGAGTCTACTCTAAAGTAAACTCAGTGATCGAATGGATTCGAAGCCAAGTGGGTACCTCATTATTGTGAGCCCTTCCACTCGATGACGGTCCTGCGCTCGCTATATTCTTCGATAGCGTAGCGCAGGCCTTCGCGGCCGATTCCAGATTCTTTGACACCCCCATAAGGCATTTGATCGGCGCGGTAGGTGGGCACCTCGTTTAAGAGGATTCCCCCCACTTCGAGCTCTTCGATGGCTTGGCGCTGCAATTTTGCTGAATCAGTGAAGACCCCAGCCTGGAGACCAAACTTGGAGTCATTGACTCTAGCGATCGCATCTTCAAATGGGTCGTAGGATTCGAGGATCACTACAGGGCCAAAGACTTCTTCGGACACGACTTTCATCGACGGCTGAGTGTCAGTCAGAAGGGTGGGTGTGATCACGTTACCTTGACGTGTTCCGCCGGCCAGCACGCGAGCGCCCGAGCTCTTGGCTTCAGAGATCCAACTCATGACGCGATCGGCTGCTGCAGAATCAATGAGCGGGCCAACGAAAGTCTCTTTTTTGAGCGGGTCTCCGCATGAAAGTTTTGCAGCTTCGGAGAGAAAGAGTTTTTCGAACTCCGCTCTTACCGAAGAATGCACGTAAATGCGCTGCACCGAGATACAGGACTGGCC
>JBKCVM010000056.1:0-37557 GCA_046317855.1 Oligoflexia bacterium
TTCTGCACTATTTTATGCAGACCAACGGCAAAGTGGTCTCGAGATCTGAAGTTTTGGAGGCAAACTGGCCTGGTGTCGTTGTCACTGATCGCACCGTCGACACTCATGTTTCAAAGCTAAGAAAGGCTATCTCAGGCTCCCAGTACCAGATCCACACTGTCTACGGAGCAGGCTACTGCTGGAGGCCTTCTGAAAACTGAAGACTCTGAGCGCACTTTTTTACATGAGCTCTCGACCCCTCTTATGGTGGCCTTAAACCACGCGCGTAAACTCAGTGAGAAGCCCCCGGCAGGCTGCTCGCCCGAAGAGATGGAGCGTCTGGGTAAAATCTGCCAGTCCATCGACAAGATGATCCGCCTGCTTGAGGCGCGGCGCCAAAGCATCCGGTCATCCCTCACCCCGGACTAGCCTTGCCCCCGTCTGGGGGCAATCTTTAAGCAATTTTTAAATCCCCCTCTCCCGCTCGGGCGTGCGTTCACTCGCACCGATAGGACCCACAACAGATGTTCAAGATCGCTTCAAGCTTGGGGGCCCTTTCAGATGTTACTATTTTTTGGAGCTGGTTATGGATGACTTGCTGAAAGACTTCATCATCGAAAGTTCTGAATTCATCACGTCGATTGACCAGTCCATGGTCGCACTCGAAAAAAATCCAGCTGATAAAGACTGCCTCAATCAAATCTTTAGAGTGATTCATTCGATTAAGGGGGCATGTGGGGTCTTTGGTTTGCACAGAATGGAAAAAGTCGCGCACGCCGCCGAGGACGTACTCAGCAGGATGCGAGACGGATCCCTTCCGGTTGCGCCAGCCACAGTCGGCGCAGTCCTCAGAGCCATTGATATCATCAAAGAGATCCTTGCAGCCCTTGAAGTTGAACAAAAAGAACCCACCGGGGACGACTCCGCTACGATCGCTTCTCTCAGGGAGCTCCTTGAAATTGCATCGCTCGGAGTCACGAGTCCTCCAGCAACTGCCAACTCCCAGCCCGCCCCGCCCCCGACGCCCCAAGAACCTAAGAGCAAGCCACAAAGTAGCCTTGCTGAAACCTCACTCCGAGTGAACGTCGAAATCCTCGATACCCTCATGAATCTGGTGGGAGAGCTCGTCCTCTCGCGGAATCAACTCATTCAACTCGTGCATGCCGACGAGGGCTCTCGCTATCAGGCCCCAATCCAAGGGCTCAATCGCATCACCTCGGATCTCCAAGAAGCAATCATGAAAACGCGCATGCAGCCTGTCGGAAGCGCCTGGGCAAAGCTCCCAAGAATCGTGCGCGATGTCTCTGTGGCTACCGGAAAACAAGTCGAACTCACCATGTCAGGGGCAGAAACGGAGATCGATCGTCAGATTTTGCAGGAGTTGCAGGACCCCTTAACCCATTGCATTAGAAATTCGATCGATCACGGCATCGAAAAACCGGAGGTCCGAACTGAAGCTGGAAAAACACCAACTGGGACTGTGGCACTCAATGCCTGGCAAGAGGGTGGGCAGATCATCATCGAGGTCCGAGACGACGGCGCTGGTGTGGACTATGAGCGCGTGCGGCGCAAAGTCATTGAGCGCGGTTTAGTAGGATCTATCGAAGCTGAAAAGCTTTCTGAAGCAGAGCTCATTCGTTTTCTATTTGAACCTGGATTTTCGACCGCGCAAAAAGTCACGGAGGTTTCTGGCCGTGGCGTCGGGATGGACGTCGTCCGCAGCAACGTCGAAAAACTCGGCGGAACGGTTGAACTGACGAGCGAGCGTGGCCGGGGCTCGGTGCTTCGAATTCGAATTCCGCTCACATTGGCCATTGTGCCCGCGCTTGTGGTTGGAGTCGCGGGACAATCCTTCGCGATTCCGCAGATCTCCGTCACCGAACTGGTCCGCATTTCTGAGGCAAATGCTTCACAACTCGAGCAAATCCACGGTGCGCGAGTCCTCAGGCTTCGAGAACAACTCCTTCCACTCGTCGAACTGCGACAGACACTAGGGCTTGAGGAGCGTTCCCAAGGGAGCCACTCCGAAGTCTTCATCGTCGTCACTCAAGTCAATGACCGCCAGGTGGGGCTCGTGGTTGACGAAGTGTTTGACACTCAAGAGATCGTTGTGAAACCGACTGGACGCCTCGTGCGTGACCTCTCGGTCTACTCGGGCACCACCATCCTCGGTGACGGGAGGGTGATCATGATCCTCGACGCAAACGGAGTCGCTCAGCGAGCGAAGGCACTCGGTGAATCCGAACTCACTGCTGAAGCAAATGCAGCGGCTGCTGGAAAAACAGAGCTCCGACCGGGCAAAAAGGTCTCGCTCCTTCTGTTTAAGTGTGGACCGGATGCACCAAAGGCCGTGCCGCTTGCTCTTGTATCGCGGCTTGAAGAAATCCCGGCAGAGAAGATCGAAAAAGCCGATGGGCGGTTCATCGTTCAATATCGCGATGAGCTTCTCTCGATCGTTCCTGCCGGCGATAAGGCAAGTCTCGAGGCAGTGCGTGATGGACTCGAGCCAGACCCCTTAAAGTCCTGTTCAGTCATTGTCTTTAGCGGTGGTGAATCTGGAAAATCCACTGGCCTCTGGGTCGAAGAGATCGTGGACATCGTCGAAATCACTGAACCTACTGATTTGCGAAACATGGGGGATACGAGCAAACCCGGAGTCCTGGGCCTCGCTGTAGTGAACGGGCGAGTCACTGAAATTTTAAACGCACGACACTACTTTCAAAGCGGAACTGAGCGCGAGTCCCCATCGAAGTTGCTCGAGGAGGCCGCATGAGCAAGGACGAAGACTTAGAATACATCACTTTTCAGGTCGAAGATCAGCTCCTCGGAATTCCTGTCCACGAAGTCAGGGAGGTGCTTCCAGAACAGCCAGTCGCAAGGGTTCCACTCGCTTCAGCGGCTTTGGCAGGGCTCCTCAATCTGCGCGGACAGATTGTGACCGCAATTGATGTTCGCAAGCGGCTCGGGATCGATCCCCAACCCCCTGGCGTCGAACGTATGAACATCGTCATCGGAGACGACGGTGAGCTCTTTAGCTTGCTCGTGGACTCAGTCGGCGACGTGAGAACCGTGAACCAGGCAGCATTTGCGCCAGCCCCGTCAACACTCCCGGAGAACTGGAAAAAAATTTGTAGCGGCGTCTATCGCCTCACCCGCGGCTTACTAGTGGCTGTCGACGTCGCTTCACTCGTTAATCTCGAGACTCAAACTAGAAACGAAAGGGAATCCCATGCACATGAATCGTGAATTCACCCAAACTTCAGCACAGATCTCTCCGCGCCAGAAAAGATTGGTGCAAGAGAGCTTCAAAAAAATTGCGCCCAGCGCAGATGAGGCAGCCCAGCTCTTTTACGAGAGGCTCTTTGATCTCGACCCGTCGACGCGCTCACTCTTTAAGGGTGACCTCCAAGAGCAGGGCCGCAAACTCATGTCAGCGCTCGGAACCCTGGTGCGCAGCCTAGACCACTTTGAGTCAGCGATACCCCTGGCTCTTCAGATGGGCGCCCGCCACGCAAGTTACGGAGTCAAACCGGAGCACTACCCCCTCGTTGGCAAGGCACTACTCGATACCCTCAAAAAGGCGCTCGGAAAAGGCTTCACTGCCGATCACCGTGCCGCCTGGAGCACGGTCTACAGCACAGTGGCAGCCCTCATGCAAAAAGCTGAACCCCAAAGCAAAACCCTACTAGAAAAAGCGACCGCTCTCCAGGGTGCTCTCGAGCGTCTCGGCACCAATATCTTCATCGCAAACTCGGATCTTGAGCTCATTTACATGAATGAGCGCGCACACAAGACCATGAAGGGAATGGAGTCCGTTGTTCAGGAGCTTTTTGGAATCGGTACAGATCAACTCAAGGGCGGCTCTATTGATCGCTTTCACAAAGGCGACCTCAAGGAAAAGATCCGCTCGATCCTCAAGGACCCTCGCAACCTACCCTACCGTAAGGAAATCTCAGTAGGCCCGCGCAAACTGGATCTCAACGTAAATGCGATCACTGATTCTGGCGCAGGACCAGTCGAGGGATACGTCGTAAATTGGGAGGACATCACTGAAAAAGCCGCGCTCGAAGCTGAAACCGCCCGCATCCAATCCATGATGGATAATCTTCCGATCAACGTTCTGTTCTGCGATCGCGACCTGGTGCTTCGATACATGAATCCCGCATCGAGCAAAACCCTCAAGACGCTCGAGCATCTTCTACCCATGCCGGTCGAAAAATTTATTGGCTCAAAAATCGATGCGTTTCACAAGAATCCCTCCCATCAGCAGCGCCTTCTGGCCGACCCCAAGAATCTTCCGGTAAAAACAAAAATTAAACTTGGGCCGGAAACCTTGGACCTTCTGGTCTCGCCCATCCTATCGCGCGACGGAAAATACATAGGCTCTATGGCTACGTGGGCAGTCGTTTCTGATCGAGTCAAAATGGCGGATGATTTTGAACGGGATGTGGCTAGCATCGTGGCTACGGTAAGTAGCAGTGCAACCGAGCTCCAAGGAAACAGCCAGAGCATGGCTGCAGGTGCAGAAGAAACTGCCCGACAGGCGCAGGCCGTTGCAGCCGCGTCACAGCAGGCTGCCCGTAGCGTTCAGACCGTGGCCAGCTCCGCTGAAGAAATGGCTGCCAGCATCCATGAGGTCGCCGCTCGGGTGCAAGAGGCTGCGGGAGTCTCACAGCAGGCCGTTGCAGACGCGGCTTCAGCCAACGAAAAAATGCGTGTTTTGGGAACATCAAGCCAGGAGATTGGCCAGGTGGTTAAGGTCATCACCTCGATCGCACAACAGACCAACCTTTTGGCCCTTAATGCTACAATCGAGGCCGCCCGTGCGGGCGAGGCGGGAAAAGGCTTTGCTGTGGTGGCAAACGAAGTGAAAGAGCTGGCACGACAGACGGCCAAGGCCACTGAAGAAATCAGTCTCAAAATTAGCGGCGTACAGAAAGAAACTGAAAGTGCAGTCCAAGTGATTCAGGGCATTTCGTCAGTGATCAACAAACTCAATGAGATCTCAACCACCATTGCAGCTGCTGTCCAGGAACAGAACGCTGCAACTGGAGAAATCTCAAGGGCTGCGGTCGAAGCCTCCAAAGGTACCGGTGAAGTGGGACAGAATATTACCAATGTGTCGACCGTCGCTGGAGAAGCAGGAAGAACCGCGGCCGACATTCAGAAGGCCGCAGGACAACTCTCTGCAGAAAGTGAGCGCCTCAACAACGGAGTACAGGAGTTCCTCAAGCGCATGAGGTCCTTTTGAATATGAAGCTGGAAACGACGAATCTGATTGAGGTCCGAAGCAGGCTCGAGTCCCCCCTCCTGCTGGGTGCGGTCGCGACGATCCTTTTTGGGGTCGTGGCGACCGCTGCCACCCCCACCATGGCTGTTGCCACTGTTGCCTATTTTTCGATGTGCTCAGCGATCTTGCTCCGAGGTAACCGCCGGCTTCACGGAAAATGGATGGGCCTAGCTATGTTGACTGATGTGGGATTGGTGATTTTTCTTGAGGCCACACGCCATGCCACTGGAACGGCCATCGGGGGATCCCTCAACCCACTTCAAATTCTGCACGTCGCCACTTCGCTCATTGCGGTTCTGCTCTATTTGCCACTCCTTTGGATGGGTCTCCGAGCACTCAAGGGCTTGGCCACACCCGCCGAGCGCCGCAACCACCGCTTGCTCGGAATGGGAGCATTTTTGTTCCGTACAGCCGGATTTCTGCTCATGTTTAGTATGCTTTCAAGGAATCAGGGCTAGACCATGGCCGTCGCCCAATCCATCCGAGTGATGATCGTAGACGACTCTGCAGTCTATCGCGGAGTCATGCGACAGGCCCTCGCAAAGGACTCGTCCATTCAAATCGTCGCCAGTGCAACGAATGGTCAAAACGCAATCGATGAACTCTCCAAATGGGATGTCGACGTCGTTCTGCTCGATTTAGAAATGCCCGTGATGGACGGACTCACTGCCATCCCACGCATTCACGCAAAGAGACCTCATGCTCGAATTGTCGTCGCCAGCGCTTTCACTGCCCAGGGCTCGGAGCGTGCAGTGCAGGCCTTGACCTCGGGCGCTTCAGACTGCGTGCAAAAACCCACCACTTTGGGCCAAGGACTCTCCATTGAGGAATACGGTAAGCAATTGGTTGCCAAGGTGAAGCAGTTTGCCCGACCAGGGCAAGGTATGGCTCCAACTCTCCCGGTCACTCCTGCCGTAATGCAAACCCCATTTCACGACGGCATGCCGGAGCTTCTCGTGATCGGCTCAAGCACCGGCGGGCCCAACGCGCTCACTGCCTTTTTTAAAGCACTGCCAAAGAAACTCCCGTTTCCGGTCGCTCTAGTGCAGCACATGCCACCTGGATTTACCCAGATGCTCGCTCAGCGGCTTCAGGCAGACTGCGGAATTCCCTGCGTTGAGGCCACAAATGAGCAACCCCTGAGGCCAGGAGTCATCCACGTGGCCCCGGGCGACAAACACCTGGTGATCGTCGGCTCTCAGTCGAGTCCAGTCCTGAGGCTCACTTTAGACGCTCCAGAAAATTTTTGTCGTCCCGCCGTCGACCCTTTGTTTCGCTCGGCAGCAAAAGTTTACGGCCCCGGCGTACTTGCCGTGGTGCTCACAGGGATGGGTGACGACGGTGCCCGCGGCTCAATTGAGGTCGCCCGCGCCGGAGGCCGAGTCATGATCCAAGACGAGGGTTCGAGCGTCGTCTGGGGAATGCCGGGGGCAGTGTTCCGTGCGGGAGTGGCCCAACTCATCCTGCCGATTGCAGCGCTCGCAGAGAGAGTGACTCAAATGACTGGAAGGAAGACGACATGAGCCTCGACCCGAACGCCTACGGTTTCCTCAAGAAGTACCTCCTCGATGGAATCGGCTACGATATGGGCGCCGGAAAGGAGTACCTCGTCGAGGCGCGCCTCACGCCGATCGCCCCACTTCATGGCTGTACTGACGCAAGCTCTTTGATTCAGAAGCTACAGAGTCAACCCACTGCGGCCCTCCGGCAAGCCATCATCGACTCGATGGTGACCAATGAGTCGTTGTTCTTCAGGGATGACGTGCCTTTCCAGTACCTTCGAAACGACGCTCTTCCGCGTCTCGTCCGCGCCAGGGCAGCCACCCGTACCCTTCGCATCTGGTCGGCCGCCTGCTCGACCGGACAGGAGCCGTATTCGATCGCGATCATTCTGCGCGAAGAAGCGGCCCGCCTTGGAATCACCGGTTGGAAGATCGAGCTTCTCGCAAGCGACATCTCGACCAATGCGCTGAACAAGGCAAAGGCCGGGATCTTTTCAAATTTCGAAGTCCAGCGGGGACTCCCAGAGGCGACGCGTAATACTTATTTTGAGCAGATCCAGCAGGGCTGGCGCTTCAAGCAGGAGCTGGTTACTCCTGTGCGCTTCCAGCAGCATAACCTGCTCGATCCGCCGCCACCCATGGGCCCGTTTGACCTGATTTTCTTGAGAAACGTGCTGATCTATTTTGAACCGGACCTCAAGTCGCGCGCGCTTGGCCGAATGGCGCAGGCGCTAGCACCCGATGGCTGCCTTTTTTTGGGCGCTGCAGAGTGCATCCTGGACTCAACCATTCCGCTCGTCCGAATCGAGGGCGTCGGAAGCTCGATCTACCGCAGGAAGGAGACCACCCATGCTGCCCAGCTCCGCTAAAGTCCTTATCGTCGACGACATGTCGACCATGCGAAAGTACGTCAGGCAGTGCCTGTCCGGCTTTGGAATCGATAACGTGACTGAGGCCGACGACGGCGACACCGCATGGCAGGCCGTCGAAGAGGCTTTCAAGTCCGGAACGCCATTTGACTTCATCATCACCGACTGGAATATGCCGCGCATGCAGGGTATCGACCTGCTGAGGCTCGTTCGTTCGGATGAGAGGACGCACGCTCTCCCTGTGTTGATGCTGACCGGCGAAGGAAGCCAGCACCAAATCATCGAGGCGATCCAAGCTGGCGCAAGCGCGTACTTGGTTAAGCCCTTCACGCCTGAGAATCTCTCGGATCGAGTCGAAATCGCAGCGCGCACGGCTTTAAACAGCTGAGGGCCCTACTTGAGCACCCCGCGACGGACCTGATCCCGCTCAATGGCCTCAAACAGAGCCCTGAAATTGCCCTCGCCAAAGCCCTGATTGCCTTTGCGCTGGATGTACTCGAAAAAGAATGGGCCCAGGATTTCTTCGGAGAAGATCTGGAGCAGGTAGCCCTCGCCTTCGCCATCGAGCAGGATGCCGAGCTCTTCCATTTCACCAAGATCCTCGGTCACTCCAGGAACCCGGGTGGGCACCACTTCATAGTAGGCGTGCGGAACTGTGAGGAACTTGAACGCATTCTTGCGCAGGCTCTTGAGCGTTGCAGGAAGGCCAGTGGTCTCAAGCGCAAGGTGCTGGACGCCGGGTCCCTTCATGCGGACAACGAATTCCTGGACTTGGCTTGCCGCCTCGGTCGCCTCGTTGATTGGAACAATGATCTTTCCGCACTCGGACTGGACCACATCCGAAATCAAACCGGTCCTGCCCGTGCGGATATCAAAGTGCCGTGTGACCTTGAAACCAAAAACTTTCTTATACCACTCCACCCACTTGGCCATCTCGCCCATCGATACGTTGTTGGTCAGATGGTCGATACGATAAATCCCAAAAGGCTGCGGGCTCTTCAGCCGCGAAGCCACAAGCCCTTCGTCAAAAAGGGCGGGTGAATTTTCCCCTGCCGGAGCCTTGCGCTCGATGAACGCGTATCGGACCTGTCCTGGAGTAAAGATCTCGGACCTGACCACGCTGCCCTGCGGCGACTCAAAACGCTTGGGAGCCATTGCGGGCTTTGCACCCTGGGCAACCGTTTCTTCGAAAGCCTTGGTCGCATCGTCGACATCTACGGCGAGAACGCAAACCCCCTCGGCCTGCGTGCGTAAAAACTCAATTGCCGCCGACGAAGATCTCAAGGCTCCAGCCAGCGGCTGGGTGAGCAGGATACGCACAAACCCCTGTCCGTAGAGAAGAGAGTGGCTTCCTTGTGATTCGGATCTGCGTTCGCCGAGCTTTTCAAAGCCCATACGCTCGTAGACCCTGCCCTGGGCCACGGCATCGTTCACCACGAACTCGACATGATCAAAACCCTGGTTCTGGATTTTCATTAAAACCCCGTCGTGGGAGATGGTGCACTTGAGCCCCATCCTGTCGCACCCACACCCACGTTTCCTACCGAAGTGATGGTTCCCGAGCGGATCATCTCTTCGACCGCAGCCTGCATGCGGGCATGGTTTTCCGAGTCGAGGTAGGTGTAGCCATTGAGAACCGACTCATAGAAGTTCTGCAAATCTACCCCTTCTTTGGGCTTAAGTGCGCCTTCGCGCACGCGAGCTTCGATCTGCTCCTTGACCTTTTTTTCAAGGTCAGTGCCTGAGTACTGAATCCACGAGAGTACACCCGCGATGTTATTTCCTTTGATGACCTCTTCGATGTAGTAGCCTCCGGGCTCACTTTCATCCAAGAAGACGTGAACCTCATTGACCCTGCCAAAAAGGTTGTGCAGGTCACCCATGATATCTTGGTAAGCCCCCATTAAGAAAAATCCGAGATAGTAGGGATCAGATGCCTTGATCGAGTGCAATGGGAGAGTCTCGCGAATATCCCGGAGATCGATGAACTTGCATACTTTGCCATCCGAGTCACAAGTGATGTCCACCAGAGTGGCGTCACGCGCAGGCTGTTCATCATGACGATGGATCGGCACAATAGGAAACAGGTGCTGAATGGCCCAGTGATCTGGCATCGACTGAAAGAGAGAGAAGTTGCAGAGGTACTGGTCGGCCAGATTTTTTCCGAGAGCCTCAACCTCGTCAGGAACATATTTCACGCCCTGCGCATTACGATGGATGACTTTGCAGATCTGCCAAAAAAGCTGCTCCACCTTTGCCTTATCCTCGAGCGACAAGAAGCCCAGCTTAAACATGCTCAGTGCTTCTTCTTTTCGAGTCACAGCGTCGTGATAGTGTTCGAGCAAGTTTTTTGCCGTGAGATTCTGCGACAGGTAGCGCATTTCCTTAACGACATCCGCCTCGTCGGGAGTTTCTTCAAGGCCCACCGCGGTTGAACCGATGGCGATGCTTCCAAAGCAATTTACTACCAGCACAGAATGGTGAGCGACCAGCGCACGACCACTCTCAGAGACAATGTTAGGAACTGGAACTTCTTCAGCGTCGCAGATTTCTTTGATCGAATAGACGACGTCCGCAACGTACTCCTGGAGAGAGTAGTTAATCGAGCTGTCAAAGCTCGTGCGAGAGCCGTCGTAATCCACACCCAGTCCGCCGCCGACATCGAGATACTCTAGGCCTACGCCCATCTTACGAAGCTTGGAGTAGATGCGCGATCCTTCTTTGACGGCATCTTTAATGGTGCGGATGTTGGTGACTTGCGAACCAATGTGAAAGTGCAAGAGTTTGAAACCGTCCTGAAAGCCTTCACGTCGCAGCACGTGGACTGCGTGCAGGATTTCTGGAGTCGTGAGACCAAACTTGGCAAACTCACCTCCGCTCGACTCCCACTTGCCACTGCCTTTGGAGTAAAGTTTGGCACGGATTCCAATCTGCGGAGTCACGCCAAGCTCACGAGCGACTGCAATAACCTGGTAGAGCTCCGTCAGCTTTTCAATGACGATGATCACGCGCTTGCCGAGCTTAAGACCCATGAGCGCGATCTTGATAAACTGATAGTCCTTGTAGCCGTTGCAGATGATCAGCGCGTTTGGACTCAGGTTCATCGCCATCACGGCAGTGAGCTCGGCTTTGGATCCCGCCTCAAGTCCAAAGTCATACTGTCTGCCGGCGTCAATGATCTCCTCAACCACTTCGCGCATTTGATTGACCTTGATGGGGTAAACGCCAGTGTATTTTCCGGCGTAACCAAACTCAGCAATCGATTTGCGAAAAGCTTCGTTCAGGGACTCCACCCGGTGGCGGATGATATCCTGAAAACGAATCAACACTGGAAGGCCCATCCCCTGTGACTTGACCTCATCAATCACGCTGGCCAGGTCGATCCCTGGCCCGTCGCCACGACGGGGATGAACGGTCATGTTGCCGCTTGGGTTGATGCTAAAATATTGGTCGCCCCAGTTCTCGATGTTGTAGAGCTTGAGGGAATCAGAAACACTCCAGGTTTTCATAAGCCCGAAGCGAATATCATCAAAATGGCCGCTCCAGAAACTGGAAAAGACGGCTGAAGAAAGGTGAGGCGCAGGACTGTAAGCCGGGTTCTGTCTTCGTGCCTGTTCACCACTTAGACACGGAGATGATCATTCCTCTAGACCGGCCGTTGCCGAACGGTTCCAGCGGTCTTACCCGGGGGCAAGCAAAGCAGCTATAGCCCCCCTATTTGACCTTGCTCCAGGTAGGGTTTGCCGTGCCCCGCCTGTCACCAGTCGGGCGGTGGGCTCTTACCCCACCGTTTCACCCTTGCCGCAAGAGGCCAAAACCTTTCGCGGCGGTTTGTTTTCTGTTGCACTTTCCGTCGGCTCGGATGCCTTCTTGCGAAGACACCTGCCGCCTGGCCGTTAACCAGTACCTTTGCTTTAGGAGCCCGGACTTTCCTCCCGCAGGCGCTCCCTTTCGGGGGCCCCTGCCAGCGATCATCCGTCCTGCGCCATTACAGTGTCCTACCTGAGTTGCCCTCGTCCCGCCATCACTTGCTGCGGGGTGTTGAGCTCGAGAGTTTTGAGGCCCAGACTCTCCATCCATCCTGCCATCGTGCTCAAGAAAAACCGCTCACTCTCGCGGTGACCTAGCTCAATGACTGTCATGCCGTGACGTGCGGCCTTGAGGGCATCATGATAACCCGTTTCACCGGTCACAAGGACATCGCACCCCACCTTGAGAGCGGCCCCAATAAAAGAAGACCCCTTGCCGGGAACATATCCCATTCGAGAAACCTGATGAGCCCTGGTCTTTGCCCCATTGAGCTGACCCGACGGAGTCACCAGCGCCCCAGAGGCCCCAAAAGTCTGCACTACTTTACGAGTGAAGCGTTCCAGGCTCTGCGGCTTCCTAAAATCTCCAAAGAAACCGTACCCTAACCCGCGCACCACGCCTTCACGAGAGGGCACCTGGTCAACAGGGTAAATGTCGTAGGCAATCTCCTGATAGGGATGTGCGTCCCGAAGGGCCTGAAGAATTTCGCCCTCAAGGCCGGCCGGAAAAATCGTTTCAAGCCGGTCCTCGACAGTGCGCTCGAGCTTTCCGGGCTTACCGTAATACGGTTCCGTCCCCTGGCCTCCCCTAAAGCGTCCTTGGCCATCCCCAATAAAAGCACACTGGTCATACCGTCCGACATGGCCTGCGCCCGCCCCACTCAGGGCTGCGTGCAGTTCATCGGTGTGGGACTGAGGAACAAAAACGACGAGCTTTTTGAGGGAGCCTGAAGGCTCTTCAATGAGCCTGCCCACCATGCTCGCCCCAAGAAGCCTGCTCACTGCATGTGGGACCTCAAGGGCGCACCGGTCAAAGTTGGTATGACAGGCCGCTACGGCAATTCCGGCCTGAAGGGCCTCGAAGACGAGCGACGGCGGCGTGATGCGCGAGAGCCCTAGGCCCGAATTCCGCCCCGCTAAAAAGATACAGGGGTGGTGGTTTACAATGAGTCGGTAGCCCTTCTTGCGAGCAGCTTGGATGGCCTCACGGGTGAGGTCGATGCTGACGACCACGCCGGAGGTCTTCCAGTCCGGATCACCTGAAAGCAGCCCGACATTATCCCAGCGCTCCGCGGTCGACTCGGGAGCAAGCCATGAAATTTCTCCAACAATTTCTCGAATCAAAAGCTGCATGCTCTCAACCTAGTGTTGGCCGGGCTCTTGCTGCAACTCTTTTGGCGATGCACCTTTTTTCCAATCGAACGGACGCAGGAAACCAGCTGGGTGAAGAGTTAGAAAAACGTGGCTGGGACCAAGAAAAAGCTCGACCCGACCTGCTCTTGGGGCTTGCTCGGGGCGGAGTAGAAGTGGCCCGACCGCTTGCCCAGCGGTTTGCGATTCCTTGGGATGTACTCGTCGTTCGAAAAATCGGCGCACCCGGTGATCCGGAGCTCGGAATCGGCGCAGTTTGCGAGGATGGCTCCCCGCTCTTTTCAAAATTCTGGCTGCGCAGACTCGGGCTCAAGCCTGAGGACCTGGCCGACACGGTGATTGAGAAGCAGAAGGATCTGCACGAAAAAGTGCAAAAATACCGGGGCTATCCGTTGCCACTGCTCCCCCCTCCTCGACACGCCTGCGTGGTTGACGACGGCCTAGCCACTGGAATCACTGCGGAGGCGGCCGCCGCCTACCTCAGGCGTCACGGCGTCCAGCGTCTAACGCTTGCCGTACCGGTGGCCACACCAGACGCGGCAAGGTTACTCGAAAAACCGGGGGTGCTCTATGATTCTGTCTTTGCGCTCGAATCACCTGAGGCCTTTGGCTCGGTAGGAAGCTGGTACGAAGATTTTAGTCAGGTGAGCGACGCAAGAGTGCTTTCAGCACTTCATTCAGCACTTCATTCGGCACTTCATTCGGCACTCTAGGAGGGTCATCCCTGACACTCCTGAGTTTTTATGGCTTATTATCTCACTATTACAATGATCCGCCCCAACCGCCGATACGAAGTCGTGAAGTCTCACGACTTATCAAAATTTTTTTTCGTCAAAGTGCTCATGAGCTTCGCCATGACTCTCCTCGTTACTCTCCTTAACTCTCCCCCCTGGGAGACACCGGCCTACGCGCAAGATCCTTCTGATCCCTCCTCCTCAGGCCGAGTGTCAGGATCTTTGAGCTGCTCAGAAATCATCGCCCATCGGGTCCTTAACTACTCTGGGACCTCACCGGTCCGGCAACGTCTGAGCCAACTTTCAGCAGGAACTCAAATTCGGTTTCGAAACCTCGAGGATCCCGGAACGGAAGTCACGATGACTGTAGCCGATCCTCAATTCCACTCGGATCCAGGCGGTCGCGAATACCTATTGGGACGCACCCCAGAGAATCAGGGAGTCACGATTTGGCTTGATCAAATCGACGTATCTACAGTCCGGATCTCACATCCCATTCCTGCACCGCCCAAGCCCCAGATCGCTGAACGCTTCAAAATTGATTTTCCAAGAAACTACGAAATTTTCTCTCAGAGCAGAAACCCCCCAGGAGAAGAGGGCTATCACTTGTGGACGGTTCCGGCACAAGGCAAACCACAGGACTCTGCTGCGCTTGCATTTTCTGTCGACAAAGCAGAACGAGAAATTGTAATCGAAATGACTGTCGGTTCGACCGAACTCAAGGGTGCTGCAAGCTACCTTGCCGTTCGCATGGCCGAGGCCCATCCGGGCTACACGATTAAGGCCCAGCTAGTTGCCACAAACGCGGACTCACTTATCGCTGCCTTTCGAGATGCGATCACAGCAGGGCGGTCTCTTGCACAAGCAGACTTTAGTAGAGTTCCATCTCTGAGAGCTCTCAACGTACCCTTTGAACTCAACGTTCGTTGGTATGAAGGCAAACCTTATTTCTTTGTTGCTCAGTACGCACCCGCTCAACTCACTCTAGGCGGGGACAAACGAATCCTGAAAAATCCAAAGGACATCCAAAATGATCAGCGGCTCTTGGAATGGATCAAATCTCTACCTGCAAACCCACAAGAACCCCCCGCAACTCGCAAGCGAAAATACACTCTGGATGAAGTGAGCAGGCAGTTCGAAAAATATCGAAGGGTGCAACTCTTTCCCCCTTGAGCTGCTCAGGGATCATACGGGCTGGGGGCAGTTCGGTTAGAATTCTTTACTGATCTCTTCAGGACTTCCCAAAATCCGAGCCTTCGGCCCCGCCGCCCCAGATGCCGACCCCTTGCGAGGATTACCTGAACCCTGTGTTCTGCTGCCGTCTAACATCGCGGCCATCGGAAAAGCACTTGAACCGCCCGAGCCGGGCCCAGAAAATCCGCCCCCCAGAGTGGGCGGTTTGATCTCAGGAATCGAGACCGACGCCAGATCTTTTCTGCCCTCAATCACTGCAGTTAAATCCTCCACAAGCTTCTGGAGTGCTGATGCCTGTAACGACATTTGCTCGGCCGAAGCTGCAGACTCTTCAGAAGCTGCTGCATTTTGCTGAGTCGTTTGATCCAGCTGCGCCATTGCCTTGCTGATTTGCGCAATTCCGCTAGCCTGCTCGGAGCTGGCCGAGGCAATCTCTGCCGTGATCTCAGTCATCTTCTTTACAGACGACACAATCGCATTGAGCGCCTGTCCACTACTGGTTGCGAGGGTTGATCCCCTCTCCACCTTTCCAACGCTATCCTTAATCAGCGCAGTGATATCTTTTGCCGCCGAAGCGCTTCGCTGAGCGAGATTTCGGACCGCATCCGCCACGACGGCAAACCCCTTACCCTGCTCTCCTGCCCGGGCCGCCTCAACAGCTGCATTAAGCGCAAGCAAGTTTGTCTGAAAGGCAATGTCATCAATGACGTTGATGATTTCTTCGATCTTTTTTGAGCTCGTAGAAATATCCGAAATAGCAGTGATCAACTCCCGCATTTCGACCTCGCCCTTCTGAGCTGCCTCTCGAGCACTCTGCGAGAGACCTGCCGCTTCTCGGGCACTATCGGCATTCTTGTTGACCATGCTGCTGAGCTCCTCAATCGACGAAACGGTCTGTTCAAGAGAAGCAGCCGACTCAGTCGAACTCGCAGAGAGTGACTGACTCACACTCGAGATCTGGCCACTCACATTCCCGAGCTCAACGCCTGAAACACCCAGACGTTCTGAAACCTGATTCAATCTACGAATCGGCCGCCGAATGATCCCAAAGCCAAAACCTAAGGCGACCAACGTAAAGACGACTCCCCAACCCACAATGTTCTTGGTTGCAGCATGAACGACAGCCTCGACAGGCTCCGTGCTCGAGACCACAGCAAAAGTAGCTCGCAGGTCTCCGTCTTTGAGGTTCTCCATGGGGTAGCCCAAAATATCGCGCCCATTCTGCCAGGGACTCGTAGACGGATGGCCGTGACAGAGCAGACAACCTTGTTTCTCTGAAATTCTGACCGGCCTAATTACGCTCAAGGTCGAGCCGTCTTTAGACTTCTCCACCCACTCCTGGAGGGACGGATCAGCCTTGAACTTTTCTAAAACTTTCAGCTCCTCAGCGTCTGCTTTGTTTTCTTCTCGGCGAGGCTTTTCAGAGGCAATTCTGAACTTGTACTTCTCACGTTCAGCTCCATTTCCGCCTAGCTTAAAGGCAGCAAAAACTGGAACATTTTTCAAAATCCTCGCTTTGGCATCGTCTGGCAAAATACCATTGGGGTGACGCTTCACCGCATCGTTGACAACCTGATCGAGCATGCCCATCTCTGCGACATAGTCGCGACCTACTTCTAGTCGAGAGAGAATCGCGCGGGACTTTTCGATGAGGCCATGCTCACCATTTTCTTGAAGTCTTCCGCGGGCAACAAAAACAGCAGCGACCGTACAAATCACACATGAAGCTGCAACAGTCAGGAGCACTCGAGTTCCAAAGTTGATTTTCATAGGTTCAAAAAAGATTACCATCGACAGAGAGATCGGTGATGGCAAAATTTGCAGTCAAAAAACCAACTCTGCTCTTTGTGCTTGGGCATCTAGCCAGCGGCCATTTAGGCCATTAAAATGACGGAGCATGCAGATACGGATCACGCGCCACTCCACCTGCGCAGCCATTTCCATTCCGCCCGGGGACTATTTGGTAGCACTCAGCTCAGAGAATCATCAGATTCGCCTCACTGGGCACGGACTCGATCTGATGCTCCCCGCCACTCGACGACGGAGCAAGGCGAGAGGACGAATGGACTCAGTGGCTTTGTATCCTGGAGGTGGGGGTTCATGGAGCTTGGTTATTCATTCCCCAAAACTGGGGGAGTGGATTGCACTGATCGAAGAAGATCGCACCGTAAAAGCCTGATCAATTGGGCTGCTAACATCCCAAGAAAGACTGGATCCAAGCCATGTTGGTTCTTCTAAGGATAGCCCTGCTGGTGTATCTCTTGGGGCTATGGCCACTCAGCCCGATACAAACTACGTCACGACCCCCCTTTACTATGTCAACGCAAGGCCCCACCTCGGGCATTCCTACACGACGATCCTGGCTGACGTGATCAAGCGGCACCGCGAGCAGCGCGGGCAGAACACCCTCTTTTTGACCGGCACCGACGAGCATGGCGAAAAGATTGAGCAGATGGCGCGCTCGCAGGGCGTGGACACCCGCAAGTTTGTGGACGAAGTGGCAGAAGACTTTCGCTCAACCTGGCAAAAGATGGGGCTCAGCTTTGATATCTTTTACCGCACCACCGACCCCAACCACCTCAAAGCCGTGCAACATGCGCTCCAGGACCTCAAGGACCGTGGCGAAATCGTATTTCGGGAGTACGAAGGTAAGTACTGCGTTGGATGCGAGCGCTTTCTGACCGACACCGAACTTAACCTGGATGGCCTCTGCCCCGATCACCTGAAAAAGCCCGAGCCCCGCAAGGAGGCCAATTACTTCTTTTTGATGAGCCGCTACCAGAAACCGCTGATCGACTACTTCGAGTCGAACCCGCGTGCGATCCGCCCCGAGCACTTCAGGCAAGAAATGCTTTCCTTCCTGAAGCAGCCGCTCGGTGATCTCTGCATTTCTCGACCCAAGGAGCGCCTGACCTGGGGAATTGAACTGCCGTTCGACACGAAGTTCGTCACCTATGTGTGGTTCGACGCACTGCTGAACTACCTCGCAGCGACCCACTGGCCATCCAAAGATTGGAACAAGCCACTGTGGGAATCCGTCAACCACCTCATCGCCAAGGACATCCTCAAAGCACACGCGATTTACTGGAACACCATGCTCATGGCGCTCGGAGCAAAGCCCGCGCGCGAAATCCAAGTCAGCGGATATTGGCTCGTGGACGGAACCAAGATGAGCAAGAGCCTGGGCAACGTCATCCGGCCGCTCGAGCTTGAAGCGCAGTACGGCAGGGACACCCTGCGCTTTTACCTTCTGCGTGAAATGAGCTACGGCCTGGATTCGACCTTCACTCTTGAAAGCTATATCAACTGCATCAACGCGCATCTAGCAAACGGCATCGGCAACTTTGTTTCGCGCACCTACACGATCGCCCTCAAGAATCTGGGCACCATCGAATTCAGCGACTCAGACCTCACCGATGCCGACCGCCAGATCCTTGCCCAGCGGGCCCGCTCGCTCCAGGCATGGAACGAAGGATTTGCGGAGCTGAAATACCAGAACGCCCTCAAGGCCTGGTCAGAACTCGTCACCGCCTGTGATCTCTATGTCAACGAAATGAAACCGTGGGCTCTGGCCAAGGACCCCTCTGCACGGCCGAGGCTCCAAGTCGTGATGGGGGTGTGCATGCGCATGATCCAGGCCCTGGGTGCGCTGATCGCTCCGGTGCTACCGCATGCCTCGCACGAAATTGCCCGCGCGCTGGGGCTTGGCGAGAGCGCCTTTGCACGCATCGAAGGCGGGTTCGAAGACCGCACGAAGTTTGTATTAGCCGGCGAGACACCCAAGCTGTTCATGCGAGTGCAAATACCCAAACCAGAATAATGGTGGGCCCTCTGCAATCCTGGTTGAACCACTGGTGGTGGTTCGAAAGTACCAGGTCCAGTGGATTCGACCTAAGCCTGATCTTGTGAAGCTGGCAAAACTACCCAGGGAGGGATGGTCGTTGAATAGAATCAGCGCGGCTGAGGGAATCCCAAAGACGACGCTGATTGGATGGCTGACTAAACTGGAGGACTAATATGAATTTTTCGGGGATTGCTGGAACCATTGCTGCTGACGTCATATTCCTAAACGTATCGGGGCACGAGGATCTTGTTTGGAAGGGCCTGGCTTTCGCCCACAAACAGGTTCTTGCTGAGACAAAGAAGCCGTGGGGATATCCGTCGATTTGGAATAAATCGGCTTGCGCACAGTATAGCTCTAACAAATATCGTTGATTTAAGAATGAAAATTTTTATCTTGAAATGTACGTTGTATTGACGTACATCAATAATGTGAACGTTCAGCTGAGTCGCCGCGCCGAGAAGAGCCTGTATGACGTGCCCAAGCATGTCGCGGTGAACTTCTTTGTTTGGCGACGTGAAGTTGAAACCCATGGAATTGAAGAAACGCGGAAACTAGCCGGATATCACGATGAGCCTCTGAAAGGGCGACTCAAGGGTATTCGGTCGGTAAGACTTGGACGAGGCTACAGAGCCTACTATCGAATGCTAACGGGCCAGGTGAAAGTAGTTTTACTAGAGGATATTAACAAACATGACTACAAACAAATCGAGAGACTTTTTGGCTACTGAACTTGAACGCAAAGTTTTGAAAGGGCCACTGACGTTTGGACAGGCGGTCGAGGCTTTACGCATGCGTGATGAGTTTTCCCAGGCTGTATTCGCAAAGAAACTTGGAGTCTCTCGACAATATCTTTGTGATGTAGAAAAAGGGCGTCGCTTAGTCAGCCCCGAACAGGCTGCGCGATTCGCAAAGGTATTTGGTCACCCAGCAGAAGTGTTAGTTGAACTAGCACTCCAAGATGCCGTCAGGGATAGTGGATTGAAGTTAAAGGTTCGAGTTGAGGCAGCTTAGTGTCTAAAATGGGATTTTCATCGACTTTGCCAAGCGACATAAAAACAAGATGGATCTTAAGAGTTGTTATCTTCTCTCTGGTAATCCTTTGCTCAAATGTTCTTCGCAGTACTGGCGAGCCACGCCCCCTTCATTTACAAATATTAAACGGACTCATTATGTCATTAGTCCTAAATGGAACGATGATGGTTAGCCTCACTCGGTTTGGGATAAAATTTCGATACTTTATAATTCTTCCATTGTTGATTTCTGGACTGGGGGCTGCCTTTGTAATGTCGGCGTACCACGTCTTGTGGATCCCCATAGTCCTTTTGATGTACTTATGGGTCGGGTATAAGTCATTTGCGGAGACACTCAAATGAAAATGCCATGGACTCTGAAGAATGAGGCAGAAACGGAAGCTTACGAATATTTTGATCAGAAAATTCGATCGCTTCCCAAAGACTCTTCTGGAAAGATCGACCCCACTCAACGTGGGTTCCAAGACAACGATGTTGATGCTTTTCGGCACGCGTACGTAAGTGGGGTTTTTACACAGTTCCTCAGTGAATCGCTTCTTCATGGTCACTCCTTTGGCCCTGTAGGGCCATGTTAACGCGGAGTGACTCATCGTGCCTACGGGTTAGCTGGCGGGGGTAAGCGCGGTGTTCATAGATCGGGCAAAGTCCGGTAAGGACACCAACCGTCCGGAGCTTCAGCGCATGTTGGCTACGATTAAACGTGGAGAAATCACGCTACTGATCGTGACTGAACTTTCGCGGCTATCACGATCTACCAAGGACTTTGCCGGTATCTGGGAACTCATGCAAAAACATGATTGCCAGTTCATGAGCCTTAGAGAAAATTTCGATACCACAACCGCCGCCGGAGAAATGGTTCTTTACTCAGTTGCAAACATTGCTCAGTTTGAGCGCAGGCAGGTCTCCGAAAGGGTCAGTGCAAATTTTCAGGCGAGAGCTGAGCGTGGACTCTACAACGGAGGAGTTCTGCCGATTGGCTTCAAACTCATTCCTGAAAAGCCAGGATACTTGGCTATTGATGACGAGCAAGCACAGGTCGTAAGAGCTGCGTTTCAGGCGCTTCAGGAGAAAAAGAGGTTATCCGCAGCCGCAAAATGGCTCAATAAACAGGGCCACAGAATCAGAAGAAGTTCGCAAGTTGGATTCAAGGTAAGGCTTGGGCATTTCACGGTTGATAACCTACGAGGCATTCTCACAAATCCAGCTTATGCGGGAATTCGAACCTATAAAATTAAGCATGAGGTCAAAGAAACCAAAGCCGTTTGGCCAGCCATCGTTGACGAGATGACCTTTCAAAAAACCCAAGAACGCCTAAAACTGAATCAAAAACGAAAACCTGAAAGTGAATCGCGATACCCGTTTTTACTTTCGGGACAAGTCACTTGCCAAAGCTGCAGTCACCACATGGTTGGAAAGTCCGCTCATGGCAATGGCGGTAAGATTTCCTATTATGAACATGGCTGGGCGGTGAAGAGGGACGGATGCCTGGTACAGAAAGCACTCAAATGCTCTCCGTTCAGAGTTCAGGCAAAGAAACTAGAGCCGCTCGTCTGGGGCAAAGTCGTAGAACTGATTTCCAAAAATGACATCGCTGAAAGACTGATCCGTGAGGCCGAAAAGATCCATGCGGGCCAAAGTAAAAACTCAGAACGCGGTCGCATCCAGAGCAAAGTCTCGACAATCAATTCCCAAATCGACGTGCTGAGTGAACGCCTCGCGGAACTCCCAAAGGACATTTCCCCCGAACCCATCTATCGGCAACTCACTCGACTTCAAGATCTAAAACGAGAAGAAGAAAGCCGGCTGGCGGGGGTGGAGGGACCAAGCCATCACGACAAGCCAGTGCAACTCACGGACTATCGGAGGCTTCTCGAGAACCTAAGAACTCTAGGAGACTCCGCCAAGGAGCAAGTCATTCAGACGCTCATAAACAAAGTCGTCGTCACGCCCGATGGGTTCAATCTGCATTACTTCGTGGGCCAGGGACGGCTCCACGAGGAATCTTTGGAATATGGTTCGAACAGATTGACAAATGGTGGGCCCACCAGGACTCGAACCTGGGACCAAGCGGTCCTACAGAAAAATCGAGAACGCCAAGCTTGAATCCAGGCCATCGGGAGCCCTAAACAAAGAGCCCCAATAGCGCGAGTACCCGATACTGGGCCCTACGGATACAGACGGGAGAAGAAAATAACCGAACTGAGCTCCGACCCTGGCCACCCACCCTCCATAGGAGGACTCTCGAGAGTCCTCTAGAATTGAGCTCTTATCCTGACTCGTTCTTCTCAGAAACGACCCCTGCAACCTGGCAGCAAACCGATCAGAAGTCCAAAAAAAGTAACTCGCCGAAGGTCCAAACCCAAGGTCCTCAGATCCGGAGCTCGAAGAGGATTGCGAAATTCTACCATACGAAAACCTGCCGCCGACCGCGATCCCCTCGGCCACAAAGTACTCAATCGAGGAAGCCACAGCGAAAAAACTGAACTGTCCCAAGGGCGCTAGTCCATCATTTGGCCCACGAACAAAATCGACCGCCCCACCCACCGCCCAGTTGCCTTTCAAAATATTGGGCTTAAACGGCGTCGCCGTTTCTTGAGCGCGGGCCGGCGGGCCCGAGATCATCAAGGTCGCCAACAAAATAAAATTTGCTCGAACTGATAACCAAGCGTTCATCGGGAATTCTCCCTAAAAACCAGCCTTAGACTCTTTACGAGATTTACTTGCAGTAGACCTGGAGGGTGCGGGGCGTATAAATCCCGAAGGTCACCGCCCCAAGGAGCCCATCAACGAAGGTCTGCCTCGTTTCAACGATTGCTGGCTTTCTCTTTCCGCAGGCTTGTTCAACGTCAAACTCAGTGGTCTGACCAAGACCGTAAATGAAGAAAGGCTGGCTCTTTTCGTAAGTATCACGACTGGTTGTACGATCATCCTTATCCAGAAAGATGCGCTGAGTGGAACATGCCTGAAAACCCAGCATCGCGAACGCAAGTGCAACGACCTTCATTTTCTTCATTTAAGTCTCCTTTTTAGTCGCTCGTAACAGTGTTGTGAAACGTCTACAAGAGATTAATAAATGGTGGGCCCACCAGGACTCGAACCTGGGACCAAGCGGTTATGAGCCGCCAGCTCTAACCAGCTGAGCTATGGGCCCCCAAAACTGGGGAATAAAACCACTCAGCCGTCGACGAACGACTTGAGCAGCTTTGCGCGCGAGGGATGGCGCAGCTTGCGCAGCGCCTTTGCCTCAATCTGCCGAATACGCTCACGGGTGACGAAGAAATCCTGGCCCACCTCTTCGAGAGTGTGGTCGGACTTCTCGCCGATTCCGAAGCGCATGCGCAGCACCTTTTCTTCGCGCGGGGTGAGCGTGGAGAGCACCTTCCGGGTCTGCTCCGAGAGGTTGATGTTCATCACGGCCTCGGCCGGATTGATGATCTTCTTGTCCTCGATGAAATCACCCAAGTAACTGTCTTCTTCTTCACCGATCGGTGTCTCGAGCGAAATGGGCTCCTTGGCGATCTTAAGCACCTTGCGGACCTTGTCGACCGGAAGCTCCATCTTAACTGCAATCTCTTCTGGCGTCGGCTCGCGGCCCAACTGCTGGATCAGCAAGCGCGAAGTGCGGATCAGCTTGTTGATCGTCTCAATCATGTGCACCGGAATACGAATCGTTCTGGCCTGGTCGGCGATCGCACGAGTGATCGCCTGCCGAATCCACCACGTGGCATAGGTCGAGAACTTGTAGCCGCGGCGATACTCGAACTTATCCACGGCTTTCATGAGACCAATGTTGCCTTCTTGAATCAGATCCAAGAACTGAAGACCCCGGTTCGTGTACTTCTTGGCGATCGAAACAACGAGGCGCAGATTAGCTTCTACGAGTTCGCTCTTGGCCTGGTCGGCCTTGCGCTCGCCCACAGTAAGCGTGTCGTTGATACGGCGAATTTCAGCAAGCTCGATGCCGGCTTCTTCTTCAAGCTTGTCCATCCGACGAACAAGGTCCTCGTCGGACTGCACCAGCTGAGAAAGCTTGGGCTCGTTGGTGTCGTACTTGCGGCACAAGGCAGGAATCTGTTCGGGACTCGTCTTAAAATCCTTGATCAGTTCTCGCAGCTCCTTAGGGTCCTTGATCACGAGGTAGTCGAGGATCTTCTTACGTTCATCCGAAAGCTCCTTGGCGCGATCAGAGAAGCCCTTGATGCGAGCAGAGAGCAAGTTAATCGTCTTGCGATTGAACATGATGCTCTCAAACGCAGACTCCACTTGGCGCTCACGGCGACGAATCTCCGTCTGAAGACGTTCTTTCTCTTTTACAGGAGTTTTTCTGGCCTCCGCACCGACCAGCTTGGGCTCTGCTTTTTCTTGATAACCTACGAGCGCTTTCACCTTAGAAATCGCTGCGAGCACTTTGTCCAGATAGGCCTTTTCATCGTCGGCAGAAATTTCTTCGTCTACGCCGCGGATCACATCCTTGACCTTGGTGCGCCCAGATTCCATGCGCTCACCCAGCTCAACGATCGCCAAAGTACCGAGTCTCGACGCCAAGAGTGCGCGAAGGATTTCGATTTCGCCCTCTTCGATGCGTTTTGCAATTTCGACTTCGCCCTCGCGAGTCAGCAGCGAAACGCTGCCCATTTTCTTGAGGTAGAGCTTTACGGGGTCTGCGCCGCGCGCATAATCGGGGCCAGCGGCGATGGCTTCTTCTTTGCTCTCGGCAGCTTCGGGTGCTCCCAGTCCAGCTTCATCCGAGTCATCGTCCTCGTCTTCAACCTCTTTAGGGCGCTTGGTGGTATCAAGAACTTCAATCTCGTTATCCGCCAGCAGATGGATCACTGCATCGATCTGCTCGGGCTGGAGGATCTCAGGCGGAAGAAGCTCGTTGACCTCTTCGTAAGTGAGGTAACCGCGCTGGAGACCCAGATCGATGAGCTTCTTGATTTCTTTGTTTTTCAAGAGCGCAGAGTTGGACTCGGCGCCCTTAGGGGCGACGGAAACGGAATCATTCGGCGTCGTCATAGAAGTTTGCAAACTCCTTTATTTTACGCTGAAGGTCAACATATTCCTGCATCAGTTTGGCGTGTAACTCCGCGTCTCCGCTGGCTTCTGCCGAACCTAGCGACTTCTTAACGTGATGCGAAAATCGTACCCAGCAGCGGTGAGTACGTCGATTCAGCGCTCCTTGGAACTCCTCTAAGGTGTGCGGCGGATCCTGGGCAAGCAAGGCTTCTGTAATGGTTGAGAGAACTTGAGGCGATTCTACCCGTCCAACCAAAGTATCAGGGGCTGAGCGCAGGCGGCTCAGTTGGCTGGGGTCAGAAACCACGCCTTTCACCCAATCCCGACTGGCAGGATGGTCAAAAAGCTCCCAAAGTCCTTGTCCTGGTGGCATTTGGGCCCTCACTTTTGCCAAGACTTCTGAAAACTGGCGCCCCCAAACGAGTCCCCTCAACACAACCTTTTCAGAACGGCTTAGATCCGGCACTTTGGCCAGAGGCCGGGCAGCAGGGACTGGGCGAGGAACTGATTGGGGCGGCTTTGTGGCAACCGGAGTGGACCGAGCTCCACCAGCCCGAAAAATGAGAGCCGGATCTACCCCAAGCTGTCGGGCAGCGGCTTGAAGTCGTACCTCCCTCCCCACAGGGTCATTGAAGCGCCCAAGCCATCCAGCAATCTGTTTGATCGCTATACTGAGCGCCTCTGAGCCCGCCTTGGAGGCAGCTATGGCCTGCTCAATACGAACATCAAGAACCGGCCGAGCAGAATCCAAGATGGCCCGCATTTTTTCACGCCCACCCGGGATGGGTTCGCCGGTCTCGCGGTCAAAAATAACCTCGTCTGGATCCGTTCCTGGGGGCAGGGTGGCACCATAAAAAACCCAACCCTGCTCCAGACCGAGCTCCATGGCCCGCTCGGTGGCCTCTTCGCCGGCACGATCGGAATCAAAAAGCAGAATCAATTTTTTTCCGATCCGACGAAAGGTATGGATGTGATCCAAAGTGAGTGCGGTACCGCAAGTTGCCACCGCATTTTCAAAGCCCCCAGCATGAAGGCCCAGCACGTCAAAATAACCTTCGACGAGGATGATTTCGTCAGTCTCACGGATGTGCTTTTGGGCTTGGTAAAGGCCGTAGGCTACTTTGCCTTTCTTGAAGACAAATGACTCACTTGAATTGAGATACTTGGGGCCTGCTTCTTTTTCAGCTTCTTTTGAGGCTTCTGGCACCGCCAAGCCGGGAATGGTCCTTCCACCAAAGCCCACGACTTTTCCACGAAGGTCAAGGATGGGAAAAATCACCCTCTCTCGAAAAAGATCAAAATATCCTGCGCCGCGCTGAGAGGGACGAATCAGCCCAAGCTCAACAGCAAGCTCCATGGGGGCTTTTTTGCCTCCAAGAAACTGAGCCAGCGGATCCCAGCCGCTGGGCGAAGCCCCGAGGTAGAAGTTTCGAGCAATGACACTGTCTGCCGAGGGATCCAAGCCACGCTTTTTGAGGTACTTCAGGGCAGGCGTGCTGCGAGGCAGGCTGTCGCGGTAAAAGCCCGCTACGAATCGATTTAGCTTGTGAGCGAGCTGCAGCTTTTCTCGCTCCGCCTGGCGTTTCTTGGCAAGCTCCGGATTTTCTCGCTCAGATGCATCAGAAATAGCACTTGGAAGCCTGATTCGAGCGCGCTCCGCCAGCTCTTCAAGAGCCTCCATAAATCCTAGCCCGTGAATCTCCATAACGAACTTAATGAGATCCCCGCCCGCTTTGCAGCCAAAGCAATGAAACATCTGCTTGCTGTCATTGACAGTAAACGAGGGAGAGCGTTCCGAGTGGAACGGGCAGAGGCCACTATAATTGGAACCCTGCTTTCGGAGGACGACATGCTCGCCCACCACGTCCAAAATGCTGACGCGGTTGCGAAGTTCATCCTTGAACTTCTGCAGGATTTCTTCAGGAATCTTAGCCACCGAGCTTTTCGCGGACGATCTGGTTAACGAGCTTGCCGTCGGCCTTGCCTTGAACCTGCGGCATCAAAATTTTCATGACAGCACCCATGTCCTTGGCAGACTTGGCGCCAGACTGAGTGACGGCAGCCTCGACGATCTTACGAATCTCCGCCTCACCCATCTGCTCGGGCAAAAACGACTGCAGAAACTTGAGTTCAGCCTCTTCGTTAGCCACCAAATCATTGCGACCCCCTGCCCTAAACTGCTCGATCGAATCTTGGCGCTGCTTTGCCAGCGATTGAACAATCTTAATTACGCCTGCGTCATCCAGATCGACTCGGTCGTCGATTTCGCGCTTGCGGACAGCTGCATGGAGATTGCGAGCAAAGGCGGTTGTCGCCTTGTCGCCTGATTTCATGGCGGACTTCATGGCTTCTGAAAGCCGGGTCTTCAGTGCAGACATTTCAATTACCTCAACTCCAAAAATGAAGAAGCGAAGGGGGACCCGTTATGGCCGCCGCCTTCGCTTCTTGAAAATCGAAACCTTGTGGCCTTAGCGGCTGCGGGGCTTCTTGATTCCGCGCTTGCGGGCGGCAATGGATTTGCGCTTGCGCTTCACGGAGGGCTTTTCGAATGCCTCGCGCTTACGAACTTCAGCGAGGACTCCAGCCTTTTCACACTGCTTTTTGAACTTCTTGAGGGCGGCCTCAAAAGAGTCGCCTTCACGAATCGTGATTCCTGGCATGTTTTTCACCTCCCTCCGAAAAAAAAAAGGTTTCTGAGTTCTAGACTTGATCTGGCCAGATGGCAATGACAAAGCCCCCACCCCCGGCTCCAGTGAGCTTGGCAGCCAGGGCTCCCTGCTTGAGTAGTGCCTCGATCTGACGCTGCACCGCACCCGGGACCAAGGCCCAGATTAAGAAACTCTCGTGCGCCAGACGCATGGCTTCAGCAAGCTGGACAATCGCCTTTGAACGATCCTTTTCCAGCCAAGAGAGCGCCTCCAATGTCAGACGGGAAGAGCGAGCCATCCCATCATCAGCCCGGATCGATGAAACAGGGTCTTCAAGGCGTTGGGCCTCGACCCGCCGAATACACTCACTGGTCGACGCCCTGAGTCCCGTGTCGTGGAAAGTGACCTTGGGTAAGCCAATGGCGCTGAGTAACGTCGGTCCGCGCCCACGAACAAAGCTCACTGGCTTTTCGACCGCACAAACTGCCACGTCCATTCCGCTACTTTTGCCGTGAAAGCGGTGCTCCAGGTGAGTGGCAAACTCGAGCAGGCCCGCCTCGGGAACACCGAGCGGCTCCGAGAGCCAGCGGGCCATGGCCACGCAAAGTGCGGCCGAGGACCCCAGTCCAGCGCCCGATGGAATGGAGCTTGAAATGCGGAGCACTCCCTGAGGCAGATAAAAGGGCCGGCCCAACTCATTTTGCTCATCTTGGATCATGTGAAGCAGATCTTCGACCACCGACCGCGCTTGAGGGGGTTCAACTTCAAACCCGGAGACGCTTTCTGTAGAGGCTCCCGGTACAAACTCCAGCTCGAGCTTGAACCCCGGATGCGGAAACGCAATGGCCGTCGCCCCCCGAAGCACAGCGTGCTCTCCACTCCAAACCCACTTTGCCGGAGTCCGGGTCTTGAAAGCTGGCCAGTTCACTCAAGCACCTCCGCCCCTGTTCCCTGCTCATCTTCAAGAAGGGGCAATCCTGGAAAGCTTTTTTCGACCTGTTTTCTGAGCGAAGCCGCCTCGTGTGCGGGCACGAGCAAATGAACGTTAGGACCCGCATCGAGTGTGACTGCCACTGGGAGCTCAGGCCGAGACTTGAGCCACGACAGGACGGAGCGCGTTCCGTCTGTCCAGTAACTGAAGGCCGGATTGGCCGAATGAAAGAGCTCATGCATGTCCATGGCTTCTTCGAAGCATAGAGCTGAAAACTCCCTCCAATGCCTCTCGAGTCCGGAGGGGCGCCCTGCTGAACCCAAGATCTTGCAGATCGCCGCATGACGACTGCTTGCGCGGTCAGTCCGGCCGGCCCAGAGGGGCGAGCTCAAAACCCTCTGATGCGCCTCGCTTGAACCCACCTGTTTGGAGCGCTCATCGACGACCAGCACGAGATCACACAGGCTGAGGCCTGGATCTCCAGACAGTCGCCGGACCTGCGTGCCCTGCCACTCGACCCATGGGCCCTCAAATGAGCGACACGAACTTCCGGAACCTTGGCGTGAAAGCGCCGTGAGCTGCTCGATCGAAGCCTGAACACCCGTAAACCTCTGCAGGGCAGTCGCCACAGCAAGCGTGAGCGCAGCAAACCCTGAAGCACTGGACGCGATACCCGCCCCCGAAGGAAATCGATTTCCGGAACGAACCTTCCAGAACCCAGGCTGGACATCGGGTGCAAGCGCGTTTGCAATCCGGAGAATGTGGCGCGTTGTTTTTTCGATTTCTGGACGACTCACCAAATCCACAGGTCTGAGGCCTGCGGTTCCACCCACTTCAGAGGCCCCCCTCCAATCGAGAGCAAACTCTCCAGGCCCATGCCATTCAATCTCGGTCCAAGAGGTGAGCCGACTCAAAGTGAGTGATAGTGAGGGATTTGCGGGAAGGTTTAAAGAAGGGTCTTCTTTTCCCATGTATTTGATAACCGCGATATTAGAAGGCGCGCGCGCAAGAACCCGGATACTCATGAAGCCGCAGGTTCCTCTCCTGTGATCACCCCTCGATCCAAAAGCCCAAGATCGGCCACGACTCTGAACCACCGCTCAGAGTCCCACCTTGTTGGATCGATCGCTGCCACCAATGCATCGGCTTGCATGGCGCCCGTTCCCTTGACGCCAAGCACTCCCTGAATCTTGAGAAGCGCAAGCTTGTCCCGCCGAGTGGCTGGGGCTTCGAGATCCATCGAAGCCAGGAGATCGCCATAGGCTGAAAGCGCCGAACCTAGCCCAACAGCATCGCCCTGCTCGAGACTTGAAAGGCCCGCAGTTACAACGGGCTCCAGTCGACGGGCCAGAGGTTCGATTTTGCCCAGCGCCCCAAGGTGTAAGTGAGTTGCGACTTTTCGACCAGGCTGCTGCGAAGCCTGCAGGACGCGCAGCTCCAGGCGGGGTCTCAGGCGGACCAACGCAGGCCCAACGGGTCGCGAGCAAAATGTGGACGAAACCGGCCCAAAACAGACCACTCCGCCCTCTGTCTGTGCAACATAGTCGGCGCCGCTGGGCGGGATCTCTCCCTCGCCGCAAGCAAACCTTCGGTATCGCTGCAAACGAGGGTAAAGCCCCTCCTGGTCTAAATCCAAAAGTAACTCTAGGAGTAAAAACTGGGCACTTGAGGCCCCAAAGCCGCCAGCGCCTCCCCAAGGATCCCTCCAATAGAAGGGTCCTACCCATCCCCGTTCTGCCGCAAGTCGAGCAGCAGGGCTTTGAGGATGCAGAACAGCCGGACTCGACGCTTCAAACGGCTGAGACGAAAGCAAGAATCGCGGACCAAAAGCTGCTACCAGCGCAGGCTTCTCAGCCAAAACTCCGTACTCACCTAGAATGAAAACCTTTCCGGGGGCCGAAACGATCACGATACTACCGCCGAACGAGAGGAGTTTGCTTTTGAACCCTCCTTCTTGCTGCGCACGGCCTCGAGAATTTCTTTTGCGCGCGAAAGGTTGATCGTTTTTTCAACCCGAAGCACTTCAGTGAGGCTCTCGCGCACACTTGCGATTTCGTGGATCTCCGCGCCCGCAGCGATCGCAAGATTGGCTGCATGAAGCTGCATGTGGCCTTTCACAATTCCAACCGTCGAGAGCGCCTTGAGTGCCCCCAGATTTTGAACAAGGCCCACAGCGGCACAGATTCGGGCTAGCTCATCCGCGTGAGAAACCCCTAAGATCTTCAGCGCCACACGCGCAGTGGGATGAACGCGCGTCACTCCACCTACAGTACCCACCGCAAGTGGCAACTCGATCCGACCATGGAGGTCATTACCGACCAGCTTCCAGTCCGAAAGGGGTTGATAGCTCCCACTGCGCGAGGCATAAGCGTGCGCACCCGCTTCAACTGCGCGCCAGTCGTTGCCGGTCGCAATCAGAATGGGGTCAATTCCATTTAAGATCCCTTTATTATGGGTTGCAGCTCGATAAGGATCGGCCTGAGCAAAAAGGGTGGCCTCTTGGATTCCACGACCCAGGGTCGGTTCGATATTGCGAACAACCACCTCAGCAACGGCCAGTTTGCTGTCCACCAAATTGGAGAGAATACACAGGCCCACTTTCTCTGAAGTCAACTCTTCAATTCGTGGCTTCAGCGCCTCACAGACCTGATTGATGAGGTTTGCACCCATCGCGTCGCACGGATCACAGAGCAAATGAAGCACCAACATTTGCAGCCCGGAACCGTCCGGACGTGCCAGAGTACGAATAGCCAGGTCCCTCACACCGCCCCCGCGAGCCACGAGGCCAGGCAAGCAAGCATTGGCGAGTGCGATCAGCAAGTCTCGGTTGTCATGAAGAATCTGCCGAGCCCGTTCAGGGTCCCGAACACTGGGAAGCTGAACCTGCCCAATGATCAGGTTTCCTTTACAGTAAGTGTTAATGCAGCCGTTACGCGTGATCCACTTAGCCGTAGCTGAAGCTGCGGCAATGATCGAAGTTTCTTCGACCGCCATCGGAACAAAAACTGCTTTTCCGTCGATTTCAAAATGGGTGGCCACTCCAAGCGGAAGCGGAAAAACACCCACCACATTTTCAATCAAATGCTCCGCTAAATCGAGAGAGAAAGGTCGCTCACCCGTCAAATGAGCTAACTCATCCTCTGAGAGACCGCAGTGATGGATAAGCCGTTTCAACCGCTCCGAACGAGAAAGTTTGTGAAATCCGTCAAAGAGGGCCGCATCCTGCTCGGGGCTACCAACTTTACTGGCCATTTTTTTTTCTCCCGAAGGGTTCTTGACGAATCTCTCTCTGACGCAGCACTTGGGGATTCATACTTCCAGTGCAGAACAGAGCCACCTTAAGCTCAAACTCGATCTGCTCCATCCACCGCAGAAGGGCCTCTTCACTCTGGATAGCAGCACGAAGAGCTGGCTGAGCAAATCCGACTCGGTGGGCACCCAGCGCAATGAGCTTTGCTGCATCGAGGCCGTTTCTCACTCCTCCAGAAGCCCAAACCCTCACTCGAGCTTCTGCGGACTGTCCCAAAACTTTGCTAGCCCCTTGCACAGATTGAACGGTAGAAATACCCCAGTCAGCAAAGACGGATGAAGCCAGAGCGGAGAGACTTCCAGCTCCGGAGCGTGCACCTTCAATTCGCCCCCAATGAGTACCCCCGAGCCCGCTCACATCGATTGCAGCGATGCCAGCCCCCGCAAGCCGCTTGACGGTGCTTTCTGAAATTCCGCAGCCTGTTTCTTTAATCACGACAGGCACCTGAACCGCTTTGACCGCGGCCTCAATCGCTTTCAGGCCTCCCTTAAAACGGGGCGTCCCTTCAGGCTGCAAAGCTTCTTGGAGCGCATTCAGATGAATGACGAGTGCTTGGGCTTGAATCGAATCGACGAGTCTTTGAAGCTCAGCAGACTTCACTTCGATGACTTGAGAAATGCCAATGTTGGCAAAAAGCACAGCGTGAGGGGCGGCCTTTCTTAACAGCCTCCCTTCGCTCTGAGCCTGCTGAAAATCGGGTGACGACTCCAGCTCGCGGCGCTGTGAGCCAATCCCCATGGCCCACCCCCGAGCCTGACAAAGACGCGCCAGCCTGTGATTGAGCTCAGCTGCCCCAGCGTGGCCCATCGTCATCGCAGCAACAAAAAACGGAGTCGCTAGCTCAGCTCCGAGGCAAGGCTCTGAAAGCGACACTTCAGCGAGATCTAATTCAGGAAGCGCCTCATGCTCCAGGCGCATAGAATCCAGCCCACTCAGACCAAAGGCTTGGTGAGAGTCCCGCAGAGATTGGTCAATGTGATCTCGCTTGCGCTCCTCGAACTGCTGGAGGTCTAAGCGAGAAGAGTTTTGACTCATGAGGATCACCTCTACTCTTTTGTTAGGTGTCTTGGGAAGTCCAATTCCATAGTAAATCAGACGGGTTCTGAAGTTCATGATACCTTGAACACTGTTTTTCCGGTACTCTTTCTGGGCATGCCACGCCTTGCGTCGAGCTTTCGTCTGGCCGGCCATCCCTTTTTGCTGGCTGCGGCAGCCGTGCTCATTTTTGTCCAATTTTGGTTTTTTTTACCTCGAAGCCTCGAGCCTCAAGACCCCACCGTGTCCGAGGCCACCCCCTCGGCTCAGGAACTTGCCGGCCAGTCGGGCAGCCCGTTCAAGGGCTTTGAGCCCCCCTCCGGGAGCAGCCCAGACTACACTCTCAAGGGCCTGAACTACATTTCAGTGCTTCGAGGTAAGCGGCAGTGGCAAATCAAGGGACAAGAGGCAGAGGTCTACTCTGCTCAACAGTGGGTTTACTCCCGCCAAGTGCTCGCGGATCTCTACTCAGACGAGCAAACCCCGGCCCTAAAAGTGGAAGGTCAACTCGCGCGGTACAACATCAATACAAAAAATCTAGAAATCGGCGGAAACGTGGTGGCTCGCTTTGCCGATGGCAGCATCCTGAGGACGGAGTTTCTGGAGTACCTCGCTTCTGAGAAAAAAGTGATCATTCCAATAAAATATAGAGTCTTGGGCGCTGGTCCAACCCAGACTCCCGAACGTCTGCGCTTTGAAAGCTCAGGAATGGACGGAAACTTGATCAGTGGCGTTTTTAATCTGAAAAGCAAAGTCTTTGTCGAAATGCTGGGCCGCGATTCACGCACTCCCCCGACCCGTGCCTGGTCGTCCTCGGGGATTTTTTTTCGCTCCGAGGAGCGACTTGAGCTTCAAGGCTCTCCGCCCACACTGGGCCCGCCGGCTCGAATGGAACAAGGCACACTCAAGGCGACTGCACTCCAGATGGAGGCTCGAATGACCTCAAGGGACCAAGAAAAAAGAAAGCCCTCGTTTGCTGCTTGGGACGATGTCAAAATCGAAGAATGGAAAAAATCCCTGAATCAAGGAGCACCCGATCGGTATTCTACTTCGGGTCGTGCGGAGTTCGATCCAGAGAGCCAAAACGTTGTCCTCACAGAATTTCCACAGGTCTATCAAGAAGGCGACACCATGACGGGTGAAGTCATCCGCATCCGCAGAAAAGAGGATCTGGTTGAAGTAGAAAACTCCAACGCATTCACCACTGGAGAAAAATTTTGACCCCCCCAACAAGCCCATCCCAAAATTTAACTCAAAGCCTGAAGGCCTCTCGGCTCGCCAAAGCCTACTCCGGCAGGCCGATCGTACGGGACGTTTCGTTCGAAGTGCAGCGAGGCAAAGTGATCGGTCTCCTTGGTCCGAACGGAGCGGGCAAGACAACGTCCTTCTACATGGTGGTCGGCCTCGTGCGTCCAGACAGCGGCAAAATTCACCTCGGTGATCGAGAACTCACAAAAATGCCAGTGCATGAGCGTGCAAATTGCGGTGTGGCCTACCTTCCACAAGAGGCCTCCGTTTTTAGAAGAATGACAGTCGAAGACAATATCAGTTCAGTACTTGAGGGACGAAAGCTCACGGAACAAGAGCAAAAGGCCCGCCTAGAGCAGCTCATCGATGATTTTCGACTCAACCCCATTGCCCGTCAAAAAGCTTACACTCTTTCAGGAGGAGAGCGGAGGCGGGTGGAAGTTGCGCGGGCCCTGGCACTGGATCCGGTATTCCTTTTGCTAGACGAGCCCTTTGCGGGAATCGACCCCATCGCTGTTGGAGAAATTCAGCGGATGATGGAGGTCCTTAAGAAAAGGGGGATCGGAATTCTGATTACGGATCATAATGTCAGAGAGACCCTGGCAATTTGCGACTCAGCATACCTGCTGGGAGATGGTAAGATCTTAGAACATGGCACGCCCCAGTCTCTGGTCGAAAGCCCAGTGGCCCGGGAAAAGTATCTTGGCGAAGATTTCCGTTTTTAAGGAACCGGTAACCAGCGATGGCATTCGAAATCAAACAAAGCCTTAAGCTCGGACAGCAGCTGGTGATGACCCCCCAGCTGCAGCAAGCCATCAAGCTCTTGCAGCTCAACCGCATGGAACTTGCGGAAGTGATCAACCAAGAGCTCATGGAAAATCCGATTCTTGAGGAGCTGGCCGACGTGCCCGACGGAGAAGCCGCTCCTTCTGCCGAGGGAGAAGCGGATGCCGCTAGTCAGCCGGACCCAGAAAGCGAGCAACGCCGCGACGAAGACGCGTTTGCCAAGCCCGCCGCCCAAGAAGATCAGGTCGTTGCAGGGAAGGACGACTTTAACTGGGAATCTTACGTCGAGGAGTTCAACTCGAACTCGAGCTCAGCCCCGTCGATGCGTGAAATCAACGAGGACCTTCCCAGCTTTGAAAACGCTCTCACCAAGACGACATCTCTTGAAGATCACTTGAGCTGGCAACTTTCGATGACCCAGCTCACCCCTGAAGAACGAAAACTCGGAGAGCTAGTCATCGGAAACCTCTCGGACGAAGGCTATCTCACTGCCAACTTCGAAGAGCTTTCACGCGAGGCTGGACTGGAGCTGGAGGATGCTGAAGAAGTACTGAAGATCATTCATAACTTTGATCCCGTGGGGGTCGGCTCGCGCAGTCTTCAAGAGTGCTTGTCAATCCAAGCGCGCTTCATGGTTCCGAGGCAGCCCCTCGTTGAAAAAATTATCGAATCGCATCTCGGGGACTTGGAGCGTAAGAACTACCAAGGAATCGCAAAGTCACTAGGAGCCACCTACGAAAAAGTGGTTCAAGCCACCCGGCTCATCATGGAGCTCGAGCCCAAGCCGGGGCGTAGCTTCATGTCGGGCGATACGCACTACATCACGCCGGACATCTATGTTTATAAATTAGCCGATGAATTTGTGATCGTCCTGAACGAGGATGGAATGCCCAAGCTGCGGATTTCACCCTATTACAAAAATATTCTTGCTCAGGCCGGAAAGCCCGACGCAAACGGAAAAAACACAAAGGATTACGTTCAGGATAAATTGCGCTCAGCCGTTTGGCTGATCCGATCCATCCATAATCGGCAAAAAACAATATACAAGGTGACTGAAGCGATCGTGAAGCGTCAGCGGGACTTCTTTGAAAAAGGCGTTCAGCAATTAAAGCCTATGATCCTCAAAGACGTCGCCAATGACATTGGCATGCACGAATCTACGATCTCTCGCGTGACGACCAACAAGTACGTGCACACTCCCGTTGGGATTTTTGAGCTTAAGTATTTCTTTAACTCCAGCATTAACGCAGCCGATGGAACTGACGCTCTTGCCAGTGAAGCCGTTAAAGAAAAAATTCGCCAGATGGTCCAAAAAGAGGATGTGAAAAACCCCCTCTCTGACCAGAGGATTGTTGAACTTCTGCGAAGCGAGAACATCGACATCGCCAGGCGAACCGTTGCAAAATACCGCGACATGTTGGGGATTTTGTCCTCCGGCAAGCGCAAGAAGATCATCTAAACCGGTAAACCCCTGAAGCTGCAGCCGGGCCCAGCCCCGCTCTATTTTCCAAATTTCTCGTAATTTGCAATGACGGTCTCAAGGCGTCGAATCACCGCCTCTACGGTTTTCTCTAATGGAGCCGAAAGCGCCAGGCCCGCAGAGTAATCATGCCCCCCGCCCCCCAGCTCCATGGCGACCTTGTTAATAATGACTCGTCCCTTGGATTTGATCGAAACCCTGACCTGACTGTCGTCCTCTTCTCTAAAAAGACAGACCACTTCAGCCTCCTTGAGCAGCAGCAGTAAATTCAGAAAAGACTGTGTGTCATCCGCCGAGGCTTGGTGTTTCTTTCGAAGGTCTAAGGCCATCTCCAGCCAGGCTACCTTTCCACCATGACTCACTTTTACATTCTGGAGCATGTTGCCAAGAAGCTGGAGATGAGACACCTCTTTTGAAGAGTAAATGTTTTGGTAAATCTCCTCAGGGTTCACCCCGGCCTCAACCATTTCAGCAGCAATACGATGAGCCTGGGGGGTCGTTCGTGCGTAACGAAAAGAATTGGTGTCGGTCATGATCGACACATACAAACCCAGAGCAATATCTGCGCTCATCTTGGCCAAGCCCAGTTCATCAAAAAGATGATGGAGCATTTCTCCAATACTGCTCGACTCCACATCCGAAAGAACCGACGCATGAGGCGGATACGCAATCTCCCCAGCCCCAGCCTTAGGACCCACCACATCAGGATGATGATCCAAAAATACAATTTTTTTGGCTCTGAGCGACATCTCCTGCCAGAGCCGGCCCAAACGACGCGGGTCATTGGTGTCTAAAATAATCCAAAGGTCACACGTATCCCAAAGCTCCACCTGACCAGGCCCTAGCAGCACTAAACCCTTGGGATCTAAAAACTTGTAGCGCTTAGGAACAGGGTCGGGGTTGTAGACTCTGCAGGCTTTGCGCGCTCGCTTCAGATAATGAAAAAGAGCCACTTCTGCGCCCAGACCATCTCCATCCGGAAGTTGATGGGTCGAGATCAGGATCCTCTTGGCAGAACCGAGCGCTTCTCGAAATTTAAGAAAATCTTTCGACTTCGAGAGCTCGACTACGCCTTTCGTTCGGCCTTTGTTGGTACTCAAGCTCTGCCCAATCCCTTCCGATCTGCTAGTTGAAGGCGAGATCCATCCATGAAAAAAAACCGCTCAAATCCACAAGAAATGGACCCGCTTTACGTGATTTTTGAGCAGCATCTTTATAACTTTCAGGATTCAGAGTCTGACCGCAAGACTTTTATCAGCGGCATTGTACAAGAATATCTGTCATTTTTGCGTCGCAAGAGCATTGCCGTCCCTCGGTCGCTCGAATCTTCAATCGTCGAAGAATTGGCGGACCAAGTGAACCTCATGCTCACCAAGAAAATCTACGGCTGCCTTTCGATTGAAGACTTTTCAAAAGCTCAACCCAAGGCCCGCAAACGCAGGGCTCGCTGCCGTTACCAGCGGATCGAGGGATAAAGCCC
>JBKCVM010000057.1:0-5892 GCA_046317855.1 Oligoflexia bacterium
GCGTCTACACTGGGTCGATCAATGGGAGTGGGGGTTTCAACTACACGACCTGGGATATCTTTTCTCGTAAAAAGCTCGGCAAGTTTGAGCTAGCTGCAGAAGCTCCAATCATCACCGGAACCATGGGTGGGATTGATTACAGTGCTTTTGCTGTGGCGGGTGAGGGAAAATACAGAATGAATGAAAAGTGGCAGTTTTCGGCCCGTGCCGGACGAGTTCCGGGCCAGTCTGCCGGTCAGACAGCAAGCTACAGTGCGGTCTTTTTGAACCCTAATTACCGGCTAGGCCACATTCTGTTTGGGTATGGGCTTCAGAACATTGCCACGTCCTCAGGCGCAGGGGCCGGAGAGGCGTTCTACTCTCCTGTCACCAACGCAAACTATCTCCAGCTAGGTGGACAGTTTGTAACGGGAAAATGGACTCTGCGCGGATCCTGGCTCACGGCAAGTGCCCTTGAAGCCGCCGCCGCATCAGGTCAGTACTTCAATCAATGGGCACGCACATTAAGGACGAATGACTCAGGTCGTGCACAAGAAAAATCTTACGGGTCGGAGTTCGATCTCGGCGCTTCGATGCAATGGGATGACAATTTGGAATTCCGCGCCGACGCTGGCATCTTTTTTCCGGGAGCCTTTTACGAGTTCAATGACCAGGCGGGATCTTCGCCCAATCAGACCGGAACAGTGCTAGCCGTGACGTTTGGTGTGGGCGCGCGCTTTTAGTTCTCCGAGCTTTTGAATTACTGGACTACGAACTCTGTGAAGTGAACGTCGGTGGCCAGTACTTCTTGCGCCACTTGGTTTGCGGCTTCTCTCATCTGGGTCCGTAGAAGGTACCTGCCCTGGACCGAAGTCAGGTCTTGATAGGAGCGCTTGGATACCATTGAGATCATCCGATCTTGAAGGAGAGGGCGTACCGATTCAAGTTTAGCTGCAGAGCCTTGATCGATCGTTGTGATGTTGAAAGCCACTGTTGCGTAGTGGATTTTGTTCTGCGAACCCGTATCTGCTTGTCCAGGCGCAAGGTTAATGGTGACCGAGTTAAACGCGAGGGATCCGGGTGGCCCGTCGAGACGGGGTTTTTCAAACTTTGCCTTCAGTTTTTCTCGCTCACCACTTTCAGTGATGGGCGGACGCTTGTAGACGATTTTGCTATAGGCCAACATCCCTACCGCTCCCAGCGCTGCAAGCGTATTGACTCCGAGAAGGATCACGATGAGCGGAGGTTTTGGTTTTGGGGCGGCGGGGGCTTTGGCTTCGGTGCCTTCTTCTTTCTTTTCGGACATGTCTCCAGTCTAAAACAAAAACCCCGGGACTGCATGGTCCCGGGGTTACAAGATTAGACGCGCACGGCCTCGAACGGCAGGCCCAGATCGTCTGCGACCTGTTTATACGCCACCTTTCCGTTCAAAATATTGACGCCTTTGAGCAGAGCTTCGTCCTTGGAGACAGCTTGCTTCCAGCCCAGGTTGGCCAGCATCAGGGCGTACCTCAGCGTCACGTTCGTCAACGCATAGGTCGAAGTTCGCGGTACCGCGCCTGGCATATTGGGCACAGCGTAATGGATCACGCCGTCCACCGTGTAGGTGGGGTGCTCATGGCTGGTGGGCCGGCAGGTTTCTACAGAGCCGCCCTGGTCTACTGCCACGTCGATGATCACCGAGCCGGGCTGCATGCGAGAAACCATCTCGCGGGTGACGAGCTTGGGAGCCTTGGCGCCCGGCACCAGGACCGCTCCGATCACGAGGTCGGCGTTCATCACGGCCTTCTCGACCTGCTCGCTATTGGAGTAGAGGGTGGTGATTTCGTTTCCAAAGATGTCCGAGAGATAGTCGAGGCGATGCACGTTGACATCGAGGATCGTGACTTTGGCTCCGAGGCCGACGGCCATTTTGGCCGAGTTGATGCCAACCACGCCCCCTCCGAGTACGACGACACTTGCACGGTCGACTCCGGTCACGCCGCCCAGTAACATGCCTTTTCCGCCATGGTCATGTTGAAGGTAGGTCGCACCAATTTGAGTAGCCATGCGGCCTGCAACAGCTGACATCGGAGCCAAAAGAGGGAGCGAACCATCAGCGGGCTGGCTGGTTTCGTAGGCAATGCCCACAATTTTGCGTTCCATGAGAGCCTTGGTGAGGCGTTCATCGGCAGCCAGGTGCAGGTAGGTGTAGAGAATCTGGTTCTCACGCAGAAGGGCATATTCTTCAGGGAGAGGTTCCTTTACCTTCACGATCATGTCGGCCTTGTCGTAGACTTCTTTTGCAGTCTCGATGATCGTAGCCCCAGCCTTACGGTAGTCATCGTCACTGATCCCGACGCCTTGCCCTGCGTTATGCTGAATAAGAACTTTGTGACCGGCATGAGTGAGGGCTCGAACACCCGCCACGACCATGCCTACCCGGTTTTCTTTATTCTTAATTTCCTTTGGTACGCCAACGATCATTCTACGCCTCCGGCCCGGGGGCCTTTTTCCAACGGACTTTGAGTCCATCGTAGGCCAGGGTGACTTGGGTGGAGCCTTTGCACTCCCTCCCCAGTTTCCTGACCCAGGGTTGATAGTCAAAATCGTGTCCGAGATGCGTCAGAATGGCTTTCTTCGGACGCAGCAGACGGACCGTTTCGAGCGCCTGATCGAGATTAAAATGCGTCCCGTGCTTTTCTAACCTCAAGCAATCGAGGACTAGCACGGAAAGCCCCGTAAGCCGATCAAGTGAACTGGGGGGTATATAGCTACAATCGGTAATGTAGGCAACGGAGTCAAAGCGATAGCCAAGGCATTCTTGAGATCCGTGAGAGACAGAAATCGGGATGACTCGAACTCCTGCAATATCAAGGGTTTCAGGGCAGCCGGCTCGGGTATCGATGAGGTGGGGGATGAGCTGAGGAATGCCGCCCCCTTCAATTACCTTTGGCACTTTGTGCACCTGGGGTGGCCTAAAAATGTAGGAAAAGCGAGTGGTGAGCTCGTCAATCGTCCAGCGATTTCCGTAGATGGGAAGGTCACACTTTTGAAGGTAATTGTAGGTGCGAAGCTCGTCGATTCCGCCGACGTGATCGGCGTGGGGGTGAGTGTAGAGTACTGCATCGACATGAAATATTCTGTGCCTGAGCGCCTGCTCGCGAAGATCAGTGGCCGTATCGATCAAGAGGCTTTTTCCCTGAGTCTGTACCCAGACCGACGCTCGTAGTCTTCGGTTCTTTGGGTTACGGGATCTGCAGACTTTGCACGAGCATCCGACGATCGGCACGCCGGTCGAAGTGCCACAGCCCAGGACTGTGAGGCAGTTAAGTTGAGTCATGTCACAAAGGTTTCTGTCAAATTCTTGAATTGCGCAACTTCCGCAAACTGGGGCGGGTTTGTGGTAGTCCTGGGGCCCATGAAAGTCCTGGTCACCGGAGCAAGTGGATTTGTCGGTAGCCATGTGGCTGAGTTGCTTGCCAGGCGCGGATGCCAAGTGAGCGTACTCGTGCGCAAGAGTTCGTCGACTCAGTGGATCGGGGGACTGGGCGCTAAGATTTGCTACGGCAGCCTCTCCGATCAGGAGAGTCTCGAGCAGGCAGTGCGCGGAGTGGACCGAGTAGTGCACGTGGCGGGTGTGGTCTCGGCCCCCAATCGAGAAGGATTTTTTGAGCACAATGCTCATGGCACCCGTAGACTGGCCGAGGCTTGTCTCAAGACCGCTCCTGGTCTTTCGCGATTTGTACTGGTTTCGAGCCTTGCTGCCGGTGGGCCGAGCCTCTCGGGAGAGAGTCGAACCGAAGAAGAGGACTCAAATCCGGTTTCAAATTATGGGCACAGCAAGCGTGCCGGAGAGTTGGCCCTCGTTGCATTGAGCGACCGCTTACCTTCGGTCATCGTGAGGCCGCCTCTCGTGTATGGCCCCAGGGATCAAGGCGTTCTTACGATCGCGCAAGTTGCGGCGCGCGGGCTCATGCCGCTTCTGCCGAGTCGGCCTTCGGGTTTAGGTCCCAAGCGTTACAGCCAAATTTTTGGAGAAGATCTTGCGCGAGGAATTGTCGATGCCGTGCTTGCGGAGAAGAGTCTGATCTCCGGCACGATCTATTATCTGAGCTCCGATGAAGTAGTCACAGAAGAACAGCTCTATGGAGCTTTTGCTCAAGCGCTTGGAAGAAAGCTCAGGTCTTTTCAGGTACCCGCATGGGGCTTACGCGGATTGGCGCTCGGGGCAGATCTGTGGGGCGGGCTTTCAGGAAAAACTTTGTCACTCAATTCAGACAAAGTGACTGAACTGCTGGCTCCAGCATGGGTCTGCAATCCAGAAAAAGCTCGGCGTGAGTTGGGATTCGTAGCAGCAACCCCTTTTGCTGAGGGAATCAGCCGGACGGTGCAGTGGTACCAGCAGCAGGGTTGGTTGAATTGAGAGGTGAGGTTTGGCCCATCCGGCAGCTCCCCTCAAAATAGGCGCCCGGCTCAATTTCAAAGCTCGAGCAAGTGATGTCCCCAATCACGCGTGCGGATTGGGCAAGTTTAACTTTTCCTTTTGCCAGGATCTGTCCGCGAACAAAGCCTTCGATCCAGAGCTCTTGGGCTTCAATGTCGCCCTCGACGAGTGCGGTTGAGGCCAGCACAATAAAGCTTCCGGGGCGGCCGACGAGCTTTCCTCGGAGAGTGCCATGGATTCGCGCCACAGATTCAAGCTCTAGAGTCCCGACGAGTAAGGTGCCCTCCGAAACAAGCGTAATTTCGGATTCACGCATTTGGCTCATTTTCTCATTCAGCAGCACGGGAGCCCCCTTGGGTGGGCGGAACTGGATAGGTTTCGTGAATCAAAATTTTATTTTCCTGATCGATCGCGTCTGTACCGATCAAAAAAATCTCCAGCGTTCGGATCGGGGAGTCAACGGACGGGAATGCCAGTCGAGTTTCACGGAACCGAGAAACTGAAAAATACTCCCCCCGTTCTGGATCAAAAAGCGAACCGCTTTCGGCGCTCTGAAGGGCTCCAGTGGGATAAACCATCAGGGTTTCTGGACCTCGAGCAGCTACGATGATTCTGCCTTGCTGGTTTCGACCCTCTTGCCCCACGTAGCGAATATCAAAACCCACTTTCAGCTTCTTGCCTGCCCATTGGATTTGGGGAGCAGTCATCTCGATAGGAACAGAAGGGCGAGCTACGAGCGGAATCTGGCCTTTGATGGATGTAGGAAAAGCACTGAAACCGATCAAGCTTGGGGTACCGAGCGGAGCTGTAGGAGCGCTTGGCGGCGTTGATGTTTCTCTCGCTTTGGCAGAAAGCTTGGCTTGGAAGGCTTGGATTTGTTGCTCGAGTTCTCGGAGTCTTTCTGGACGGGCCTGGTGACTCGATCTCCAAATGGAAATGGCAGCTCCGAGGGCCAGAGCAGCAATAAGGATCGATGCCCCCAAGATCCAGCCCAGCTGGGTGAACCATCGTAGTGGGACTTGAAAGGTCCGTGAGGCCAGCCCTTCTTGGAAGACAAGAATTTGTAGCGATTTCATGCGCTTGGGGTTTGTTGGACGAGGGGTCCCACTGGGCATTTTCTGAGGGTAACGGGGGGCTGGGGGGGTGTCAATGAGCGATCTCAACGGAGAGGTGTCAACTTTTAGGCCTCTTTTGCCGAAACGGGCATTAGGATGAAACTGCTCTTTCTCCATCCAAAGATTTCTGGAGGGCATCCTCTGGTTCAGGCCCTGAAAGCTCGGGGGGCTGTGGTGCTCCCTGCCTCAAGCTCTGATGAGGCCATGCAGATTTTAAATCTGCATGGGGGAGCTGTGGATGCTGCGATCGTTCACCGCGAAGGGGATGATGGCGAAACTCCGGACGGTCTCAGTTTCATTTCGAGAGTTCGGCAGGATCCGGGCTTGGTAGACCTTCCGATGGTGGTGACGTCTTCGAGGTGGACTGATCCT
>JBKCVM010000058.1:0-5272 GCA_046317855.1 Oligoflexia bacterium
CTACAGAATGGAGTGCACGCGCACCCGGAAAGCGGGCCAGGAGTTCTCGGGTTTCGTCAATCAGACCCTGCTCGATCATCTGACGCGTCCGGAGTGCGATGCGCTCGTTGAGCTCTGTGTTGTCGCGGTCGATCCAAAAAAGTGCAAAGCGAGGATCAGGGCCCTGCTCGAGAGCTTTTGACTTAGCCTGAGATTCAAGCAAGCTTGGAATCTTGTCTGAAAACTCTAAGATCTCCAGCGCACGGATGATTCGGTACCGATCTTTGCGGCCTACTTTTAAAGCTTGGTCTGGGTCTCGTTTCAAAAGCTTTTCAAAGAGCTCGGAGGTCTCCACCGACATCAGGCTGTTGCGGTACTCAGGTTGGGTGGGAGGTGCGTCCCAGAGTCCAAGGCACAGCGCCTTCAAATAGAAGTGGGTCCCGCCCACGATCAGCGCACGACGAGATGAACAAAGAGCATGCACTTCTCGAACGAAATCAGCCGCAGTGAATTTTTCAAGTGGGTCTCTGATATCAATCAGATGGTGGGGTACTGAAGCGCGCTCGGAGGTCGAGGGTTTTGCGGTTCCGATGTTAAAGCCTCGGTAGACGTTCAGGCTATCCGCGTTAATGATCTCGAGATTAAGCTCGCTCGCGACTTCGAGAGCAAACTGGGTTTTTCCGGCTGCGGTGGGACCTGCAAGGATGGGGGTGCGCTTCATACGGTGCGCTGAAACCACTCTTCGAACCTGGCGCGAGGAACGCGGGTGACGGTAGGTCTTCCGTGTGGGCAGTTCCACGGGTGCTCGCAGCGCGACAATTGCTGGATGAGAGTTGCCGCTCCCCATGCCTCGAGCCGATCTCCTGCCCGGATCGAAGAGCGGCAGGCCTCAGAGGCAAGCTTTTCAAAAAGTTTTTCGTCCAATAGGAGGCTCTCTCCTGTTTGCGTTTGAGTCCTCGAAGACTCAACCGCAAGCTCAAGTGAGAGCAGGCGGTCGATCAAGTTTTTTAGGCGCACGCGCAGGTCGTTGGTTGTCCACTCAGGCGGAATCGCCCGAAAAAGAAGTTGTCCTGGTCCAAAAATTTCTGCCTCAAAGCCTAGCTGCGAAAGAAGGCTCAGGCGGGGCTCGAGCTCTGATTGCTGGCTAGGGTCAAAGCGAGCGACTTCGGGAATCAACAGAGCTTGTGAGTCCTTTGAAGAGGCTCGCTTGAGGGCGCGAGCCTTGAGGGCTTCAAAACGAATGCGCTCGTGGGCCGCATGCTGGTCCACAAGTCCCAGCTCGTCACCGATGTCAAATGCAAGATAGGTCCGAAAAAGGACGCCCAGAAACTGGCTGGGAGTAAAGCCTGCCAGTGCGGGGTGAAGACCCTGATTAATGGATTTCTCCTCTAGACCTAAAGAGGGTGATTGGATGGGAGGTTGAGAGCCCAGCGTTTCTGAAGCACCTAAAATGAAGCCAGGCTGTGGCGCCGTTCTTACGTCCGAGCTGAGGGGGGAGGCGACGTATGAAATCGATCCATGATCCCGCACTAGCCCTCCCAGTGCTTGGTCAAAGCCTGAGAAGAGTTTTCTTGATTCAAGAAACCGGATCTCTGTTTTTGTGGGATGCACGTTGACGTCGATTTCTCGAGGATCCACTTCCAAAAAGGCGCAAGCTGCCGGAAATTTCCCAGGCAAGAGAGCTTGCCTAAAGGGCCCCAGCATTGCCTGTTGAATGAGGCGATCTCGAAGGGCTCGTCCGTTGACCAGCTGAATGAGGTTTCGGGTGTGAGCAAGGCTCATTCCTTGAACCCAGTAGACTTTGAGTTTCAGGCCCGGGGCTTGGGACTCGGCTGTTCTGATTGGAAAGTCCTCGCCCTCGGCAACGATTTCACGCACGCGCTGTTCTTGGCTTTGGGGTCGTAAGTTCAGCACGGTCTTGTCATCAGAGTAGAGTCTAAAACCCACGGCAGGGTGGGCGAGGGCCAAGCGTTCCATCCACTCTCGGACTGCGGAGAGCTCTGAGCCCGCGCTTTTTAAAAACTTGAGTCGGGCAGGAATCTGAGAAAAAAGCCCCTCTGAGCGAATGCGAGTTCCGTGGGGGGAGCCCAAAAAATGTCCAAAAGTGGCGGGCTCTGGGTGGGCCTGAGAGAGCTCAAGCGTAGAGTGATCGAGAGAGATGCTATGCGCTTGAGCTGCGCTGTCGGGTGGGCGTGAGAGGACTGTGAGCCTGCTCACTGCACCGATGCTGGCCAGTGCCTCTCCCCTAAATCCTAGGGTCCGAAGGCTCTCAAGGTCTTCGATCGAGCGTAGCTTGCTGGTGGCGTGGCGGGCCAGTGCAAGTGGGAGATCTTGGACGTTGATGCCGTGTCCATTATCGATGACTTCAATCAGTGCTTTGCCGCCATCTCTTAAAGTAACGGCCACTTCAGTGGCGCCTGCGTCTAAGGAGTTCTCAAGCAGTTCTTTGACGACTGCGGCTGGGCGCTCGATCACTTCGCCTGCTGCGATCTGTTCTGCTACTCTGGGTGAAAGCCGCTCAATACGCACAGAAAATCCCTTTAGCGCGTAGCGATCACCACGCGATTGCGTCCGCCCGATTTGGCTGCATAAAGCGCTTTGTCTGCTTGTCTGAGCAAAGTTTGCGCAGACTCTACCTGAGAGTCGAGTTGGGCAACGCCCATGCTCACTGTGACCGGAATCCGCTTATCTTCGTAACCAAAGAAATGGCCCTCTACCATGGAGCGGATTTTTTCGCACTGAGCTTGGGCCTGCTCTGCGTTTGAGTTTCCCATCAAAATGACAAATTCTTCTCCGCCGTACCGGGCAAAGACGTCCTTGGGCCTGAGGGCTGAGGTGAAAATGAGGCGAGTGATTTCTTTAAGGACAAAATCTCCGGCGTCGTGACCATAGGTGTCGTTGATTTTTTTGAAGTGATCGAGATCAAAGAAAGCGACTGAAAAGTCAGAGTGCAGCGCTTTGTGCCGTTTGAATTCGACCTCGATGGCTTGAAGCAAGAAGCCCTTGTTGTAGATGCCGGTCAAAGGATCCATATTGGCTGCATCGCCCAAATTGCCGTAATACAGAGTTTCAAGCTCTCCTGCCGGAAGAAACTTGAACTGAGTGGTTCCCATTCCGATCATGTCTTCTTTGCCCAGTTTTACGCCTTTTCCGGCCTCGCAGAGCTTGCCGTTGACTTTGGTTCCATTAGAAGAGCCCTGATCCGTGATCACGATGGATTGTCCATCTTTGGTGAGGACGGCGTGCTTTCTGGAGACATTGGCGTCTTGAACAACGATGTCTGCAGTGGGGTCGCGACCAATCACCATTTGGTCCTGGGTTAAAAAGTACCGATGCCCCTGAGGAGTGCCACGAACCACAATCAAGCAGGCCGGTTGCTGTGCGGCGCGTTCACGCTCCTGGCGGATCGTCTCAGGGTCGCCTTTCATCATAGCGGTTTTCTCAGAAGCATCTGCTGCTGAGAGGGGTGCCGGTTTAGGGGGTTGGGTGCTTGAGCTCAAAGTGCTTTCGACACTACTGGGACTCATTGCGTGTCGTCAATCGGAGTCGATGCACAGGAGAGTTTGAATCGTCGTCTAGTGCTTGACCTTCTTGGTTTGTTCTTGAGTCGGCTCCGTTGCGCTCTGTTTTAGAGTGGAGCAGAGCGTTGCGCGTGTAGATTTTTCCCTCCTCAACTCCGGGTTGATCAAAGGGGTTGATGCCCCAGAGGGTTCCCGTCAAAGCGGTGAGAGCGCACAATGAAAACAATAAAGCGCCAATCCCCCGTTCATTGAGCTCATCCAGCTGAAAGCTCACCTGTGCGCGGCCCGCCTTCGAAAGAACCAGAGAGGTGGCCTGGTATTCTGCGATGAGCAACTCTTGAAGGGTATGGCCTTGGAGAAGGTTAAACGAATCATACGTGCCGCGAGTGGGCGAAAGCGGGGCCCTGGGGATTGAGACGGAGTCCGGCACTTCGTTTACGGATACAAACCAAGTCACTTTGTCGTCTGGTCCATCCCGGAGTAGCTGTAAGATACTGTGCTGGTCGGTTGCCCCTACGGCGGCCACAGGGGTAAATCCTTTTCCGTCCTTTCCGAGACTCTCGCCCCAAAGTTGGACAAACCAGTCTCCTACCACTCTCAGGCGGGTCGAATAGGGCATGCATACGTGCACGGGCCGGCTAGCAGCATTTCGAATCAGTTGTAAGGCAAGTTGCCCGATTGGGCCTTTCTCGAGAGGAGTCTTTTCAAGGTGCTCGCGGACTTGGTGGGCTCCCTTCAGAAACTCAGAGACTTGGAGTCCTGCGAGCTCACACGCAAACAAGCCCACTGGGCTAAAAACGCTAAAACGCCCACCCAATGAAGGAGCGATGGATAGAGTGCGGATCTCATGGTCCTGGGCAAAGCGCCTTAGATCTCCCCGGGTTGGGTCAGTGATCGCAATCAGATGGGTTTTCCAGTGTTCTTTCTTAAGCCATTCAAGAGCGATCAGAAGCTGGGCGATGGTCTCAAAGGTTCCACCCGATTTAGTGACTGCGCAAACGAGCGTGCTCTCTGGTTTGAGGCGCGAGAGGGTGAGTTTCCAGTCGATAGGATCGGGGTTTTCGGCAAAGTGAAAGCGCAGTGCGTTTTTGCGGCGGTGCTCAAGCGCTGAAAGAAGTGAGATCGGGCCAAGGACGCTGCCTCCAATTCCAAGAAACAAGATGTCGGTGAACAAGTGAGAATTTAAGACCTCTCTCGCAAGTTCAATGGAAGCCGTGGCCTGTGAGAGCTCGTCCTTTACTGGAGTGTCGAAAAATCCAATTTCTCCGGATTCAAAGCGTGTTTTGAGTTTCTGCCAAGCTTCAGGAACAGAAAGTACCGGAGTGGAGATTGGCAAAACCTTTGCCGAGACTTGCGCAATTCCGCTCCAGTCAATTCTGAGGGGTGAGGCTCCCAGTCGGGCGGCAGTGGCATGTGATTGAGACATGAGCTCCGAACTCCTTTTTTAGTCGACGGGTCTAAAAAGTTTGCTGTAAATGCGCAGCGCGCCCAATGATCATTCGTTGAATCTGGTTGGTGCCTTCGACAATCTGCAGCACTTTGGCTTCACGCATGAGTCGCTCGACTGCAAAGTCCTGAGTGTAGCCTGAGCCGCCCAGAATCTGGACAGCGTCGGTGGTGACCTGCATCGCCATATCGGTGGCCGCAAGCTTTGCCATGGATGCCTCAGTGGCAAAAGGCAGGCCCTGGTCCTTGAGCCAAGCTGCACGCTGCACGAGCAGCCTTGCAGAATCTATTGTAGTTAAAATTTAGGCCAGCATGAATTTTAGTGG
>JBKCVM010000059.1:0-8981 GCA_046317855.1 Oligoflexia bacterium
TCCTTGGGCAGTCCATGCACGGCCGGTGCCCAGGCGGTATAGAACCGCCAAAACTGGTCCTCGGTATTCTTGATGTTTTCCTCAAGATCTTGCTTGATCTCACGCTGTTTTCGATAAAATTCGAGGTCAACCAGGTCAAACCGTTCGACGACCTCTCGGTAGAGTTTGAGCTTTTCTGCTGAGGGTTTGTCGTCAAGTTTGAGAGCAAGGGCCTCGATCCCAATCTTAGAGTAGGGCGTGGGATTGATGAAAACCGGAGCTCCAGTGCGCCTGCCCAAAAAAGGTATTTCTTTTGGGGTCTCTGGATAGAAATCGGGTGAGCCCCATGATTGAAAAATAAAATCGACCTGCAGTTCTTTATAAACTTCCCGCATGATGGCCAGGGTTCTCTCGTGGTTCATCAAGAAAAATTTGGGTTCGAAGGTCTGCCAGCTCATTTCTAGGAAAGAAGGGGCATTGGGCCCCGTCTTGGACCTGCGTTTTCTGTCAGCAACTGAATCAGCAAAATTTGCTCTACATTGTTCATCTGGGCAGAGGCTTATCAGGTAGCACCATACGGCCTGGCCGTCGGACTGAGATGCAAGCGTGACGTGCTTGGAATAGCGATAGTCCGCATAGACCGTGCCCTTGGGTGCTGAGATCCGGATCAGGAGGGGGGGGTCGGGATTGTTTGGATCACCGTCATCGCTGGCAAACCTGATACTATTGAATGGGTCGCTTGCAGCGTAGAGGCCGTTACCACTGATGTGTCCTCTCTGCTTTGTGCTCTCTAGGTGCCCCTTGGCCTGGGACTTAAAGTAGTTGAACGCTAGACCCTGTGCATCGGGCTCGAGAGGTCCGTCAAAGCTGCCATCGGGCGAGAGCATATCCACTCCCCCGGGCCAACGTTTCTGGCGGTGGCCCCAGTGGTAGAAGTGAGATTCTCGTGAGGTTTTTCGAAGATAGGGTTTGAGTGCTGCTTTGATGATTTCCTTGATCCTTGAATCCGAGACTTGTTCAGCAGGAAGCTTTTTGCAGGCTTCTTCGTTTACTGGAAAACGATCCTCGTCCAGGCTCTTGAGATCAAAACCCGGAAAGGTGATTTCAGTACTCGCGGATTGGCAGCTGCCCTGCGTGAGGGGTGGGGCCGCCTGTGCGGAGTGGATCAGTAAGATGGCTACAAGTGCCAATCTCTCGATGAGGCTCCACATATGGATCAGATCGGTGAGCTGAGTGTAAAGCTTGAGTTTATCTTTTCAAAATCACCACTCGATGGAGCAGTCGAGCCGCCAACCTCAGGTCGAGGTAACATGCGTTTGAAAATGAGAGTGGCCACGACGACTTCGATGATGCTGAGCGGGATGGCCAAGATCAGAATCTCCACACTAGTAGGCTCATGGCGTACCCAAAGACGGAGAGGAGAATCATGGCTACTGCATAAACCCAACCTAAGCGGAATGGGTCTTGTGGGATTTCTTAGGGTAGATTTGGGAGGTGGGTTTTTTGTCTTTCTCAGATCCTTTTGGGAGAAAGGCTGTGAGCCAAAAGGTCATCACCGCTGCAGTCCCTGCACTCAAAAAAAACTGAGTAACGCAGGAGTCTCAGGTTCAGGGATTGGTTAGATTTTTTTTGAGAACAGTGCCTGGCAATCAGGGCCTGACGGAGGAAGGTGGGGGTTCATTCGCTCGAGTTCTTTATGAGTGAGGGGTTTAAAGTCCCAAGATCCAAACTCTCTGATGACAGCTCCACGACTCGTACGTTGGGTCATCTGTTTAAACTCGACCCCAAAATAAGCAAAATCCGAAAGGCCCCGTCTGTCCCGCACTGTGACGATTTGCTGTGTGCCAAGCCAGATGGCTTGATCCGACAGTGCTGAAAACTGCTCAATGGCGCGTGCAGTTGCTGCAAGCCCCAAGTAAACCGGTTGCCAAGCGTTGCTTAAATCCAGAACTGAAAGGCGGAGTCGTTTTGCTTGAATTGTCCGAACGACTTTTTTCAAGGCAGCTGGGCTCGAGAAATCGAGCTCAATACTTTGAAGGCGCCCCTCTTTTGCCATTTGAGAGAGCCTTGAAAAGAGTGAGTCATCATGCAGGTAATTGCTGCCTTCAAAAGCACCAGAAGAGGGCTCATGAAGTGGTTTCATTTTTTCTGCCTGTTTTTCTCCGAGAGTCTGGCTCTGCCACCACTGAACGACGTCTTCGTCTCTCAATAAAGAAGCCGATTCCGGGTCTGTGTGAGTGAGAGTCCTTGCCAATCGAGCCCATCGATTGGGGGCAGGGCGCATTCGCGCAGAAAGGTATTCTTCACGCGAGGAGGATGCTTTGAGCAGAGCAATGTTGATCCGATTGTAAAGTACGACCCAGGGGTCATGATCGGCCATCAATGCATGGGTAAATTGAGGATTGATGGCGGCCGCAATGAAAGTCCGCTCGGTACCAACTCCCACGTACAACCCAGACTGCGCGTTGGAAGTGATTACTTTCATGCGGGACGGATCGAGCTCATTGGGAGCTAAAAAGTGCCCATGCCAGATCTCCCCGGGACCTGTGGCGAGATCTGAAACAGAAAAAGGCGTTGAAAGCTCTGGAATGAACTGAGCTTGCGCTGGGGGAGTGATCCAGAAGACAAGCGCGGCAAATGTAAGGCGTAAGAGGCCAGACATGTGATGATGTTGGCACAGGCTAGAGGTCAGTTGAAGGGGGAGTTTGCGTTAGGCTCCGCAACTCCTGCAGGATTGATCGAGCTCTGAGCCGCGAGTGCCATGGTGAGCCATTCGTATGATTCCGCCTTGTTCGATCAGAAAAACCGCAGGGCGGCAGAAGTTCTCCCCCTGAACGGCAATGCCGTAGGCTTGAAACACAGTGGAAGGAGACTGAACACTGGCCATCAGGTAGGCGATTGAGTGTTCGCGCCTGAACTCTCTCAGGGCATCAATGGGTTCATTTGAGATGACCAGCAGAGTGGATTTCTGCGCTAGTTCTTGGGTTTTTTGCCAGCTTCGGAGATTGAGCATGTGCTGCTGACAAAAAGGACACCAAGTTCCTTTGATGAAGTTGAGGAGAACATGGGTGCGGCCCAAAAGTTCTGAAATCTGGACCTGGGTTCCGGTGGTGAGTTTACAGTGAAAATCAGGCGCCCTCTGACCTTGAAGTAAAGGCTCGGAGTTTGCGAGGGGTAGAGGCTCAGTGTTGAGATCAATTGCCGGGCTCATAGGATGGGGCGCTCAAGCCAGAGTAGAAGTCGAGTGGGGGCCTGCTTTGCCTGATGCCGAGCGGAGGGGGATTGAAGTGCAATGAACTTGGGGGCTACCGCGAGTAGACTCAAGAACTCGGCTTTGTTGGGGAGGCGTTTCTCGCTCCAGCTTTGGTGTGAGGAGATGGCTTCACTGCAGAGGGATCTCAGCTTGGGCATTGCTCTCAGATGGGCATCTTTGCCGATGTAGTTCTGCATAGAAGGCAGGTCCTCCCACAGAGTCACCGTACAAAATGTGAGAAGGCCGCCGATGACGCCCGAGCCTGCGATCAATCCTGAGGATTTTTGAGCCTGTCGATATGAAGGCTCGTTTAAACTGAGAAACTCCCCGAGGGCACGCAGCCCTCGAAGCTTCAGGTAGGTCATGGAGAGGAGATAGGGGGTCGAGTTGCTCATAAACTGGCTCCTTTGAGTGTGCACCGCTTGATTGGGTTTTGCAGGGAAATTGTCGCTAAGCGACACTTGGAGCGCAGAATCTTGGGGAGATCTGCCTCAAAGCGTTGATTTTGCAGGGTAATTACTTTTTTCGTGCCCACTCAGTGGGGCCAGTTTAAAAGAAGCCACCTTCTTTCCGATGAGTCAGAGACGTAGGCCTCGTGTTTGCTGTGATCCGCTCCCCAAAGGGGTCTTGAGAGGGCGCTTGGAGGGTATCTAGGGTGTTAAAACAGGTTTCGAGTTCACTGCTGCGAGCCGCGGGGCTGGCGCTCGTTTTTTTTGCGACGCAGGGAATGGTCCCAGAACTGGGGACTGCACAAGACTCCCTGGTCCTGGTGGACCAGTCGGGCCAACTCTTTCATTGGGTTCAAGAAAGCAAGAGGGTGAGGACCGGGGCCTACTGGTCACGAAAAGGGGGATTTGAGCTCTTACCCGAATCGCAGAGGGAGTTCTTTCTGACGGGTCCCGATTGGAGTCGTCCGCGAGCGGAGTCCGGTTCAGGAAAGCTCGGGACTTCAGTGGTGGTCGACGACTCAAGCGTCCATTTTAAAGTGGCAACACCGGCAGGCGATCAAATCGTCGCCTCCGGGCTCAGGGCACCACCCCCTGGATTTCAGTACTCACGAGCTCATCTGGATCAGGCCGGACATCTCTTTGTGGAGCTTTCTGGAGCGGGAAAGGGACTCAGCTTTTTGGGCGCAGAAGGAAAACCCTTTGTGCCTGCAAGCAGACTCAAACTCAGTGATGGTAGTGCACTTCCGGATTTCAGTAAGTGGATTCCTAACCCGATGGGAGCCGGCGTGCTGGGACTAAAAGAAGACGGCTCGCTTTGGCTTTTATTGCCCCCAAAGTTCATCCAAGGACGGTTTGAGCTCAATCCCATTGCACCGCCCGGACGTGTTCAACAGATTGCACTCAGTCATCAACAAGTCCTGGTGCTCACTCGAGACGGAACCCTAGGCTATTTAGAGGGGCTTACTGACTTGGATTCAGGCTTGAAGCCTTTGGCTCGGCCAAGACAGGCTGTCGGTTCGGTTGAGCTTTTTTCTAGTTATGATTCGCAAGCGGGTGAGCGCGTCCGGGCTAGGCTTCAGACCATCGCTCTGAGAACTGCCGCAAGCCCCGAGAGACTCGAGAGCAAAGTTGCAAACGAAGCTCAGCCTCCAGCTCCCGCAAAATCCCATTCGGCAAGCCTCTTGCCCGTGCCGCTTTCGACGCGTGGGTCCCCGCCCGTTTCTGTTTTATTGCCGCTCGATGGATCGATCAAATATGCGGATTTTAAGCTCTGTGTTGAACGAGTATTTAACGACCAAATTGCCTTGGAGCGTTACGAAGGAAAAGAGTTTGAAATTTTTGGGAGAGAAAAAGAAACCCAGGCGGCTCTCGATACGCTGGTTCGGGTTAAAGGCAAGAACCCAGTGCTCGTGGGAGAGCCCGGAGTCGGAAAAACGACAGTTGCCGAGAGAATCGCGTACGACATTGAGAGCGGAAAGCTGCCAGTCGCCACTGAATATCAATCGGCTCTAAAAGGTGCCATTGTGATTCAGACCTCACCCGGTCTGATTTCTAGAATCGCGTTGTCGAACGATAAAACTTCACAGATTGCTGCAGTAGAAAAATTTCTAGATTCGGCACGCGCCGCAGAGAAAGCTTTAGGAAGAAGAATTATTGTCTACGTTGATGAAATGCATAACTTCAGTCCGGAACAACTCGAAGCATTCAAGACCAGCATGGACTCCCGCGATGGCTTGATGTTCCTGGGATCAACCACCCATGGTGAGTATCTCCAAATGATTGGCCGCAATGGTGCTCTCGAGCGGAGGCTGCAGCCGATCAAGGTCGAGGAGTTCTCGGTGGAGGAGACCCGCGCGCTTTTGAAAAAGAGTGTGGTTCCTGTTTTAGAGAAAAAATTTGGCGGAAAAGATTCTGCCGGCAATTCAGTTTCCGGATCGATCACCGACGAGGCGATCGACTCAGCCATTCGACGCGCCCCTGAGTACCTCCCCAATAGCCGCCGGCCCGAGGGACCCTTTAAACTGCTTCAAGACGCGATGATTCTCGCCCACAGAGAGGCCGGGAGCTCTTCTCCCCGTTTGGAGGCCCGTACGGTGAGCCGTCTGGTGGTAGAGCGTCTGGGGCTGCCCGCGGATCCAGAGGACGCCCAGGCCTTTCAAAGCGCAATGGAATCACTCGCTGAAAGATTGCGCACTACCGTCGTAGATCAACACCGCGTCACTGATGCGATGGTGGAGCTTTGGAAAGAGTTGCAACAAGGGATCGGTTCAAAAGACCATCACCGAGTGCTTCTCATTGCCGGGCCGACCGGAGCCGGAAAGACTTTTTCTGCCCAGGAGTTTGCAAGAGTGGCTCTCGGTGGGGAGGCCCGTTTTCTTGAGGTGGACGCGACGAAGTATTCGACCGGTGGACTTTCTCTCAATTCGCTTCTCGGAGCACCTCCTGGAGTTTTGTCTTCTAATCAATTTAAGGGACTGCTGCCTGAGTTTTTGTCCGGGCGTGGGAGTGGCACCAATGTGATTGTCATCAATGAACTGGATAAGGCGCACCCTGACTTGATGAAGGCTCTCATGGAGATGCTGGATTCTGGAAAACTTCAGGGTGGAGATGGGAGAACGTATCATTTAGGTAAGTCGCTTGTGGTGTTGACCACCAACAAGGGCGACGATCAGATCTATCCTCGGGGACGGCCTGGGGCTTTGGCACGAACTGAAATCGAGGCCCGTCTTTCTCGAATTAAAGACAGTGATGTCCGAGCCTATTTTATGCAGCCTGATGGTACTGACCTCTATGATCAGTCTCGAGTTCTGCCTCCGTCTGTCCTCAATCGCATTGATCGCGCAGTGCCCGCCGCTCCTCCCTCGTACGAGGGCGCTCTTAAAATTGCCCAACAAGAAGTACAAAGACGCTCCCAAGGCTGGAACCAAGTCCATGGGTATAGGATTGAGTTTGAAGACGCAGTGATCGCACGGCTCGTGGAGGTGCACTATGTTCCGGAAGACGGCGTCCGGGATTTAAAGAGAGCTGTGGGAAGGCAAGTCACCCAAGCAATGGGCCTTGCGCAGAAAGAACTGGCGTTGGGTCGCGGAGACGCTCTGAAGGTCTCTCTGGGGGCCCGTCAACTTGAAGTGATCAATCAACGGACAGGAGTGGCAAAAAATTGGGACGCTCCTGAGCTTTTTTCAAGCCCTCAGGGCTCGCTCGCCGATCCGGCCATTCGATCTCGATTGGCGACGCTTGAGCAACGCTTGGGACAAACGGTTTATGGGCAAGAAGAAGCCGTAAAGATGACTGCACGGGCCCTGCGCGTTCAGCAAATTCACTCTGGTGCCAAGACCCCAGTACGCCTTTTGTACTTGGGCACGACTGGAACAGGAAAGACTGAGCTCGGAAAAGCGATCGCACTTGAGCACTACGGGAACGAGGGGCGATTGATCGCCTTTGATATGGGGAGCGTTAAATGGCAAGGGGATCTGAATAATATCTTTGGTGCTGCTCGGGCATTTAAGGGCTCCGGTGAGCGCGCTCCGTTTGAAAAGTTCTTGGTGGATTTTCCTGAGGGGGGCGTCATCGTCTTTGATGAAATCGGAAATATGGGAGGCGGGTCCGCAAGTCAAAGTGCGGAGTCAGCCCTCCATGAGAAGACTCAGATGCTCCAAAAGTTTTACTCCATGCTTGATGAGGGACGCTGGGTGAGTCCGCTCGGAAAAACTTATGATTTGAGCAAGTACACTCTGGTCTTCACTTCTAACGAGGGTCAGGAGCTTTTGGCGGGGCTTCCGTCTGATGATCTTAGGCGTGCTGCCTGGAACGAGTCCAAGGGCAGAGAAACGCTACAGAAGCTTTTGAAAGAGCACGGGTGGCCAGAGCCATTGATTGCGCGCTTTCAGGGCAACATTACTTTGTTTAAGCCCCTATCCAGTTCAGAGCGCGTTCGGATTGCTAAAAAGTTAGTGGATCGGGTGGTTCAAAATCTGGTGAGAGACCACGGTCTCAAGTCCATTAACTTTGAGTCTGATTTCTTTGAGCAGATGGGGGATACGTTTTTCTCTCATGATGAGGGAGCGAGAGCGCTCAAGGCGGTTTCGGATGGGGCGTTGGTCGATATTGTAGGAAATGCAATTTTTGAAAATTACGATCCAGAGCGACTAAAAGACACCACTTTGCATCTGTCGCTGAAGGATAGTCACCGAGGTCTGTATTCTCACCGAGGCCGCGCGCCGCCTCGGCGAGAAGTGGTGCTCCGCTTGGAGCTGCGATCTGCCGAGGGCACTTATCAGAAAAGCGTGGATTTAGCAGACCAGGCAGTGGTCAAGAGACTGTCCAACGTGCGGGATACTTTGCGTACTGCGTATCATGAAGCGGGGCATGCGATCATGAATGATCCGGCGCGATCGGGACGAATCGTAGAGTGGATCACCTTGCATGGACAAGGGGGTTACGCCGGATATGTTCGCTTTGCTGACGCCACACCAGGTGCTTTGAGCTCCCTCACTCGAGAAAATGTGGTCTATCGAATTGCCTCACTGTTGGCGGGCGACGAAGCGGAGCGGCTTCAGGGTTTTCCAAGAGATTCAGGTTGGGGAAGTGACTTGGAAAAGGCTCGTAAGCTCGCAGAAGAAGCGATCACAAAATACGGGCTTTTGGACCAGGCTCTAGATTTGCCAACCCGCAAGGGGACCGTGGACGCAGCGGACCCAAGAGTCCAGCGCGAGATTCAGAAGCTTCTGCACGAAGGGAGTGATCTTGCAAAAAGAGACCTGACCCAAAAGTGGACTCAGCTCCGAGCTGTGGTCAGCGCTCTCATGAAAACAGGCGAACTCAGACAACACGAGTTTGAGCGGATTGTGCAAGAATCAGCAGGAGCAAGACCCAGGGTTCCCAAGGGGTTGGGTTGCCCGGAGGGGTTTTCTCGACTGAAAAATTCCTAAACTGCTCCCAGCCACTATGACCTGCTCACGCTAACCCTTTGGTTTGGAATCAACTTTGCTCAACCCGAGCAAATGAATCCAAACTGCCCTCGTTGTTTAAGGCCCGGTGGTCGTAACTCGTTCTACATTCGAAAATGCGACAATAAAAAAATCACGCAATATCGATGCTTTAGCTGCAAGCAGACCTGGACCCCAGAAACCGACAATCTCGAGAAGCGCCAACGCCTCCGGTCCGTAAACGAGACGCTGCGTCTGCTTCTCGTATCGTGTGTCTCGATGCGAAGGTCCGCAAAACTTCTGGGGATCAATCAAAAGACCGTGGCCAGGCGAATTCCGTATCTTGCAGCTAAAGCTCGCCTCGAGCTGGAG
>JBKCVM010000060.1:0-4606 GCA_046317855.1 Oligoflexia bacterium
TTCGTTCTTGAAGAGAAATCCGGCACCCCGCTCCCGGGGTGAAAGTCTGACCACTACGTGACCGAACTGGCTTTTTCCGCCTGGAATCTGACGGACAAACTTACCCTCGGCAGTAGCGGGCGCAGTGATCGTTTCTTTGTAAGAAACCTGGGGCGCACCCACGTTGCCGTCGACTTTGAACTCGCGTCGCATTCGATCAACAATGATCTCCAGATGGAGCTCGCCCATACCGCTGATCAGGGTTTGAGCGGTCTCTTCGTTCTGGGTTACGCGGAATGACGGGTCTTCCATGGCAAGGCGCTGAAGTGCCTGTCCGAGTTTTTCTTGATCCGCTTTGGTTTTGGGTTCGATCGCAATCGATATGACAGGCTCGGGGAACTCCATTTTTTCAAGGAGTATTGGCTTCTTCTCTTCGCAAAGGGTCTCGCCCGTAACAGTAAAACGCAGGCCAACGGCGGCGACAATTTCGCCTGCCTTAGCCTCTTGCACGTCTTCGCGCTTGTTTGCGTGCATCAGGAGTAATCTGCCCAGGCGCTCTTTCTTTTGCTTGGTCGGATTGTAGACAGAATCGCCCGTCGCGATCTTTCCAGAATAGACGCGGATGTAAGTGAGCGTCCCCACGAACGGGTCGCTCATAATCTTGAATGCCAGAGCCGAAAATGGCTCATTTTCATTCGCCTTGCGCTCAATGAGCTTGTCGTAATTGTCGACGTCATGGCCCTGGACAGGCGGAATGTCGAGAGGGGACGGAAGATAGTCAATCACTGCATCAAGGAGCGGCTGGACACCCTTATTTCGGAAGCTTGCCCCACAAAGCACGGGGACTAGCTTGAAACTGATGCAGCCTTTTCTCAATGCCGCACGCAGTTCTGACTCAGAGATCGACTCGCCCCCCAGGTAGCGCTCCATGAGCGCATCGTCGGCCTCAGCTGCGGCCTCGAGGAGCTTCTCACGATACTCGGCAGCCTGGTCGGCGACCTCAGCCGGGATCTCCTCTTGGGCAACCGTGGAGCCTTGATCTGCAGCAGGAAAAGTCAGGAGCTTCATTCGCACGAGATCCACCACGCCCCTGAACTGATCCTCGGCCCCCAGGGGAATCTGCACGGCCACCGGATTGGCTCCAAGCCGCTCGCGGATCTGCGAAAGCACTGAAAAGAAGTCCGCTCCGATGCGATCCATCTTGTTGACGAATGCGATGCGGGGAACCCGGTACTTGTTGGCCTGCCGCCAAACCGTCTCGGACTGTGGCTCAACGCCGCCGACCGCGCAAAAGACACCCACTGCTCCATCGAGCACGCGCAGAGAGCGCTCCACTTCGATCGTGAAGTCGACATGCCCCGGCGTATCGATGATGTTGATGCGGTGATCGCGCCAGGCGCAGGTGGTCGCAGCCGAAGTGATCGTGATGCCGCGCTCTTGCTCTTGAGGCATCCAGTCCATGACTGTTGTGCCTTCGTGCACCTCTCCCATCTTGTGGGTCTTGCCGGTGTAAAACAGGATTCGCTCAGTGGTAGTGGTCTTGCCCGCAGCGATGTGGGCCATGATGCCGATGTTTCGGGTGGTCTTGAGTGTGCTCACGCGGGCTCCATTCAAAAGTCAAAAAGCCACCGGCATTGCTGCCGGCGGCTTTTCGATACCTTGGATGCGATAGTCATTACCAGCGGTAATGAGCAAAGGCCTTGTTGGCCTCGGCCATCTTATGCACGTCTTCACGCTTTTTCATCGCTCCGCCACGAGCATTCGAGGCTTCGATGAATTCGCTAGCCAGACGCTCTGCCATGGAGTGCTCTCCGCGGCCGCGAGCGGCTTCAATGAGCCAACGTGAGGCAAGCGACTGCCGGCGAGCGGGCTTCACCTCAACCGGCACCTGATAGGTCGCGCCGCCCACGCGGCGGGACTTCACCTCCAAGAGGGGCTTCACGTTCTCAAGAGCCTTCTTGAACACCTTGATGCCTTCTTCGTTGGTGCGGGTCTGAATGATGTCCATGCTGCCGTAGAAAATGCCTTCGGCAGTGGAGCGCTTTCCTTCGCGCAGGATGGCGTTCACGAACTTCGTGACCACGATGTCATTAAACTTCGGGTCAGGAAGAACTTCACGACGACGATTAAAACCTTTACGAGCCATGATTCACTTCCTTTTTACTTAGCTGCGGGAGCTGCGCCAGCGGCGGACGGACGCTTTGCTCCGTATTTGGAGCGGCTCTGCTTGCGATTCTGGACGCCCTGCGTATCGAGGGTGCCGCGAACGGTGTGATAACGAACACCAGGGAGGTCCTTTACGCGGCCACCGCGGATTAGGACGATCGAGTGTTCCTGGAGGTTGTGGCCAATTCCGGGGATGTACGAAGTGACTTCGTATCCGTTGGTAAGGCGCACGCGACAAACCTTACGGAGAGCCGAATTGGGCTTCTTGGGAGTCGTGGTGTAAACACGGGTGCAGACGCCGCGCCTCTGAGGACAGCTCTGCAGCGCGGGAGAACTGGTCTTCCAAGCCTTCTTCAGTCGTCCGCGACGGACGAGCTGGTTAATGGTTGGCATTCACTGCTTCTTTCTTTCGAACGAGTCGAACTTTTCTTGGCCGCGCCTGCCTCTCCTGACAGTACCTCGGGTACCGTCAGGGCCGCCACCAAGCCGCATCCGCTTCTTAGGCGAATGACTTACTTTGGTTTTACGCTCTGTGGGCAGGAATGAGCGGCAGGTTGCTGATTCCTCACTAGTCCCGTCGAGTCGTACGAGCTGCAGAGGAATACGCGAGGCCACCGGGCCGGGTCAAGATTTTAACTGAGGTCACCTAGGTGGTTCAGCCAAGTGGTTTTGGGCTTGCAGGGACGCAGGAAATGGCGACTCGGATTTTTCGTTGGATTCTGCCGCTCTTGCTCTGCCTCAGTGCTGGCCCGGCCCTAGCTTGGCAGGGATCTGCTAGCCTGCGCCTGGGGCCAAGTACCCTGACGCCAGGCGCAAGCGTAGGACTGGCGGGAGGCCTAAGGGGAGCTGTGACGTGGAACTCAGGGTTTGAGATTGCTGGAGCTTTTGAACGCGCACAGTACACCAAAGATCTCAAATACTTAGGGACTCGAGGCGAAGTGATTTACCACTTCTCACGCGCTTCTTTTGGGCTCGTTTTTGAACGCGGGCAGTTTCTGCTCGGTAATCTTAATGGCCGAGACTTTTGGAGCACAGGCGCAGTGGGACGATACGAATTTCAGATTTTGGCTCCGGGATTCAAATGGGGAGCGGACTTGCTGGCTCTAGTCAAAAAACCGGGGGAAAAGGTCCTGACAACCCTTTCCCCCGGAGTATGGATTCAAGCGTTGTTTTGATCGCTTAGTGACGGACTGTGCCACCCCTGCCCGTGGTCGAAGGGTCTGGCTTCTTGTCCGTCATGACCGGCGTCGGGATCGCTCCCATCAGCGGATTGGCAAGAAACTCCTCAGGCTTTTTAAGATCCAGTGCGAGGCGCAGCACCTGGTCCACATGCTCAACGGGAATGATCTTGAGTCCCTTGGTCACTTCACTCGGAACCTTTTTTAGATCAGGCACGTTGGATTTGGGAATGAGCACCGTCGTGATGTTACTCACCTTGGCGGCTAGCAATTTTTCTTTCAGTCCGCCAATAGCCAGAACGCGACCACGGAGCGTCACCTCGCCGGTCATTGCCACGTCTCGCTTGACTGCAATTTTAGTCAACGCGCTGGTGATGGCCGTCGTCATCGTGATGCCCGCCGATGGACCGTCCTTAGGAACGGCACCCTCAGGAACATGCAAGTGGATGTCGACATTCTGGTAGAAATCCTTCTCGAGTCCGAGCGCTTCCGCTCGAGAGCGGACATAGCTCATGGCAGTGGCTGCAGACTCTTGCATGACTTCCCCCAGCTTGCCGGTCACCTTGACGGCGCCCTTACCAGGAACGACGGAGACTTCGATCTGAAGCATATCGCCGCCTGAGTCGGTGTAGGCAAGTCCGTTAACGAGTCCGATTTCATTGCGTTCTTCGATTGCTTGAATGGTGTACTTGGGTGGGCCCAACATTTCTTCAAGATCGTCGACGGATACGGTGATCGGAGAAATGACCTCCACCACACCTTTCTTCTTTTTGCCCCCAGTAGCTGAGTCAGCCGCGTTGGCAGCATTTTCGCGGTCAACGAGCTTCTTTGCTACTTTGCGGCAAACCGTAGCCACCACACGCTCGAGGTTTCGAACCCCCGCCTCGCGAGTGTAGCTGCGGATCAACGCGTAGACTGTGTCATCCGGAAGGATCATCTCACCGTCCTTGAGGCCATGCGCCTCGCTCTGCTTGGAGATAAGATATCTCCGGACGATGTTGAACTTTTCGATCTCTGTGTAGCCAGAGATCGTAATGACTTCCATACGGTCCAATAGCGGCCTAGGGATATTGTGCAACGAATTGGCAGTCAGCACGAACATCACCTTGGAGAGGTCGTAGTCGACTTCAAGGTAATGATCACCAAAGTTGTGGTTCTGCTCAGGGTACAGCACTTCGAGCAGCGCCGACGAAGGATCACCACTAAAGTCCATGCTCATCTTCTCGACTTCTTCGAGCAGAAACACAGCATATGAAGAGAAAGCATTTTTAAGATATTGTATA
>JBKCVM010000061.1:0-8351 GCA_046317855.1 Oligoflexia bacterium
CAGGCTACTCCATCGCAACGATTGCAGGTCTCAAGCTCTGCGAGATGCTCAATCGCCAAAATGGCAAACGCTTCATTTCGGCGATGCCCACCAATCTGTACGGACCGGGCGATAACTTTCATCCCACTCACTCGCATGTGATCCCTGGGATGATGCGCAGGTTTCATGAGGCCAGGATCTCGGGAACTCAAACCGTGACGGTCTGGGGCACTGGCACCCCCAAGCGCGAGTTTTTGCACGTGGATGACCTCGCATCTGCCCTCGTGACGCTGATGCATCAGTACGAGTCGCCTGAAACCATCAATGTGGGCACCGGCTCTGACGTCACCATTGCCGAGCTGGCCAGGATGATGCTCGAAGCAACTGGACTCAAGGCGAGCCTTGCTTTTGACTCCAGCAAGCCGGACGGAACACCGCGCAAGGTACTCAATACGAGCAAGATCTCCGCGCTCGGCTGGAGCCCTAAAATCGATCTGGCCGCAGGATTACGCGACACCTATGTTTGGGCGATCAACACAAATACTCTCTGATGTATTCGTGCTGATGGTCCTATTTGGGATCTACTGCACCGAAACTCTCAAACTCACTTTTCATGGAGTATCGCTCCGCTATTCATTGCTAGCAATTGCTCTGCTCTTTGTCTTTAAGGCCGCCAGGAGCGTCTCGACCAAGCGCGGCCTGATACCTGACAGCTCAGTCTTGATTCTGTTTCTGCCCTTTGCGGTTTCCAGCGCAATATCGTGCATTTTTTCGCACGATCTCAAGCGCGCCACCATCACATGGCTATGGAACTGCTCAACAATTCTCCTGTCCTTCTCCTTTGTTCGAACGGCCACCAGTCGTCGTTTACCCGCGTTGCTTCTGAGCGCACTCGTAGCACAAAGCATCGTCGTCATCTGGGACACCCTCGTAATCAATGGTGTCTTCCCTATTGGAGCGGCGGTCGGACACCTCTACCCGACCTATGACACCTTCCGTGCGACCGCCTTCTATATTGCACCTCAATTCTTTGGAGGGGCAATCTCGCTGAGCGCGTTCCTATATGCAGTGAGTGCAAGCCCACCTCGCAGTCGGGCAGGTGCCCTGGCGGAAGTCGTCTCCTTGGCGACTATCTTTCTAGCCTGCTTCCTGATTGCAAGCCGAGGAGCCCTTTTGCAGATCGCTGTCATTTCACTCGGGCTTTTGGCTGCGGCAGTTCTTGCCACAAAGCGAGGCGTTCCAACCTATTGGATGAGGCTTGGCACACCTTTGATCGTGGCTGGTAGCATCTGGCTGCTCCTCGGACAGACCCTCACCAAGAAACAAACTCTAGCTCTCCGAGATACCTTTAGCTTGGAACAGACTTGGGCTCGTGCATGTCCGGCAGCTAGGAACTTGTTGCACATTTCCCTGGAGTGCAGAAAACCGAATCTAGGGTTCCCCGATGGCAACGTAAATTTAAGCAGTGAGGGTCGAAGGGTCGCTGAATGGCGATCCATTGCTGAGGATCTGGCCGACGCACCATGGTTTGGCCGCGGCTATCGAGGCGCTACTGCTGATCTTACTCAAAAAAGATTCTCCGCTGTTCTTGATGAGAATACGAATTCAAAATTGATCGCCTATCGGTACGAGAGCCTCTGGGGAACCATTCTCGGCTACTATGGGATTGCCGGCGTAATCTCACTTTTAATTCCTTTCGGCGTGCTTGCGCTGCTGATTCCGAGTGTTGGGTGGATCTGCCTTGCTGGCTTTGCATTGATTGGGGCGCAATCGGCGCAAACACTTGGACGCTTGGACCTCTGGATACCTTTCTTTTTCTTCATTGAACTGATCCGTAGCCGCCAAAAACAGCAATTGCAGTCAACTTCGATCCTGCATGTGACGGCACGATCCGACCTAGGCGGCGGTCCAAAATACATTTCCATGATTCTGCCGCGACTGATCAGCGCAGGGGATCTTCGACAGTACTATGCAGGCCCTAGAACCCAACCATTTGGGGAAACTTTTTTTGAGCTTTGCCGGGACAGAGGAGTCGACCTACCGGCCCGTAAGATCAGTCCTCTCCATCTGATGCGCTTCCTGATTTTTATTCGTTCGGAGCATATCGGTGTCGTTCACTCTCACGGCTTTGGCGGGGGACTCTACTCTAGGGCTGCCAAGCTCCTCGGCTGCTATGTGATTCACCAACCCCACGGCTTACATGCGCCAGCTACTCTTAAAGGTCGAATCAAGGTGCTTGCTGAGAAATCTCTGGCTGCATTGACTGATCAATTCATCTTTGTCTCACCAGACGAATCGCTGCAGGCTGACCGACTCTTCCGACCTCTTGCCGAGCGATCCATCATCCCCAACGGAATCGATACTCATGAGTTTAAGGAGAGACTTGCTTGTGAGCCGATCGCACTTCGTGGAAGTCCTCGAATTGGCGCACTGAGCAGATTGGATCCGATTAAAGGACATGAGTGCTTGATCAGAAACTTTGGGATGCTGGTCAGGGTTGATCCACGGTTTGCGAATGCCCGACTCTATATCGCTGGTGATGGTGAGGCCCGGCCGCTTGTCGAGAGAGCCATCTCCCTTAGCCCGGCCAAGGAGCGAATTGAGCTGCTAGGTACCATGGATGCGGCCCGCTTTCTTCGATCCATCGACATCTTCGTAGCATGCTCGCTTAGCGAGGGTCTGAATCTCTCCGTGTTAGAAGCAGCCCTAGCGGGCTTACCCGCCGTGATCTCAAAGGTTCCCGGTCACAATTTTTTGATCAGCAAGGGTATCGCAAGGGGCTTTGATCTCGACGACGACAGGTCGTTTGTGGATGCCGTCGGACAAGCCATCAGCGAGCCATTTAGCCAGGATATCCCCAGTCGTATCACCGATGAGTTTTCGATCGACCGGGTGGTCAAAGACCTCAGAGGTATTTATTCGCGAGCTGTGAGTGAAAACAGCGGCCATCCAGATCAGGGAGTTCATCCCGTACGATCTTCGTAAGACGCTTCCGGGGCTTAGTCGTGTACGTTGTCTGAAAACGGCCCATCAAGTTAGCATGGTTTTGCTTCGACTGGCGATTTCGGGTATCGCTCAGCCCATGCCCCACACCATCCTCCTGACCGGCGGTGCCGGATTTATTGGCAGCAACTTTGTTGAGATGGCCGTGCGCCTCGGCCACCGGATCATCGTGCTCGATGCGCTGACTTATGCGGGACGGCGCGAGAACCTGGATTCCATTCCACAGGGGACTTCCAGCCACCCGGGCTCGTGGGAATTGGTGCTGGGTGACATCCGTGATCCGAGGCTTGCGGCGGAACTCCTGCACAAGCACTCTTGCACCTCGCTGCTGAACTTTGCGGCCGAATCGCATGTCGACCGCTCGATCACGGGGCCTTCCGCGTTCATCGAAACCAACATCCTTGGCACCTACAATCTGCTGCAGGCTGCGCGTGGATATGTCGATTCAATGCCGGCGGGGTCGGCACTGAAGGCCTCCTTCCGTTACCTCCAAGTATCCACCGACGAGGTCTACGGGGCTCTCGGGGACACGGGCAAGTTTTCTGAGTCAACTCCGTACGCTCCGAATTCACCGTATTCGGCGTCCAAGGCAGCGGCCGACCATCTGGTGCGCGCCTGGCACCACACCTATGGCCTCAATGTCGTGACCACCAACTGCTCGAACAACTACGGGCCCAAGCAATTTCCTGAAAAGCTCATTCCGCACATGATCCAGTGCGCGCTGGGCGGAAAGCCGCTGCCCGTTTACGGGAAGGGCTCCAACGTGCGCGACTGGATCTATGTGGGCGACCACTGTGCGGGCATCTTGGCCGCCCTGGAGCGCGGCCGCGCCGGCGAGACCTACTGCTTTGGCGGCAATTCTGAACGCAAGAACCTGGATGTCGTGCATGCGATCTGCGCCGTGCTGGATGAGCTCAAGCCCCGCCAGGGGGCTGATGCCGGCAAGTCCTACCGCGAGCAGATTACTTTTGTGCAGGACCGCGCGGGCCATGACTGGCGCTATGCGATTGATGATTCGCGCGCCGAGCGCGAGCTCGGCTTCAAGCGCTCCATGGCCAGCTTTGAGCAAGGCCTGCGCGCGACCATTGAGTGGTACCTGGGCTGAGGCTGAGGTGTTGGACACCTTTTACTTAAGCGCCGCGTTAAAGCAGCCTGCCGGTGGCCGGCCCATGTCCCGGGGAGGCCCGTCTGGAGCCTTTCTTTTTACCTCGCGGGGCGCTACTACCTTCGACCAAGGCCGGCCCATCACGGTGATGACGCGGCGCTTAAGTAAAAGGTGTCCAACACTCCTATGAAAGGCATCATCCTCGCCGGCGGAAGCGGCACGCGGCTCTATCCCCTCACCCTGGCGGTGAGCAAGCAGCTCCTTCCCGTCTACGACAAGCCCACGATCTACTATCCCCTTTCCACGCTCATGCTGGCCGGCATTCGAGAGGCGCTGATCATCAGCACCCCGCGCGACCTTCCGATGATCCGGGACCTTCTGGGCGACGGCTCCCGGATCGGCATGCAGCTTGAGTACGCCGAACAGGCCAGGCCCGAAGGCATCGCCCAGGCTTTCTTGATTGGCGAAAAATTTATCGCAGGCCAGCCTGCCTGCCTCATCCTGGGCGACAACCTCTTTTACGGTCACGACATGGTTCCGCTACTCAAGCAAGCCGCACTCACTCGCAGGGGCGCCTGCGTGTTCGGCTATCACGTCCAGGACCCCGAGCGTTACGGTGTGGTGGAGTTTGACGGCTCGGGCCGGGCCATTTCGCTCGAAGAAAAACCCAAGGTCCCCAAAAGCTCATGGGCCGTAACAGGCCTTTACTTCTACGACGGTTCAGTCACGGAGCGCGCCCGGGCGCTCAAGCCATCGGCTCGGGGCGAACTCGAAATCACAGACCTCAACAAGACCTACCTCCAGGACGGATCGCTCTCGGTCAAGTTGCTGGGCCGAGGCGTGGCCTGGCTCGACACAGGAACTCCAGAGTCGCTCATCTCCTCTTCACAGTTCGTCCAAACGATCGAACAACGGCAGGGACTGAAGATCGGCTGCCTTGAAGAAATCGCATTTCACCAAGGCTGGATCTCACGCGAAGAGCTCATGCAGCTTGCCGAAGAGCTCTCAAAAAGCGCCTACGGCCAATACCTCAAGCAAGTTCTGCGAGAGGCCGGCTCAACCGCCGGAAGAGCAGGCACCGAGTGAACTTGGGCAATCGCACGCTGGTCACCGGCGTTTCCGGCCAGCTGGGACGGGCCGTGGTTTCTTTTCTAGGCGCGCATCGCTGCATCGCGGCCGGGCGGGCAGCGCTTCCGCTGGATTTTCCGGAGGCCCTCTCGCACCGCCTCGACTACCTCAATCCGCAGGCCATCCTCAATTGCGCGGCCTACACTGCCGTCGACCAGGCCGAAAAACCCGAAGAAGAACTCTTCGTGCGTGCGATCAACGAAGAATCTCCGGGACGCCTGGCGCGCTGGTGCGCTTCGAGGGGCATTCCTCTCGTGCACTTTTCGACCGACTACGTGTTTGACGGCCATGGAACCACCCGACGCTCGGAGAGCGATCCCACGCATCCTCTCAACGCCTACGGAAGATCCAAGCTTGCGGGTGAAAAAGCCGTACTAGAAAGCGGCGCCAAGGCACTCGTGTTCCGCACTTCGTGGGTGTTTGACTCGGAAGGAAAAAACTTCGTCAACACGATGTTGGCACTCGGCGCCCAGCGCGAAACCCTGCGCGTGGTGGCGGACCAGGTGGGCGCACCGACCTATGCCCCCCACCTTGCCATCGCGGCCGTCGAGGCGCTTGAACGGGCCCTGGAGATCGAGGCCCGCACAGGAACTTTTCCATCGGGAGTTTACCATCTCTGCGCAGGTGGAGAGACTCACTGGCAGGCATTCGCGGAGCGAATCTTCGAAGAAGCCCGCGCCCGCGGAGCACAGCTTGCCGTCAAAGAAGTGCTGCCGATCGCGAGCTCGGAGTACCCCACTCCCGCGCGCCGTCCGCTGAACTCGCGGCTCGACTGCTCGCGCGCGGCCGAGGTCCTGGGCACGGCGATTCCGCATTGGAGCCATGGACTGGAGGAGTGCCTGGACCGAAAGTTTTCGAGCAGCGTGACCTGAGAGCGAACTGAATGAGAACGAACTGAACGAGGACGAACTGACCATGAGCGCTTCCACCCCTCCGGCCACTTCAGCTTCAACGACATCCGGCAAGAGCTTCTCGGTCTCTGAAACGGGGCTCGATGGTCTCAAGCTCATTCAACTTGCCGTGCACGGCGATGAGCGCGGATTTTTTGTGGAACGCTTTCAAGCTGAGCGCTTCAGGGAACACGGACTCCCCGCCCACTTCGTCCAGGACAATCACTCGCGCTCGGCGCCGGGAGTTCTGCGGGGGCTTCATTTTCAGACCAACCCGGCACAAGGAAAACTCGTAGGGTGCGTCCGCGGCCGCATCTGGGATGTGGCTGTAGACATTCGTCAGAGCTCGCCCACCTTTGGCCAGCACTTTGGTGTGGAGCTGAGCGATATGAACGGAAAACTGCTCTGGATTCCGGCTGGCTTTGCTCACGGCTTTTGTGTGCTGGGTGATGCTCCGGCCGATGTCCTCTACAAAGTCGACGCCTTCTACAACCCCGCCACCGAGGGCGGCATTCGGTGGAATGACCCAAAGCTCGGTATTCAATGGCCGATCGCTTCGCCCACGGTGTCGAGCAGGGACGCAGCGCTGGAAGCGCTGGGGTGTTGGACACCTTTTACTTAAGCGGCGCGTCATGACGGCACTTAAGGTAATTGCTTGGTCAGATTTGACGCGCCGCTTAAGTAAAAGGTGTCCAACACCTCTGCTCCTGCTCTTCACAGGCATCGTGCTCAGGCTCGCCATCGCCACCTTTCGCCTCGACCGGTTCTGGCCCGATGAACATTACCAAACGCTCGAGCCGGCATTTTACCTACTCAACGGCTTTGGCGTCCTTTCTTGGGAATGGACCCAGGGCTTCAGAAGTTGGAGCCTGCCCGCGCTTCACGTCCCGCCCCTTGCCCTTGCCGGATGGCTAGGCTTTCCCTCTGGCGTGGGCGCATCCATTTTCGTGCGCGCGTTCTACGGCGTGGCCGATGCCCTGGTTTGGTACCGAGTGGTGCAGTGGCTCTTTCCAGCTGAAAAACGAACACTCCCGCTGAGCGCCGCCATGCTGCTTCCGTCCATTGCCCTCTGGGGAACCAGCACGCTGCAAGACCACCTGGCCATGCTTCTTTTCTGGGGAGTGCTGCCTTTGATTGATGACTGGAACCAACAGAGGCATCAGGGGCGCCCGGAGCGCTCGCGATGGGGTGCCTTGATTTCAGGTTTCGTTCTTTTTGCCATCGCGATCCCTAAACCACAGCTTGCTGTCCTGTCGTTTGGGACCGCCCTCGCTCTCACGTTTCAATCAAACCACTCCCGAAAAATCCTCGTGCTCTTCGGCTCATTGGGCGCCTGCATGGCAGGCCTTGCCGCGGGACTTCTCGATCTCCTGACCGTAGGGCGCTTTGCAGGAACCCTGCTCCAGCAAGCCCTGCGCGGCGAGCAGCTCTCGCGGTCCTATGGAATCTCACCCGCCTTCGATTACTTTCGCCGACTCCCAGAACTCCTAGGCACTGAAGCTTTGACCCTGTTTGCTGTACTCCTGTTTGTAGTTCTCCTGTTTATAGTCGTCAGGGTCACCCGGACTTCAGTTCCAATGGCCTCGCCATTCTTGACGGCCCGAGAGCACGGCGCGCAAAAGCAGGCCTTACTTTTGCCTGGCGTGATCCTTTTCGTACTCTTTCACAGTTTGATACCGCACAAGGAGACGCGCTTTTTGCTCCCAGTGCTGCCGGCTCTTTTGCTCATGCCCTTGGGCTTTCCCACGAGGCTGGCCCCAAATCTGGCCTCCTCCTTTCTGAGGGTTGCGGTAAAACTCGTTCAAAAAATCTCTGCACAAGCATCACTGCTCACCCTGGTGGCCTTGGCGCTGGCTCTACCCGTGGCCCTGAGCCGCCCGCTCCCCTACTCTTCGGTCGAAGTGGGTGATCTTGAAGAATGGATTCGCCGGGATTGGCAAACCCAAAACAAGACGGCCCAAATCAACCTCTGCCTCATTGAAACGAATTGGAGCTTCTTACGCGGGTCACTCGGCCTAGGGGCCCCGGTCCGTTACATTGAAAACGACCCGCAAATTCCGGGTGAGTGTCACTACGCGATCATCAAGGCTTGGCGGGCAGCATCTCTGAATCTTGCAATCTCTGGCACTGGCACTGGCGCACGACAACCGGTGGCCCGACAGAACGATTATTTACTCTACAAGTTTTAGTGAACTGCCCGCAGCCCTTCCCTCTTTGATCACCCCTGTTCGAACAGGGCCCAACGA
>JBKCVM010000062.1:0-9218 GCA_046317855.1 Oligoflexia bacterium
GGGTTGCTTGCCTTGTACCGTAATGCTTCAACTACATCGCGGGGTGGAGCAGCCCGGTAGCTCGTTGGGCTCATAACCCAAAGGTCGTAGGTTCAAATCCTGCCCCCGCAACCAATCTTGAACCTCTGAGAAACTCGCAAGAGTCTAAAATCTCAGAGGTTTTTTTACTTCAAGGACCATACTCAATAACGGGGTTAGTTTGAAATGCTTGCGGGCCACGTCGGAAAGTACTCTCGCTACGAAATTGAAAAAAAGTACCTGCTTAGGTTCTTGCCCAAGGATCTCCCTGAAAAATTTGTCGATATTCACGACACGTATCTTCCTCATTCAAGTCTCAGATTGAGGATCGAGCGGGCACCGGACGGAAAAATCATTGGCAGAAAACTGACAAAAAAAGACCCTGCCCCTGATCAAGGCCATGCTACCTGTATCATTACTTCTCTCTATCTCTCTGAAGGAGATCTCAGGGCGCTGGGTCGTCTTGACGGATATGAGCTGAAAAAGAGACGCTATTATCGCGAGGATTCGACAAACAGGATCTGCGTCGATGTATTTTTTGGCAAGCTCGAAGGGCTTGTACTAGCAGAGATTGAGTTCTTGGATCATTCTTCTTGCGCCCGCTTTCAGCCAGCGGAGACAAGTTGGACAGAAGTGACCGGGAATCCGAAGTACTCTGGGGGCTATCTGGCAACTCAAGCCTCACGCTAGAGCCAGTAGAATCAAAGATTCGCGAACAAAAAAACCAGCGTGATTTAGACCGAAACTCGATCCCTGCTTGAGCCCCTTAAGGCCCCCTCAGAGTCGGAGGGATCAGCTTGGAAACTACAGCCAAAAAAATGACAGAAATCTCCTCCCAGCGAAAGCCGCTTCTGGCCTAAAGCCTTTACCAGCCCTCATCACAGGCCCTCATCAAATCACTCGCCTCCTCCGAAACGGTTACATGGAGTATCCAAAACGCCTCCTTAAATTTATTTTACCGACCCTACTCCTTTGGAGCTCCCCCCTCCCAGCAGCTCACTGCGGGCGTGCTCCAGCCTCAGAGGCCTGCCAAATCAACGATCATTCGCGAGAAGTTCTAGAGCAAAGCAGCGAACTCTCAGAAATCGGCTCTTATTCAAATCCGCTCCACGCCCTTGGACCCGGCGGACTCCTCAAGAAACTTCTGACCCTGGGCACCGAGGGCGCAGTGCGACTGCTCAGTGAACAGTTTGGCATCGAAAAAAAAGCAAGCCTAGAGCTCATGAACTCCCTCTCAACACTCAAGCCTGCACTCATTGCAGGCGATTCCGAACTTCGAGAACTGCTCATGCGTGAGGCGCAAAGCATCACTCCGCAGGAGGCCCAGAGGCTTCTGAAGCTCGTTAAGAATCTAAAAAAAACAGAAAAAAAGATTCAAACGCCTGAGGCGCTCTTCAAGGCTCAAAAGCTCCACGATTATCGCAAAATCATTTCTGATCGAATCCATGAAGCGGGTCGCTCGCGAGAACTCGCAGAATTTCGCAGTCAGCTTGATCATCTGATTTCTCAAACGACGACCAATCCAGAAGGAGTAGCCCAACTCCTCTCTCAACTGCTTTCTCAGATCGAGCCCGCCAAGCTCAAGCTCCAAGCAAACCGTGAAACACTTATTTTGATTCTACAGACCACAGAAAACCCTTCAAATCTGAATGCGACCAAAATTGCCAAAACCATCAACTCGACAAACCCACTTCAAACCGATGAATCGTGGGCCCAATTGCGCGAGCCCTATGCTCAGCGCCTAGTCGATCTCATCAATAATCATCCACAGCCAGCACAGCCAGCCCCTTCGGGGACTTCAGTCTTTTCCACAAAAGCCGCTCCACAATGGACTGACGAAGTGCGGCCCTATACCGAGCTTGACCCAAAAAAATGGCAAGGGGTGCTGCCGGAGTGGATTTTCACAAACGCGTCAGTACCTAAGAACGCTTGGCCCACCCAGCCACTCAGAGGAACTCCCAACTTAAACCGCCGGACCACCTTCTTGCACGGCACGACTCCAGAGGCCCGAGATCAGATCCAGTCTGGAACGTTTTGGCTCACACCCGGAATGGGGGATGTCTCGGCAGGGTTCTTTCTTGACCTCACCGGAGGGACCATCGCCAACACTTACGCAAAAAAAGGTGGAGTCATGCTCGAAGTCAGTCTGACTCCAGAAGCGCGGACCGTAGACTTTGGATCTCAGTTCTGGAGAGAAATTGATGAATGGATTAGATCAGAGGATGCAACACCCACCCTCAAACGGCTTCATCCAGAATTTTACAAGCTACTCAAACGCGATGGTCGCCATGGAATCTCTCGCGACAATCTTGCACGAGCGTTTGGTGCTCAGGTCCTCATTAATCGCGTGAACTACGGGGGCTCGACTTTCTCTGAAGTCGTTGTACTCGATCCCTCAGTAGTGACTCGAGTGCGAGAACGAAAATAAACTACTCACTGCGGGTCTAGATCCCAAGCTCCACCTGAAATCTTGCAGCCCACTGCCCAGAACTCCCGACCCCACCCCCCAATGCCCCGAGCTGCGTAAACTCGTTCCAGGAAGCATCTGCCTGAACCTTGACTCGATGCTGACGAAGGTAACGATTGAGACCCACCCCAAACTGACGCTGCTGCCAAGCAATCTCTGCAATGGATCGGGTCTCTGGGGTCACCACGCTGTAACGCACAACCGGCTCCCACCCACTCCGGTACGCATAGCCTGCCTGAACGTTCAACCCCTCGCCATCAAGCACTGGGTCTCCGAACTTCGGAGTTTGGCTAAAATCGGTCGCCAAAGCTACCCAGTCTCGGAGTCTCTTTTGAATGTACTCGCCATAAAGTGAAAATCCGCGAAACTTCAACACAGCATCGCTCATCCACGTATCGAAGCCCCGATCACCAGAAGCTAACCCTGCGCCAATTGTCCCACCAGCCCGATCCACACCGCGAAACCGCGAAGCCCCCACTCCGACCGAGAGCCTGGGATCCTCTTCGAATGCAAGATCGCCCTCAAAATAATCTCCACCGTCTTTAAAATCACCCCAAGGAAGAACCTCGGCCCTCAGAGTGAGCGCTAAAGCAGAAGCATCTCGGGCACGCGTATTGCGTCCACCGCCCGTAGTGACTGCACCTTGCATCCGCCAAGTCCAAGGCCCCTCAGCACCCTTGAGGCGGGCCTGAACGCCAAAGTCACGGTCGATGTTGTAGGCCCGGTTGACGATCGATCGATCCGGAAACTGCAGCTCTCCAGAGGAGACCACGCGCTGGCGATTTCCAGGAAGCTTGGTCTGCCCGTACACCAGCTCAAGCCGCGGCAAAATTTGATACATCACTGCAGCGTCGCGAATCGTGTTTGGAAATGAAGTATTGTCCCAGTCCATGTCACCGCGAGAAAAAGAGAGTTGAAGGTTGAAGCGAAGTCTCTCGTCCACCATCCAACCCCCAAATCTCAATCGAAGTCGCCGGGGCTGTCCTGTGACTCGTGCATCGGTCTGATCTGAGTCGCTTTCGTACTGCAAAAGATTCTGACTTCTGAACCTCAGATCCACATGAAACCGCTTGTAAGGATCAGCAAACCCAATGCCCCTCGAAAACTCGAGCACTGAAGAGTCGGAGATTTCAGCTCGAGCAAACTCAGCAAAGAAAACACGGATGAAAAGACTCAGAACCAATAGATAATGAAACCGCATACAGAACTCCCGCTCTTAAGCTGTCCTCCTCAAACCGACTGAAGTCGAACTATTTATGAAAATTCTCTCTACACTGCATTGACTTTACAAAGTGGCACGTTTACTTGTGCGCTCACTCGGTGTGGGAGCCGACTCAAGGGGGTGTGTGTGTTCAAGCGTTTCCATTTGTGTGCGTGGGTACTTCTTTTTGTTTTGGCAAGCTTGGGTAGGTCTGCCGGGGCTGCGCGCCTTACTGCAGATGCAGAAACGCTGCTTTCTGAGATGTCAGCCCAGATTTCAAGATCGCTCACGAGCTCACCTACTTCATCGAGTTCAAGTGTTTTCTGCAACTTCTTTGGAGTTGCCCCAGACTACTTTCCTTGGACACTCAGGAGTTCAGATGTCGACGGCGCCTACGTGGTGCTCAAGTACACTTTTGACCAAGCACCTGCCAATCTCCCAAAAACAATCGTGTTTGCGTGGCATCGCGGCGGACTCTATGCCCCGTGGATTGTCTATTACACTCGCGAAACGATTTCTGATGAGATCAAGATCAGTGCCGACGGCGATGTTGCGTTTTGGCGAACTGAACCTGTCGGTCCCAGCCAGACCGTTGCTCAAACTGAACTCAGAGTGTGCAGCCTCAATTCTAACAACTTAGCTTCCCAGCTGGGGGCTTACTCTTGCGCTTCGGACATCCACACAGGAGCTATTGCAGAAGTAATTTTGCACAACGCAAGCACTTCGAGTCTCTTTGGAATTCTCACTAACCAGCCGGACGGACGTTTCATGGAATTGGACTGGAGTGGCGATCGCTTATTTTTTAGCCGAATGCGCCAAAGCACCCTAGTCCTCTCTCTTGAATTCTGGGACCAGTTCACTCAAACCAGCACACTGATTGACAGTACTTCTACGTCCAGCAGCACTCCTGGAGAGTATTGGATTAACCAAGCGGATTCAAATGGAGTGGTTGGGTTCAATCACTTTGATATCGCCGGCCTTCTGACTGGATCAGCTGCCGTCACTGTAAAAGGAGTTGCTCCCTCCCAGGGCCCAAGCGGCCTCAGCTACGGAGCTCCCAATTTCAGTGATCGTCAGCAAGGGTTCTTGGGCTCTGCGCGTTCAGCTGGTTTCTTTTCGATGGGAGGCGAGCTGCATTCAATCTATGTTCCCCAGCCTAGCTTAGGACTAAACAGCCCACTGATGCTGCGCTCCTCTGCTGACAATTACTTTAGTATGCAGCCCGCCATCGCACTTCCAGCCGGAAAAACATTCGCCTATCGCCCGATGCGAATTTCATCGCAAATTTTTGGAGAGCTCCTCCTAATCCAAAGTGGGGCCACGAGCGGACCCCCAGCTCTTGAGGTCTATCAGTACTTGCCTAGCGGAATTCCGGGAGTAGTTGGCTCCTATTCTCACCTCGAAACGGTCAGCGTGCCCGCAGGATTTACGCAATTAACACTGGACTCAGCGACTGACGTACCGCTTTGGGGCGGAGCAATGGTTTTGCTGGGAACCAGCTCTAGCGTCTCCCCTCGTCACGCCTTAGTGAGTTGCATCTAGGGAGCTGGGTAAGGAAGAGGCTCCGGCTTTGAAAGCTGCGAAATCAAATTAAACATCGCCGCACGGTTGGCATTGAGCTTCCAAAAAGGTTTTCGCACGATCCACCAGATAAAGTGCGCGTTTAACTTCGGAATTTTTTGATACTTGATGATGTAGGTAAAAGCAGCCTCAATGATGAATCCCTGTTTGGGATCTAGATTTCCCATCTCGACTAAAAGCTTTTTAAAAAGTGGATACGCCACCATGGCTTCATCGAGATTGAGACTGCCGTTGCGATCGCGGTCAAAACGGAACATCAGCGACTCAACATAGTGGTTAAGCCCCGCAAATCCTTGAATATCAAATTCACCCACGGGCTCGGAGGTGTCGCCATAACGTCTCCCTGCGCTCGCCATCTGTCCCTGAAGTGAATCCCTCGCCTGGGGACTCAGGGACTTATAAAAATCTACGAGCACAGGAAAGTGATCCCAGTACTCTTCAAACCGGGAGTAGTAATTCGACTCAAAGCAGGCTGCATCGACAAAGACGGTGCCAAACGGATCCGGAGCACCCGCAGGGCAGCCCGGGATCGTCCCCTCCGCAATTCGATCGCTCATTTGAGCAATCGATGAAACATAAACCAAAAAGTAGGTGATTTCTCGCTCTGATAAGGCCGCATTGCCGTCGCTTGCCAACGTAAAAAGATCAATGTCTCGAAAGCGCTTTCCGGCTATATCGATCGTCGTCGGATCTAAGACTTTGAGTTCACCCGCCAGCGCCAAAAAATCCGTAAAAAAAGAATCAAACTCTGGCCTCAGAATCTGCACCCTTCCAGCCGAGGAAGTTCCGTAGATAGACAAGAAATGGCGAACAACCAAATTGTAGAGATGAACCTGCTCCAGCTGAGTCTTGGAGTATTCTAGAAAAGAATTGAACTGAATCTGCTTTCCGCCTGCTGCAATGACGGGTTGATAATCCCTCACGAGAGAGACTAAACGTTCTGCATCCTGCCTACTCTGAGACTCCGTGAGCCTGCTGACATAGGCGACCGAGTGATCAATCAGATTCTGCCAAGCCAGCTGTTCAGCGCCCGCTTGCCTGAAGATCGCGTTGATGTGCAAAGCTCCGCGGCTCCAGTTTTCAGCAAGCTGTGTCAACACTGAAACCTGAGCCGGGTCGAGCGATTCTGGATGAGTTCCACCCAAGAGTTTTGAAATGAATGGCCGAAGCGCTTGCTTCAATACGCTGCGATCGATGGAGATCCATGATCCGGGAGACTCATCAATGATGCGATCGATCTGAGCAGTCTGCCAACGGCCTCCATGGCGCGCCATGGCGCCAGAAATAGCGCCAGAAAGGTCACCGAGAAACCGTGCAAACACTGCTCGCCGCTCGTAGAACTGCCTCCCCTCAGAGTCTGCCTTAACCTGAGTGGCAATCCACGCCGGCCCCACCAACCGACCTGCCAGGCGCGCCAATTCTCGCCATGCATCAGGCTCAATAGCCTGCTCTGTCCCTCCCAAAAAGAGCACCTTGGCGGCCATGATGGCTCCCCCCAAGGCTGGATCGATCTCGATGCCAAAACGCTTCATCTCTGCGATCAGCGCATGAACCGACTGCAAGCTAAAAACGGCTCTTGCCTCAGTCGGCAAAAGTTCAGCAAGCCTTTCTCCCGCTTGCCTTGCAACCCCGGAAAATCTCACTAACTCCTGATCGCTAGGCACCGAGCGACGGTTCAGAATCTGAATCTCCCTCAAGAGATCGACTGAAATCTGCCTAATTTCTGCGAGATTTGTCAGCAAGGTCTTTAATTCTAACGGGCTGATGTAGGTGGTGCTCCCACCGAGGAGCGCAGCTTTGAGCTCAAAACCCGCACGAACAATGTCTGAGCTGACCGTTTGAGAAGTCACTAAAAATCGTTCGATGAAAATTCGAATATCTTCGACAGAGTACCCACTGGAGGTGCTGGGCTCGACAAATTTCTTGAAGGTCTCAATCTGAGAATCGACGCAGTCAAGAGACTTATTCCAGTCGGCCTCATTGAGGGTGCCCTCTTTGAACTGAGCCAGCTGCTTTGAAAAACCGTCAAGGCAACCCTGTTTTGAGCTACTGAAGGCAAGTTTTTTTAGGGCTTCTGCTTTCTCACCTAAAATGCCGCAGCCACCCACCAGTACGCTCATCACCGCCCAAAGCGTAAGCAACCTAGAATGCATAGGTTAGCCTCCCCTGAAATCTGTCATTGCCCTGATAGGGCGACAAAAAACCTGTTCCTGAGTTTGCCGAAAACAGATCGGCACCCACCCCCAAGCGCCAGCGACTATTTTTAAATGAATAAGAGGCCTGCGTGGTGAACCAATTTCCGGCGCCCTGAAAGTCCCTGACGAGGGCCACGCCGTAACTGAGACGTTCGTGCGCATTCCACTGCACGCCTACTCGAGCCGACTGCTTAAAGCGGTAGCGACTCGGGAGTTCGATCTTCATCTCATCCTCACTTTGAGAACTGGAAGGGGACCTGGAGACTGTGTCCTCTTGGATCGACAACAACCCAAGATCCAGACGCAGTGATCTCGTGCCACGCCACTGCAGTCCAAAGGAGCTAATCGTAGCTGCCCCCAACTGTGCTCCACTCCGACCCTCTGAAAGCCCCACACCCATCGGAATCTCTCGAGTCAGCGAGGCCCACCCCTCAAATCCACTGGCCTGATATCCGGCCTCAAGCGTCGCAAGCCGGTGACTCACCACTTGAGGAAAAAGCCTAGCTTCGATCACTTGTTGGGGTTGAAGCTTGAGTCCGGCCTCGGCACTCACATCGACGACATTCATGGGCTTGATCCCTGCTGTGACAGAACTCCACAACCCTCCGTCCTGATCACCGAGTCGAACGTATGCAATGGCGCTTGAATGAGAAATCAAAGACTCCAGACTGGGCATCTGAATCGAGTATCGAATGGGAAGATTCTGATTGAGCATACTGACGCTCTCAAGCGGGACTGCAGCGTCCGGATTGGCAGTGATGAGCCTGCCTTCTTCGATCCGGAGCGGGACTCCGCGCTCCGGTAAAACGATCGGGGATCCAAAGACTCGGAGTTCAAACAAACGCGAACGATATTGGTAACTCAATCCGGCCAATCCCACTGGGGTTGGCCTCAGCGGATCCCACATAAACCGGGGCGACCATGCGCCCAGGCCCCAAGCATCGTCTGCCCGGCTCCAGCTCTGAGTCTTTCTGCCGACAGAAATCGTGTGGAGATTCGAAAACTTTTGGGAGGTCGACAAGTAAAGATCACTGAGCTCAGGCGTGAGTGATTTAGAATCGGACGCAAAGCCATTGAGCATCAACCTAGCTTTGGACTGAAGGTAACGACCCTCAGTAGAATGCTCGTATTGCAGAGAATATTGCGCACCATTTGTGAATCGATCGGGCGAACTTCTTAAGTATGAGGTGGACTGAAGTTCAATTGAACCCAACGAACGACCCCAGGCAGCAGTTGAAGCGCCTGCTGCAACAAGGACCAGAACCGGTACTGCGTTTGCTTGAACTCCCCTTCCGATGGTCTTCTTCATGATAGGTCATTCGTGACCTACTGTCTTGTCGACCCATCTAGAAATGAAGTTGAGTTTTCAGCAGTGAAAAAATTTTGACACTCAAACCCAAGACAAAAAACTAGATGAGATGGACCACTTGATCTGTGGGCAACCTAAATTGCGGCCCCCATGTCCCGCGCTCCCCCTCACGACCCACCGCGATGACCATCACCACTCGGGATGAGCCTCCCTTCTTTATCAACTGACGCACACGTCGCTCATCAAAACCTTCCATCATACAAGTTGCGTATCCCTGCGCAGCGCAGGCGAGCACAAAATTCTCGGCAGCAAGCGCCGCCGACTTAATGGCCACCTCTTGAAGATCTCTCATCGAACAGGGACCTCTTGTAACGGGCTTAAATAAGCCCAAACTGTTGAAAAGGAGCCACTTTATTGGCGCAAGTGCATTTAAAAACCCCCATCGAT
>JBKCVM010000063.1:0-5443 GCA_046317855.1 Oligoflexia bacterium
GTACTGAAAGCGCTTTTCGGTCACGATCTCGTCGACGATGCTCGAAAGTAGCTGGCAGGAGGTCTTGCGGACCTGCGATCCGGCCGATGCCTCGCCCGAACCGTTGGCGCCCTTTTTCTGCAACAAATTGTTGGCGATTTCTTTGATGCGCCCCACAGCGCTTCGAATCATTACTCTGCGATCTTCAGGGAGCTCTTGAAGCTGCGCTGCTACCATTTCAAGGGCAGCAAGCGGCGAGCGTACGTCATGCGCCACCTGCTCAACGAGCCTACGGCGCTCTTCAAGCGCCTGGTTGCGGATCGCCTGCTCGCGCACGGCGTGCCCACGCGTGCGCTCCATGACCTCAGAGATAATGAGCCTGAGCTCTGACGGAATCCCACGAAACTCACCCGTTGTGCGCAGACCGCCAGAGCCCACTCGCGAAAGCGCGCGCGAAACATCTGCCACAGCTTCAAGAACAAACTGAATCGCAAGGGTAATGGCTACCGTTCCAAAGATCAGCCCAAACGAAAGCACCACGACACCGTAGCGTGTGGATCCAAAAGTCAGACTGAGAAGAACCATCGGAACCAGGAGCGCAAGCAGCAAGCGCAGCCGTAGCCGGCCTGCAAGCGCGTCGGCGTCCGTGACTTTCGAAACTTCTATTTCCGACTCTTTAAAAAGAAGTGGGAGAGAAGCAATCACTCCCGACACGGTCCAGAGAAACGAATTAAAGTTGACCGCGCTGCGATCCCCTTCAAGTAGACCCACCTGAATCGTCCAGTCCGTCATCCCAAAAGCAAACCAGCCGCAGGCCAGGAGAGCCGAATCGAGCGACCGGCTATTCAAAAAGCTGAAAAGAGACGAAGACAGAAGAGCAAGCGAACAGCAAAGCGCCGAAAACGCCCCCACCGCCCTGACCAGCTGAAAGCTCTGCGACAAGGAAAGGTAGGTAGGATAAACCACGAACGGAAACGAGAGAGTGGCCGCAAGCCCAACTGACAACCAAAGTCTCGAGTTGCGCATCGTAGCCACAAATCCCGATTGCCTGAATACGAGCGCGAGTGAGGCCATGAAAAACACTAAGTGGTAGGGATAAGTCACAACCCACTGCAGCCAACCCCTCTGGCTATCTAAGCCCAGCACATGGACCGTCGTAAAATACGTGGCGTCGCAAAGAGAAAGAAGCAGCATGGCCAACCCCATGAGGTAGCGACTGAGCTGCGATCCTTCAAAGTGAGCTCCTCTGCCAGCAAGGAGCATGACCCCTGCCGAGGCAGGCAAAAAGACCTGAATGAGATGCAAAAGCGCCGCTTGCTCCAGGCTTCGAAAGGGAAGAGCAAGATGAACGACGCAGGCGTAAACCGCAGCCGCAAACAAGAGTTTCAGATAGCGTTTGAACATGATTTCGGCTCAAAAAAACGTGACACGGTGCGGTAACATCCATGAACAAGACTGTCCAGATCTGGTTTACCGGCATTGAAAAAACTCGGGTCCGCTGTTCTGATTTAACAAATGATTCTGCCAGCACACAGTGGCACTGGCCGCGCGCAATGGGCCCTGTTTGCGACCCTCATGCCGGTTTGGGCTTTTGCCGCAGACCCCAGCACTGCCCTCCCCCTTCCGTACTCCACTCGAACCCTTCCGTATTCAGCCTACTCAGGAACCACTCGCGGAGACATTCGCACCGTCGGCATGGCTGGCGCCACTCTCGGACTTGCCGATACTTTTGCTGCTGCCGGTGACAACCCCGCTGGTTTAGCCATGACGATTCACGTGGGCGATACTCACGCCAGCGCCAATCAAATCCAGGACGGACGCCTTCAATCCATGGATGCACCCATTCACGCTACAAGTGCAGGAGCAGCCCTGAGCCTCTCCAACTTTGGAATCAGTCTAGGCGCTATCAACACGTGGGGCGAAGGACAGTTCTACCGCATCCCCCTCTCAGGCGGCGACTTTTCAGAGCCAACCTATGCCGACCTCTCTGTTCGAGAGTACCGCGCTGGCGGAGCCTGGCGGTTCAGCTCCCTTCCGCTTGCTGTGGGAGCGCAGCTCCGACTCGGAGTGTTGCGACAATCCCTGGGCACTCAGCCCAACGCGCTTTCAAATCCTGCAGTCTCAGACTCTACTTTCGGAATCACTCTGGGGGCACTCTACCGACTTCCCCGCCGCCTCATCTTGGGCGCGTCATGGAGTAGCCCCATGACCTACGACCCTTCGCTCCCCTCTGGATCAGCGGCAACCCAGTTTTCAACTTTCTCAGGGCTCATTCAACCCGCAAGCTCTCCAGCGATTGGCGGAGTTGGGCTTGGATTCATTCCAAACAGGCTATTTAGGGCTGATTTTACTCTTAAGTTTGCAGGCTCAACTCCGGGCGCGGCCCTGCTCTCAGACCAATCCCTTCTGGCGGGTGAGGGCACCACCTGGGAGCCTCGTTTAGGTGCGGCTTATGTTTTTGGGGATTTTAGCTCAATTCGAGCTACTGCCTTTGCAGGGACTTACCTCGAGCCTTCGCGCCTCAAAGATCGGTCTTCCAGAGTTCACGCTACAGGCGGAGTAGAGCTCAAGTGGGCTTTTGTAAATTTTGGTTTGGGCTTTGATGTGGCCTCCAGCTACCAAAATTTTCTTGGCTCAATCGGGATTGATCCCTTTGCAGTGATGGAGCGACTCGATCTAATCCCACGCCCAGCAACTCAGTCCCCCCGAGGTTTTCTCCCTGGGCCGTTACACGTTTCAGACGACGGGCTCTCGTCGGCTCTGCGTGATCAACCCCGCATACAACCTGAGCGCTCCGGTCTTGACCCCATTCAGATCGGAATCGACATCCCAAAAAAAATCGAAGAAAAAGTCCGCAACTTTTCACCCGGTGGTCTGATCAACTCTCTCAAAGAGATGCCATCCGATGTCATGCAGGACATCACGCAAGATATCGATGAAGTGAGCACTGCGATTAATAAAAAGCTCGGTTCTAAATCAAAACCTTCAAAGACCTTAAAACCCAAGCCTTCAAAGAAATCTCAATGACTGCAATCGTAGCACCGACTCGACTGAAAGCGCTCCGGGTGCTCCACTTGGATCGTCGTATGCGCAATCGCAAATTGCTGCTCTAGCAAGCGGTTTGCCGCTTCCAAAACCTGCTCACCTCGATCAGAAATCAAATGAACGCTCAACGCCATGCGACCACTCCCCACTGACCAGATATGCAGATCATGGACTTCAGAAACTCCAGGGAGCGCTGCTAATGCCTCCTGTACGAGCGCAGAATCCATACCCGACGGGGTCGCTTCCATGAGCACGACGACCGAATCTCGAATCAAAGCCCAGGAACCCACCAGCATTAAACCCGCCAGAATGAAGGTCATGGCGGGATCAGCCCAGAGCCATCCTTTCCACTGAATCAGCAGACCTGAGATCAATGCTCCTAGGCTCCCCCCTAGGTCTGCCAAGACATGCAGATAGGCTCCGCGAACGTTTAAGTGAGCGTGCTGATGGCGGTGCAAGACCTTCAGACTGAGGAGGTTAGCCACCAACCCTGCAGATGCTACTCCCACCACCCAGGATCCTTGTACTTGGGCGGGATGATCCATTCGAGCCACTGCTTCGAAAACCAAAACTCCGGTTAATGCCCAAATGGAGAGTCCAGAGGCCAGCGCCCCCAAAATTTCTGCTCTATGGTAGCCATAACTTAGCCTCCGGCTCGGGGGACGTCTGGCCACCCACCCCGCAAAAAGAGCCAATAAAAGCCCTCCAAAGTCGGTAAGCATGTGGCCCGCATCCGAGAGTAGGGCCAAGCTATTGGCAAACCAGCCCCCAATGGCTTCGACTACCAAAAAAATCCCGGTAATCCCCAAAGCAAGCCAAAGCCCCCTTTGAGAATCTGAAGGGTGCGAGCCCTGTGGGTGTGGATGGTCGTGCGAATGCCCCATTTTGCCTCCATTGTGAGTGATTTCGATTAAAAGTTCGACGGATTTGTTGAGCTGGCCACAGATGAGGTTCGTAATAACGAATAAATCAAAACTGTCACCCCTGACACAGTTGTCCGGATTGCCGAGCCTTCCGTAGTCTAATAAAGACCATGGCAAAAACCCGCCACACCAAGAGGCTTTTAGACGAAGAGAAAAACCGCCAGGCGCAGCTCTGGTGGACTTTTGGAGTGGGATTGGTTTTGGCCCTCATGGCCCTCTCTCAGTCAGCCCCAAGCAGCTCCACACAGCGCACCCCAGCAGAAAGCTCCTCTGCAGCGACGTTGCAAGCGGACTCAGCTCGGTTTAGACAGTGAGCCATGCCTTGGCTCCTCAAGTCTGAACCCGAAGTTTATTCGATCGACCAGCTCTCTCAAGACGGCAAGACTAACTGGGACCATATTCGCAACTTCCAGGCTCGCAACTTTCTGCGCCAAATGAGAAAAGGCGATCTGGCGCTGATTTACCACTCGGGCGGAGAGCGGCGAGTGGTGGGTGTAGCCAAAGTCATCCGTGAGGCCTATCCTGACCTGGATTCAGACTACGGACCTCAAGGCGACTGGTCACAAGTGGACATCCAATTTGTCAAAAAACTCAAAAACCCCGTGGATTTGGCGGCCATCAAAGCCACTCCTTCTCTCAAAGACTTACCCCTGATCCGTCAGTCCAGGCTCTCGACCATGCCCGTCTCAGATCTACATTTTGAACTTCTCTGCAAAATGGGAGGGGCCTGAGTGCATCCCAACTGGAGCCCCTTCAGGGTGGTGCCCCGCCCCCAGCATGCAGACGCCCCCCGCTCGATCACGACAGTCGACGGAGTCTGCGACCGATTGCGCGCAGCAGCGTTTGCTGAAATCCAAGCTCGAGAGGCGTTTCTTTGGGCGGCCCAGACTTTTAACGACGCTCCCCCCGGCCTCACCGAAGCGTGGCGGGCCCTTGCTCGCGAAGAAGACAAACACTTGGGATGGCTCCTCGGGCGCCTGACTGAGCTTGGCCGCACCCCAGAAGACCGCAGTGTTTCAGACCAGCTCTGGGCGTCACTCACTGCGTGCAAGAACGCAAAAGAGTTCGCTCTCTACATGGCCTCGGCAGAGGACCGCGGCAGGCGAGCAGGTGAGCGTTTTTGCGCCCAACTGACCCATCAGGACCCCGAGAGTGCCCGGATCTTTGGCACCATTGCGCACGAGGAAGTAGCGCACATTCGACTTGCAGAACGGTTTTTTGGATTTTCTCCCGAGGCCGTCATCGCAAGCAACTCCGAGCGTGTAAGACCAAACGCCTGAGCCCGGAGGGCGAACCAGTTATCCTCCGGGCCAGGCGATCCGGAAACTGCGGGGCTTTCAAATCACCTCTGAAAACCACGTGTCCCCAGATGCTTGATCAGAAGTGCAAACCCGGTGCCTACCTACCGGTGCTTCCAAATCCGCCCGAGGCTCGACCGGTCAAAGAGAGCTCTGGGACTTCTTCAACGACAGCAAGCGCTACTGGAACCAAAAGCA
>JBKCVM010000064.1:0-4801 GCA_046317855.1 Oligoflexia bacterium
GATGCATGGAGAGGCCTGAGGCCATCCGACCCAGCTCCGTGAGTCCGGCATCGAGTTTTTCAGACTGAAGGTAACCCAAAAGCCATAACAGTCTTGCGCCCGCGGACCATTGCGAGAGCTCCGGAAAATCTAGCCACGGCAGCGCATCGAGCCGACCCTCCACTCCTAGGCTCCTGAGCTCCAAAATCACTTGTGCAAGGTCGGCTCTACGGATTTCTGGAATCTCGAACGATGGTCTTCCTTCAAAATCGGCTTTGCCATAGAGCCTCTGGCAGATTCCCGGAGCCGTGCGGCCGGCTCGCCCCGCGCGTTGGATGGCTGACGCTTTAGAGATGGGACGAGTTCGCAGTGCAGGAATTCCGGACCAAGCGGAGTGGCTGGCAATGCGGTGAAGCCCGCTGTCGATGACAGAAGTGATGTTAGGAAGAGTGACTGAGCTTTCGGCCAGGTTGGTTGAAAGGATGATGCGCCGCAGTTTGGGCTCAAGGTGCGGCTGCATCACAGCATCCTGCTCCTCACGTGATAAGTCGCCGTGAAGAAGTAGGGTTCGTGCCGGAACTTTTTGGAGGCTTGCTTGGACTTTTAGGATTTCTCGCATTCCAGGCAGAAAAACGAGGAGGTCTCCAGAGGTTTCTGAAAGTAGAGTTCGAGCGTGGTTTTCGACGAGTTGATCAAGGGGTGTACCCTGGGCGTCCCGCGCTAGGTGCCGGATCTCAACAGGGTGGCGCGGAGCGTCCACTTCGATGACGGCAGGAGTTCTGCCGCAGGTTTTTTCAATCAGCGGAACCAGCCCCTGGATATCGAGCGTGGCCGACATGACGACGATTTTTAGGTCTGGCCGTTTTTTTTGGAGCTCAAGCAAGCAGGTCAAAGCAAGATCGGTGGTGAGGTGACGCTCATGAAATTCATCCAGCACCACGACCGAGCACTGGCGGATCAGTGGGTCGCCCGAGCTCGGGCCAAGCTTTCTGAGAAGCGTTCCCTCAGTCAGAAACATGAGGCGCGTCCGTGGGCCCTGGCGCTTTTCAAACCTGAACTGGTAGCCCACGGTCTGGCCGACTTCTTCACCCAGTTCTGATGCCACCCGGTGGGCTGCCCACTTTGCAGCCAGTCTACGGGGCTCGAGCACCCAGATTTGTCCAGAAAAACGCGACAAAAGAGCTGGCGGCAGACGAGTGGTCTTTCCAGTTCCGGGTGAGGCCTCTAAGAGCAGGCAAGGATTGGATTCAATAGCCTCAAGCAAAGCATGCAGATGTTGATCTATGGGGAGTTTTTGAAGTGGGGCACGCATGCGGCTCTGAGTTTTCCCATCCCCGGGGGTTCACTTCAATGGGGGAGTGGGGTACCACTAAAGAAGATGTCGCAGATTTATCGGCCCATCCTTGTAGCGTGTGGATTTCTAAGCCTAGCGCTTGGGGTCATCGGAATTTTTCTACCGCTATTGCCCACTACTCCGTTTTTGCTTCTTTCTGCGTTCTGTTTTTCAAAGGGATCCGAGCGCTGGCATGCGTGGCTGATGCGTCAGCCTCACATTGGGCCTGCCATTGATGACTGGAACCGGCACGGAGTGATTAGGCCCAAGGCAAAAGTCATGTGCCTGTCTTGTATGGCTTTGACGCTCGTTTACACCGTGGGTTTTGCAACTTTTCCGATCTACGGGCGCGTGACTGTTCTTTTGATCTGCAGTTACGTGGCGGTTTTTGTGGCCACCCGCCCGTCTCGGGCTTAAGATTGGCACTCTATGAACAAGTCCAAATTTGTAACTAGCCTGGGCTGGTTTTCTATCGCCCTTTCTTTGCTTCTCGCTATCCTTGCGGGCTTTGAGGTTTTTGCCTATGGCTTGCTGAGCAGCCAGCCTGAGATGGCCATTCAATTGGGGATTTCTCTTCAGTCCAAGACCGGACAGTTCGTGGACATTGAGCAGCTCCCGCAGCAAATCATGCAGCAAGCTCTTGGGCATGGTCTTCTGGCTTGTATCGGGTTTCCGACCGCCATTGGCCTGCTGCGGCGCAAAGACTGGGCTCGAAAAATTACTTTAGTGCTCATCATCGGGGCCACTCTGTCGGCGGCACCTCAACTGCTTTGGAAACCGCTTCCCGCATCGCTCCCACGGTGGCTTGCAGTTTCTATTTTTGCCTTGGTTCTACTGGTTCACGTCAAAATCATCAGACGCTTGATGCGGCCTGAGGTTCGGGCTGAATTCCAAGTGCGGCCGCTCGTTGGCTGACAGGCGGGTGGGAGTAGTCCATCCAAACTTTTAGAGGATGAGGGTTGGGGTGGGACAAGTGTTCCTTTTGCATGGCTCTGAGAGCTTGAATCAGCTCGCGAGGCTTTCCGTAAGTGTCGTGAGAGTAGCGATCGGCAGCGTACTCATGGTGTCGAGAAAGCGCGAGAGTCGCAATCGAGAGGGCCCTTCCGACAGGAACATACAGAAGAGACAGTAAAAGAAGCGCTCCGGCTGCTGTTGGCTCGGCCAGCAAGAGAGTGTCTGATATCCAGTTGGGTGTCTCAGGATGAGCAAGAAAACGCCCCGCGCCCCAAAACAGGATTCCCTGAGTGGCAACTGAGATGACGATCATTTTTGGAATATGCCCTAATTTAAAATGCCCCATCTCATGCGCCACAATAGCAACGAGCTCGTCCACTGAATGTTTCTCGACGAGAGTGTCAAAGAGAACGAGTTTTCGAAATCTGCCAAACCCCGCAAAAAAGGCATTTTGTTTGGAACTTCGTCGAGAACCATCCATGACGAAGGTGCCTTTCATGGCAAAGTTCTCACGCGCAGCGTACGCTTCAATGGCCGAGCGGAGCTCTCCGTTTCCAAGAGGCTTAAAGCGGTTAAAAAGAGGCAGAAAGACAATCGGGGCAAGGTAGCTTAGTCCCAGGGAGATTGCCGTCACCGCAATCCATGCCAACCACCAAGCCTGTTGTCCAAAAGCAGTAAAAAAATGCAAAACAAGCGCAAGCAGGGGCAAGCCGAGAGCGAGAGCTAAGATCAGACCTTTGATCCGGTCGAGCACAAATGTCGCCGGAGAGGTTCGGTTAAACCCATAACGGGTCTCGATCGAAAAAGTGGAATACCAAGTGAATGGAAGGAGGACCATCGACTTCATCATGCTGATTGCGGCAATCCAGGCAGCCCCTTGCCAGATGGGATTGTGAATTCGATCTGCTAGCTTTTCATCTAGCCAGTCTAGGACAGGAAAATTGAAAACAAAGGCCCAGAATAGGATCTGAACTCCGGTCTCATAGAGACCGATCACAAAGTTTTCACGTTGGTAAGATCGCGTCCGCGCATCTTGTTCAGTTACCAAAGGCAGTCTTTTCCAATTGAGCCAATCAATCAATGCGTCAAGCACTGCAAAGCTAACTAGAATTTCTAAGATCAGGGTTTTGAGCATGCGCCCTGAGTGTATCGCTTAAGCGGCCCGTGTGGCACCCCCAATTTGCTCTCGCTCTGGATTGAACTCTTGGACGACTCTCAAGTGTTCTCGGTGCAGTCGGTCATCAAAATGTTCAACCAGGCCAGAGAGCGTGCGGCGAAGGGATTCGACTTCAATTTTGAGCAAGTCTAATTCAGCACGCAACTCAAGCTCGGCTGGGGTCATGCCTCAAAGACTCTGCAAGGACTAGGCAAGGACCATGACTGCGCTGGGACGGCACGGTCCCCGCAACAAGAGGGCGCATGACTTTAAGAAAAAAGCATCAGCTGAGGCCCCTGGCTGCCCATTTACCCGTGGGTGAGACGTGGATCTTAGTGGCCAATCGGGCGCAGGCCCGAATTTTTAGGTACCTTGGGTTACGCTCAGGACTTGAGCTTGTCGAAAAGATGAATCATCCCGAGAGCCGCCTGAAAACGAGCGAGTTTACTTCTGATCGACCCGGGAGGGTTTTTGACTCTGTGGGATTTGGCCGTCATTCGCTCAGCACTGAGGTTGAAGCTCACGACGAACGCGCACTTGAGTTTGCAAGGCAGCTTGCTCACAAGTTGCGGGTAGCCCGGGGTCGCAACGAATTTCATCATTTGATGCTCGTTGCCGAAGCAGGGTTTCTGGGCAGGCTTAAGCAGGTTCTCGATGACCAGACGCTCAAGTCGCTCGTGGCGACTCTGGATCGAGACTATTGTCAAAAATCCTCGAGTGAGCTTTCACGTCACTTGGATGAGTATCTAGTCGAAACCTAAGTTTCGTGGCAGACACTGCCAGCTATGAAGCTCATCAGCTGGAATGTGAACGGAATCCGGGCGGCCGAAAAAAAGGGATTCTTGAATTGGTTTGATTCGCAAAACGCTGACGTGGTCTGCGTGCAAGAAACAAAGGCTCAACTTGAGCAAGTGGACCTTTTTTTGCGAAACCCGGGCGGCTTTCATTCGTTTTGGCACTCCGCACAAAAGCCCGGCTACAGCGGAGTTGCAGTCTTTAGTCGCACTGAGCCGCTTTCTGTGACCGAGGGACTGGGTGTCGCTGAGATCGACGCTGAGGGCCGGGTGCTTGAGTTAGATTATGGAGCTTTTGTATTGCTGAATGCTTACTTTCCTAACTCACAACGCGAGCACACTCGACTGCCCTATAAGCTTGCGTTTTGCCAAGCCATGCAAAAGCGCACTGAGCAGCTGCGTGGGCAGGGTAAAAATGTAGTGCTCTGTGGCGACCTCAATATCGCGCACCATGAAATTGATCTTCGAAATCCAAAAGAAAATCGCGATAACGCTGGTTTTTTGCCCCAAGAACGATCTTGGCTCAGTGGCTTTGAACAAGCAGGTTATCTGGACGCGTTTAGAAAATTTGAAAAAAGCGGGGGC
>JBKCVM010000065.1:0-7532 GCA_046317855.1 Oligoflexia bacterium
GACGAAGAGAACTCCTACCCAATGCTGATCTCAAGGCACTACCCAAACAACCAGCACGAACGTCACCCTTCAAAGCGCGCGGTGATTGCGGGACAGGGTGAGTTGAAGGACCATTCATTTGATCCACTTTTTTCAATCAACCACACGTTTGCGATGCTCAGGGCCAACATTGCCCGGCTCGTGCGCAAAACTTGGGTAACGACAAAAAAAGCCCCCGTGCTTGAGCAAATGCTCTGGATCTACGCAGGTTTCCATAACTTCGAGCTCATTACTCAGGGATCATAGGGGCTGGGGGCAGTTTAAGACAAAAGGTACGCGCTCAAGACGATTCTCTTCGGGTGTCCAGCGTACCCAAGAGCCGTGCGTACGCGGAAATCCAACGTTCATGTAGCCTGGGCATTCGTGCGGATCATGGCAGTGGCCCATGACCAGTGCGTTTGCTCCGCTGAGTTGGAGCCGCTTTTTTGCGTAGTCAAAGTAAATGGAGCGAAGCTCGTCTCGCTTGGTTTTGGACCATGCATCCGGAAGTTCGGGCTGTCGATCCCTTGAGCCATTGCTCCAGACCTGGCCAATCCGATCGAGAACACTACCCGGTATGACTTCCACCAGAAACTGGCCCAACTTACCTCGAAAAAATTTACGAAGGCGCAGGTAGCCAGCGTCACGAGGGTCTGCAAGATCTCCATGCTCGACTCGAAGTTTGTGTCCCACGAGCTCAATCTCGATGAAATCACCGTGCACTTGGGCTTTTGCGCAGTCTGAGTCGAGGTAGGACTGAGCAATCCAAAAGTCGTGGTTGCCTTCAACATGATGAACCTGGACGCCACGGCGGAGCAGCGAACTCACTGCGCTAAAAAACGGTGCGTGTTTTTGTCTGAATATCGATTTGTTTCCGACATAGACATCAAAGATGTCGCCTGCCAGTACGACATGGTCCTGCATGGAGGGCGCCGATGCCAGCCAGTCTAAGATGCGACGATAAAAAGGTTCGGAGGGATCCAGTAGGTGCAGGTCAGAAAGAACATGGACCCTGGGGCTTGGCATACTCACCCGGTGTCTCGTGCTCAGTACTTTTGATCAAGGAGTTTCCCGCGACCGCGGGTGTCCTGGCCGCCCGCTTTGCGGAGTTTAACGAATTCACTGCCGGTGAAGCTTCGAATCACGTTTCCGTTGATATCGCTTAAAACCACTGAGAGTCCCGGTTGGGTAGGGCTCGAGGGTCTGAGTGACGCTTGAATGCCGTGATTTTGGGTGGCGGCATCGCGAGAAAATTCTTCAAGGGCAGCTTGCACCGCAAGTAACTGCTCGGCCTCAGTGGGCTGAGTCGGAGGAGTGCCTGGGTCTGGGTGGGCATCCGAGTTTGAAGGATCTTTGCGCCCTGAGTGCCCGTCTGAACTGTAAGAATTCTGGCCATAGCCTTCGCCTTCACTCTGGGGCTTGAGCGAGGGAGTGAATCGAAAAATTTCTCTAAAAGAGTTCACCTTCACATGTGAAGGGTCGTCATTTTTTTCCTGAACCTTGACCTTTTTTTGCCAAATCCTGCCCGGGCTCCTGCTCCTCCTGCTCGATTTCTGCCAAAAGTTTGGCGACCTCTTCGTTTTGTTCGACTTCGACAGGACGGATCACTGCAACCGGGCAGACGCGTGCGCAGACCCCGCAGCCATGGCAGGTATCCGCATCGATGACAAATTGCTCCACTCCAAAGTAGATGCTGCCGGTGGGGCAGACATCCACGCAGTCCTCGCATTTGGTGCATCCCAGGCCGATTTTGTGCGTGGCCATTGTGGGTCAGCTCAACCTTTCTCGGCCTTGGATTCGCCGGCGATTTTTTTGAGCATTTCGAGGCTCAGATTGGCATTTCGGACAAATTTTTCTTGGTGGGGTTCGAGTTTGAACTTTCCGTCAGGATGAGCGGCCCCCGTGGCTGCAAGCGACCAAAGTCCGCCAAGGGTGGCAAGCGACTTGTTGCTCGAGGAGAGGTAGTACGGAGTGTTGTAATAAAAAATCGCTCGTTCGACTGGGCGTAGCATTTCGCTGAAGCTTGCCAGAAGAGACGAAATTTCAGCGTGGCGGATTGAAAACTTCTTAGCTTCAAAGGCCAGAGTGGCAGCGCGCTTTCCATGCGGGTGCTTTTCACAGTCTGCTATGAACTGGGCCCAAGATTTTTCTTTTTCTTCTTTAGGAAAAATCACATTCATGACGGCCTTGCCGGCAGGAATCATGAGTGCGCCAGCAAACACGTAGCGGTCGTGTTCGATTCGCCCCATGTTTTGGGCAATGCGGTAAGCAATCTTGGCCATCCGCATCCCCTCAGCGTAGGTTTCTTTTAAGTAATTTTTTTGATCCTGCGAAGCTTTGGCCCGACTGAGGAGACAGTTGATCCAGTCATAGATGAGCCCACCATTGAAGGCCATGTCGACGTGCATCAATTTTTTGTCGAGGCAATAGTCCTGAGTGCCGATTGCAAAAGGGAGGAGATCGGGTGGGTTGAGATTGACGCCACCCCCTTGGGCCTTGCGCGGAAGTCCAGCCCCCAGTGTTCGAAACAAGGCCATGCCAACCGTGTAATTTCGGATCAGGTCCTTGCCCATGAGCCCCAAGATCCGATCCACGATCACGAGGGAGTGGTCGACATTTTCTGGTACCTCAGACCGCCAATCCTTCACCTTTTGCGCTAGAACGGTAAGCTGCATTAAAAAATGGAGATAGGCCTGATTTTTTAAAAAGACAGGCAGGAGTTGGCGGACACGCATCTTCTCGTTGCCGCACGCCTTAAGGGTAGCCAGCGGGGTTTCGGTCGGAAGGGTGGGGAACACGAATTCCCTGAATACCCGGTTGATGACCTCGGTCTCCATTCTTTCAGGGTAAAGGAGGGTTGAATTTGAAGTCAAATCACGAACTCCGTATACTCGTGAAAGATGAAATCCGCCAAAAAGGCGCAAGCCGAGGAGCTGAACGAGTTTATGGGGACGCTGGCTAAGGACATCATGAGCACGAACCTGATTACCCTGACCGAGAGGGCTACGGTCGAGGAGGCGTTAAAGATCTTTATCAACGCTCGTGTGACGGGCGTTCCAATCGTGAATGATCAAAGTGGAAAGCTGGTGGGCGTGCTGTCTGAATTTGATATTATTCGACTGATTGGCGGTAAAAAGAAGCTTCAGCCTAAGCTATTCAATCAACCCATTCGTTACAGCAAAAAGGCAAAATCTATCCAGGCGACCACTCCGCTTGAGGAGATCATCAACCTATTTGTGGAATTCAAATACCGCAGGCTCCCAGTCGTAGACGAAGAGGAGCGTTTGGTGGGGGTGATCACCCGGCGTGACCTGATGCGGATCTTCTTCTATAGGTCAAAGCTGCCCTAAGGGGTGATCGGGAACCAATGAAACTTGCTCTTGCTAGAGACGGCGTAGTCGACATCCTGACGGCAACTGGGCCCGTGGAGGCCCGGGATGCCCAGATTTTAAAAGTGGGGGTCACTAAACTGATTCGTGATGGTAAGAATCAAATTGCCTTTGAGCTCTTGGAAGGGACGATTCCTGCTGAGGTGATTCGGGAGCTTATTAGTCTAGATCAGCTGGCAAGGGAGCTTTCGGGCAGAGTAGTGGTCGTTTCACCGGATAAGAAGCTCCGGACTGAAGTGGAGACTTTTGCGCGCCCAGTGACTCTCGAGATTTTTGAGAGCCGCACGTTGGCACTTCAGTTTTTTGAGAAGATCAACGAGGCGCCGCTTCCTCCGATTGCGGTGCCTTCAGCCGCAGCGCCTGCGGCTGCTCCTGCCCCCGCGGCTGCTCCTCAAGCGGAAGTTCAGGTTACCCGTGAGCAAATCCGGGAGCGTGAGCTGAAAGAAGTGGGAGAGTTGCGTAAAACCATATCGAGGCTTGAAGAGGAGAATAAAGCTCTGCTGGGGCAGCTACAGAGTTTAGTGATCGATCGGCGGGCGCCCCCCGATGAGCAGGCCTATCGGGACCGAGTGCGTGATCTTGAAGATAAGCTCGAAAAGCTCATGGAAGAAGTTGGGGCAGCTCAGGGGAAGGCAAAGTGAGCTCTCTTGCCTCGCGCCTCTTGGCAGGCGAGAGATTGGCCCTCTCGCGAGTGATTTCAAAGCTTGAAAATCGCGATTCTGATTCACCAGAAATTCTGAAGGAGCTGTTTTCTAGCACTGGAAAAGCCAAAATTTGGGGAGTGACCGGTCCTCCGGGTGCGGGCAAATCGACGCTGGTTGATCAATTCATTAGATCTCTTCGATCTCAAAACCATACAGTGGCAGTGCTGGCGGTCGATCCCTCGAGTCCTTTTTCTGGTGGAGCGATCTTGGGAGATCGTATCCGGATGCAGGATCATATTTCGGACCCAAAAGTTTTTATTCGGTCTCTCGGAACGCGCGGCCGGCAAGGGGGGCTTTCGCAGGCCACTTTTGAATCGGTTCTGGCTCTGGATGCTGCAGGATATGACCATGTTTTGGTTGAGACTGCTGGGGTGGGCCAGACAGAGCTCGAGATTCTGGAGCTCGCTCATCAGGTTGTGGTGGTACTGGTGCCTGAAAGTGGGGACTCGATTCAGATGATGAAGGCTGGGCTCCTGGAGATTGCTGATCTTTTTGTGATCAACAAGATGGACCGTCCCGATGCTGATCGGCTTCAGCGCAACTTGGAGACAGTGTTGGATCTTTTGCCGGGTCGCAGACCGCAGGTGCTTAAAACTCAGGCAAACTCAGGTTCTGGAGTGGATGCGGTGGTTCAGGCTCTCTCTGTGCGTCAGGCGGAGAGTGCTCAGTGGATGAAGCAAAAGAATGAGCGCGCTATGAAGAGGGCTGTTTTTCAGATTCTCACAGAGCGGCTGCGTCAAAGCGTGGAGGGGGCCTTTTCGACGCGCTCGGGGCAGGAGTTGCTTGAGCTCATGACGCGTCGCGAAATTGATCTTTATTCTGCGGCTGACCAAATAGCGGGTGTTTGACACCAAAGACTGACTAAAAAAGTACAAAAAAGACTAAAGCCATAAAAATGACTGACCGAAAGAGTCTGTGAACAAGGGCTGACCCGGAAACGGGAGGGCCCGGCAGGGGTACAGCACATTCCTGCCATCACAATGAGATCTTTTTGGGCCGTGCCACGTGGGGTGGTGGGCTCTTGAGGGTCAGTTTTAGAGGAGTAGGTATGGGTCTTCGTATTAATACTAACGTTCAGTCGCTGGCCGCTCAGCGAAATCTGTCGCAAAGCAATCGCATGCAACAGGGTTCGCTCGAAAAGCTTGCTTCTGGTACACGCATCGTTCGTTCTGCCGATGACGCTGCTGGTTTGGCAATCGCTGAAAAGATGAAAGCATCGATTCGGTCGATCCGCCAGGATACCCGCAACGCAAACGACGGGATCTCGATGATTCAGACGGCTGAAGGTGGATTGAGCGAAATCGGAAACATCTTGGTTCGTTTTCGCGAACTTTCGATTCAAGCAGCATCGGACACCATTGGTGACACTGAGCGCGGCTTCATCGATAAGGAAGTGTCTCAGCTCAAGAGCGAAATCGATCGTATTGCTCTTTCAACTGAGTTCAACGGCCGCAAGCTGTTGAATGGAGACGGCGACAAAATCGAAGTGCAGATCGGTCAGGGCAATCGCGCTGATACGGACCGGTTCGAGTTTGATCTGGCTTCGACCAATGCTTCAGCAGATCGCTTGGGCGTGAAAGATCTCACTGTGGCTGAAAAAGAATCAGCTCAGGCAAATCTTGACGTCATCGACAGCGCCCTTCAAACGTTGTCGAGCTCCCGTGCAAATTTGGGAGCCATGCAGAATCGCCTCCAGAGCGCAGTGAACCATCTGGGTGTTTATGAGGAAAACCTGTCTTCAGCTCGTAGCCGAATCTACGATGTCGACATGGCTTCTGAGAGCGCCGAGCTTGCTAAGAATAGCATTCTGACGCAATCCGGCACCTCGGTCCTCAGTCAAGCAAACCAGAACCCCATGATGGCCCTCAAGCTCATGGGATGATTCTCGGCGGATAGCCCTGTCATCAGGGCGCATACGAATCAGTATCCGCCATAAATATCCGCCAATGAGAGGGGGTGGGAGCGCTAAGTTCCCGCCCCCTCTGTCATTTTCTTGATTGTTAATTCTGATAAAAAAACTCAAGCTTTGTGACGCGGTGCCGATGAGATGGGTGTCAGCAGGAAAGTGGAAGGCACCAACCAACCACCGGAGAGCTGACGACGTCTGCCCAGGTAATTGCTGTTGCTGGAGGCGGAACCTTTGTTGGTCCCAACTCGGTTTGGGTCGGAGTGGTCCTCCGATCCAGATTCGTGTCGCGGTTGAACCCAGACGTTGAACCAAAGAACAACTCGGCCAGTGGCACTTATGGTGTGTGCCATTGGAAATAACCGGGCCGTCCGGCCAAACCCACAGGCATTGCTGTGCCTGAGTGTCGGAGGTCCGCCCTCAATTCGGAGGCTGAACGTATGGGCTTGAGAATATCCACCAACATGGCAGCTTTGGCTGCTAACCGTGTCCTGAGTAAGACGAATATCCAACAAAACAAATCCTTTCAGAGGCTGTCTTCTGGCCAGCGCATTACCCAGGCAGGTGATGATGCAGCCGGACTTGCAGTGTCTGAAAACCTGCGTGCGCAGATTCGTTCGATGAACGAAGCTGAAAAGAACGCCACTTCGGGCGTTTCATTAGTCCAGGTTGCAGAAGGTGGTTTGTCTGAAGTGGGTAACATCCTGGTTCGTTTACGCGAACTGTCGATTCAGGCTGCCTCTGACACGATCGGCGACAATGAGCGAGGCTTCATCAACCAAGAGTTTCAGAGCCTCATTCAAGAAGTCGACCGTATTGCCAATGTGACGACTTTCAACGGCACCCCGCTGCTCAATGCTTCTGGGGAAAAGTCGGTACTCGAGTTCCAAGTGGGTATTCGCAATGACGAAGCTGATCGTATCAACTTCAACGTAGGCGAGTACGATGCCCGCTCGGGAGCTCTGGGAATCGACGGCGCCAAGGCAGAGACGATTGATGATGCCCGTGCCTCGATCGATCAATTGGATTCAGCCCTCAGCAAAGTGAGCGAAACCCGCGCTCGGCTGGGAGCCATGCAGAACAAGCTGCAATCGACAACGAACAATTTGGCGATTGCTAAAGAGAACCTCGTGGGTGCCCGGTCGCGCATTGCGGATGCGGACATCGCCGAGGAGAGTTCTAACTTGGTCCGCGAGAACATCCTGCAACAGGCAGGGATCTCGGTGCTGGCTCAAGCTAACCAGAACCCCATGACGGCGCTGAAGCTGATCTAACTCCCGCCCGTCTGAAAAAGTGCGCCTGCGAGCTCAAGGTAATAGTGCCTTGAGCCCGCAACAAGCCCGCCCCCCCGCTGTGTGCCGAGCACGGTGGGGGGGCTTTTTACTGCCCCCAGCCTCTATGATCCCTGAGTAATGAGCTCGAGGTTATGGAAACCCGCGTAGATCCAGAGCATTTGCTCAAGCACGGGGGCTTTCTTTGTCGTCACCCAAGTTTTGCGCACGAGTCGGGCAATGT
>JBKCVM010000066.1:0-2562 GCA_046317855.1 Oligoflexia bacterium
ACCCAGTGTAGACGCTGTTTCCGGAGCCCCCAATTCGGCGAATAAAATTTACGCCGACATCAAAGCCCTCGTCCGCATTCTCGTACTTGAGCGCCAAGGCGTAGTCCGATACCCCGCGTGAGTCCGCCAAACTCTGGCCTCGAGTGTATTTGACGCTGGCAGGGATAAAAGAAAACGCACCAAACTTAGAAACCATCCTAATGACGTCCCCCGTAGACGCATAGCGGTCCCACAGGCCATCGCCAGCATTCCAGACCAGGCCCAGACCCCAATCTAGCGGTGCACGGCCCACATGCACGTTTCCTACGTCGGTAAGGACTTCAAGCCACAGGCGCTGAGCACTGAGCGTACTGCCCCCAGAAAAGGTAGAATCATAGGTCCGCAAATGAGTGGCCGAACCTGCACTCCCGCCAGCATCCCCAAAAAAACTCGCTGAAGGGGTGCCCACCCACCATTCGGAGCGGAGGGTGACATTATCATTGACGACGGCCTTGGGCCTCAACCGCAAGAACAGGGTTTGAAACTGAGATGGATCTGCCGCCCCCCTCGGAATCGTATAACCGGTAGCCGTATCGGGGTTATCGGTGCTGAGCTGGTAGTTTTTTAGCCAGTGGACTTCAGTGCGAAAGTCTCCGCTCCAGTCAAAGTCCATGGCAAAAGCGGGAGACGGCCGCCCGACTGCCATTAAAACCGCCGCAATGGCTCCGCCGATTCTGATTCCGAGCTTTTTCGCCGGTTTTTTCATGAGATCTCCCTTTCCTGCGATTGATCTTTGGTTCTATGGAGGGCTAATTTCTCCGTCAAGGAGTTTCCCGGTCAAATGCAACGCATTGCCCGCTTCATTTTGGTTCTTTCGATCCCATTCGTGGCGCTGGGCATTTACCTGGTGATCCTTTTTAAGCAACTCGAGCAGACTTTCTTGCTCAAACAGGAATTCATTCCGACGCGCATCTATTCAGATGTCTCCAAAATTGCTCCGGGCTTACCCCGAAGTTTAGTCGAACAGCGACTCAAGGCTCTCGGGTATTCTTTACCCTCCAGCTCTGGCGCTCCTGAGACCCTCCGATTCACCTTGCATCCGGTGCGCTATCCCGAAAATCTGATCCCAGAAGACCACCCGACTCTGGAGGCGGCTTCACAGAGCAAAACGATCATCCTCGAGTTTGAGAGTTCACGGGCCAGCGCTGATTTAGTAGCCATCAAGGCCGGAGATCGCGAGCTCCCTGAGGTCTACCTTGAACCTGAGCTCGTGGGATCATTGGGGAGTTCGGACCAGAAACAAGTCCGAGAGTGGGTCCCCCTTTCAGAGATCCCTCCCCCGATCTGGCAAGCCATTCTGGCGATTGAAGATCAACATTTCTTGGAACACATCGGTCTGGATTGGCGAGGCCTGGCCCGCGCCATCCTAGTCAACTTGCGGCAACTTCGTTTTGCTCAGGGCGGAAGCACTTTGACCCAGCAGCTGGTCAAAAACCTCATGGAGCGCCACGATAAGAATCTGGTCCGCAAAATCAATGAAGCGCTGCTCTCCGTTTTTCTCGAGCTTCGTTATTCAAAAGAAGAAATCCTCGAACGGTACCTCAATGAAGTTTACCTGGGCCAAATTGGAAGCATGGAAGTGCATGGCGTCGCGGAGGGAGCCAAGTACTTTTTTGGAAAGCGTCTTTCAGAGGTTGAGCTTCACGAGGCAGCCCTACTGGCGGGCCTAATTCGTGGACCCGGATACTACTCTCCCTACCGCTACTTGGACCGTGCTCTGGAGCGGCAAAAGCTCGTCCTTAAAAAGATGGTCGAAACAGGCCACCTCGCCCAAGAAGAAATGACCGAGGCGGCACGCCTCAAGATCAGGCTCGCCCCGCCCCAGCCGGCATCCAATAGCAAGGCTCCTTATTTCGTAGACTTTGTGAAGGCTGAACTGCTGCGCAAGCTTCAAGATCGATTTACAGAAGAAGACCTGCCTCAAGCGGGACTCCGAGTCTACACCACGCTCTTGCCCCACATCAATGCTGCGGCCCAGCAAGCGGTCGCCCAAGGCGTTGCTGCACAAGAAAAAAGCCTGCACGTTAAAAAACCGGAGCTCAGACTAGAAGGAGCACTCGCTGCTGTCGACCACCACAACGGGTACATTCGAGCTCTCGTGGGTGGCCAGAATTACTCGACTTCAAACTTTAACCGCATCCTCAACATGAGGCGCCAAGTCGGGTCCACCTTCAAGCCCGTGGTGTTTTTGGCAGCACTCCAGAAAGGAAAGGACTCTTCCGGAGTTCCCTTCACTCCCGCCTATCCGCTTGAAGACGCACCCTTCAAACTTTTTTATGACAAAAAACAACCCGCCTGGACCCCCAAAAATTATGAGTCAAAGTTTGAAGGTTGGGTGACTCTTCGCCAGGCTCTTGCACACTCGATCAATACCGCTGCGGCCCGCCTGGCCCAAAAGGTTGGCATCCAAGAAATCATCAACACCGCCAGGGCTCTGGGGGTTGAGGGTCAACTCCCCGCTGTTCCTTCTATTACTTTAGGGACGCCGGAACTCTCTCCAGTTGAGCTTCTAAGAGTTTATGC
>JBKCVM010000067.1:0-16808 GCA_046317855.1 Oligoflexia bacterium
GCCCAAAGCTCTCGGTTTGCTAGCGGGTGCGCGCTCACTTGAAAAGCTGGCTCCAGGGGTATGCGGCCAAAGCGAGAAAGTGTTTGCGCTGGATTACGCTTCGGGCGCGCGCACCTTGGATCAGATCTCAAGAAGTCTCACTGATGAAATCGTTCGTGGTGCCTCTCTGCTGCCGGAGAAGGTGCGCGGAGCGCTGGGTCCTGAGTTTTTAAAATTGGATCCAATCTGTGAAACGGGAGACTCCAGATATTTGACAGGATTGAAGCAAGCGTTGCGTGATTCTTACTAGGGCAATTCATGGGTTTTTGGTCCGATTTCGTGTTGCCCGTGAGTTGACAATTTGTACTCAGAGTTATAGCCCCTCGGGCATCAAATGGGCTGATCAGGTGGGCTTTTCAGTTAGTAAAAAATGAAAGGGAAAATATTTATGAGTGTGGATTCGGTCCGGTTTAAGTCTGTTCTTTCACGACTTTTCTTTTTGTTAGGCGCTTGGGTGGTTTCTGGAGCGCTTGAAGTGAGCGCCCGAGCTGAAGGGGTCGATGTTTTAACGGGAATGGTGGTTCCACTTAGAGCGTGCCAAACTCGGGTAAGTGACAAGGTGTATGTGGCGATCACGAGTTGCCAGTTTTTTAATCCCACTGTTGGCAATGTTGTCGTTTTGGAGATTGCGCCTGCTCGTAAATATACTCAGCTCAAGGATGAATCCCTTCGCGGTGTTTATGCGGATCGAGAAATTGTCGAATTCATCGTGAACGCGGGTCTCAATAAAGTGAACTTGGATCTGTTGATCGGTAAGCGGGGCATTGTCGGTGTCTCTGTTTCGAAGGGTCATGTTTTGCATTCCAATGGCAAGTCAGCCTTCGTGAACACCGATGTGCTTTCGCTCGAGGAGCAGGCCGAGTTTGAGGGCGCTCAGAGTAAGTAGAATTGGGCATTCGTGACGTAAAGTACCAAAGGGGATAGGTCCCACTTGGAATAAAGTTCGAGAAGCTGAGAGCATCGGGTGCGAGCACCTGTTTGCCTCAGCTTTTCGTGTTTTATGGCTGGACTTGGCTTGGGACTCTTGAGTCCTAAGTGAATCCGGGAGACCATCCGGATCCGGAGAATCCATGCATGAGTAAGTCGAGAGCCAGTTTTGTTTTTTGTTGTACCCTGTTTGTGGTTTTGGCTCTTCTTTCGTCCCGGGCCCAGGCCGGCGCCTTTGTCTCAGTCGAAGGTTCTGCCTCGTGGCAGAGTCGAAACGACCAGCGCATTCCGGGAGAGGGCGGCACCGATTTTGCGCTGACTGATTTTGGGCGGGGGCCTTTTGGGCTCTACCGTGTGTACGCAGGCTACGTGTGGGACGACAAGCACGAGCTCAGGCTTTTGTACGCGCCGTTGGAGGTGGAGCTTAGAGGTCGATTCAGTAATCCGGTTCTTTTTATCAACAGCACCTTTGCAGCGGGAACCGAAACGGTGGGGCTCTACCGATTCAACTCCTACCGGCTAACCTATGCGAGGCATTTTGAAAAAAGCGGTCCTTGGCGCTTGACTCTCGGATTCACTGCCAAGATCCGGGATGCTGAGGTTCGTCTGACCCAGGGCACCCTCTCCCAGAGCAAAACCAATGTGGGTTTCGTGCCGCTGCTCAATTTTAGAGCAACGCGCGATCTCGCGCCGGGCTGGCTACTGCGCTTTGATGTGGATGGACTTGCCGCCCCGCAGGGACGTGCCTTTGATGCCGCACTCTTTTTGGAGCGAAGCCTAGGCGCATCCGGGCTTTCAGCCTTCGGTGGCTACCGAATGGTTGAGGGCGGAGCTGATAACTCCGAGGTTTATAATTTTGCTTGGTTTCACAGCGCAGTGCTGGGCCTCAGGGGAGAGATTTGATGCTGAAGCCAAAATTACGTGTAGCGATCAGTTTAGTGTCTCTCTTGATGGCATGGGGAGGCATGGGGGGCTGTGCGACCCAATCCAAGGGTGTTCGAAAAACAGCGTCTATAGAAAATCTTCAGACCCTTACAATTCTAGGGATGAATGACTTTCACGGTGCACTGTTGGCGCGAGAGTTTAAAGAGCCGGAACGCCATACAGCCGGTGGTGCGCCGGTACTGGCTCAGCATGTCCGGATTCTGCGAGAAAAGTATGGGGAAAATTTTCTAATTCTCGATGGAGGTGATCAGTTTCAGGGAACGCTCGAGAGCAATTCTGCCGAGGGTAAGCCCGTGGTTGAGTTCTTTAACCGATTGGGAATGTCAGCCGCGGCATTGGGTAACCATGAGTTTGATTTTGGCCCCGAAGGAAATGTGGAACCCGGCACGCCAGGAAGTGATCTACGGGGAGCACTCAAGGCCAGGATGAAGCAGGCTCACTATCCCTTTCTTGCTGCAAACATTCGTTATAAAAACGGACGCGAGCTTACCGATTTTCCTAATCTGAAGCCGAGTGTGATGCTTGAAGCAGGCAAGCTGAAGGTCGGAGTGATCGGCTTAGCCACGATTCATACTCCGGGAACTACAAAACCCGAGAATGTGCACGATCTCGTTTTTACTGACGCCGCTGAGGCCACCCTGCGTGAGGCGAGTCGGCTTCGTAAACAGGGGGCTCATCTCGTTTTGGTGCTGGCCCACCAGGGGCTCAAGTGTGTGCGGCTCCGTCCGGAGCCATCGCTGATTCGTCGAGCCAAGGATGCCGAAGGCGCTTGTGAGAACGATGAAGAAATCCCGGCACTGATTCGAGCCATTCCTAAAGGAACGATCGATGCTGTGATTGCAGGCCATACTCATCAACTGGTTCATCATTATCTGGATGGAGTTCCGGTCATTCAGTCTGGAGCTAATGGACTTTACTACAACTTGCTGCAACTCACCTGGGATTGGAGTCAGAATCGCTTGGTTGACTCTGAAACCGTAATTGAAGGTCCAATTCCAGTTTGCGAACGAATTTTTTCAAATCAGGGAGATTGTAACGCTCAGCGCCCGGCTCCTCATCAGGGGCGGGGTGCGCTCGTGACGCCAGCCTTGCGTGGGGTCATGATCCAGCCGGAGCCAGGCGTGGATGCTTGGATCAAGGAGATCGCTGCGGTTGTTGAGGGGATCAAAAAACAGGTGGTTGGGTACTCAGTGGTTTCTCTTACCCATGAGCGAATGCATGAGGCTCCTTTGGGTAATTTTATCGCGGACGCCATGAGAGAAGGGCTCAAAGCCGATCTCGCAGTCATGAATCCTGGGGGCATTCGTGCGTCGATCGAGGCCGGAGAGGTGCGCTATGAAGATGTCTATCGTACCTTCCCGTTCGATAATGCTGTGGTGAGCCTTGAACTGAATGAAAAGCAACTCAATCTTTTGCTAAGAGTCATTCAAAGTGGAGCTCGAGGCTATTATCCGGTTTCTGGGATCAAGCTCACTTTGCTGGATTCGTCAGCTCCGGCTCAGGGCGATGACCTGAACGGCGACTCCAAGATTGCTCCGTGGGAAATCAATCGTTTGGTTTCACTGACGCTAGAAGATGGAAGTCCACTTCAAGCAGATCGCACTTACAGAGTTGCCATTCCTGATTTTTTGGTGAGTGGTGGGGATGATCTGGGGTGGGTGATGTCGCAGTTTCCAAAAAGCGCAATCCATCGTGAAGGATCTCTCGATCTGCGTGAAGCGGTCATCGCGCACTTTAAGCGATCTGCTCAGCGCGGGGGGCATGGCTCTCCGCGAGTGACTTTTGTAAAATCAAAGTCGAGGTAATGGATAAAACCTCAAGATTACGGCCTTGAATGCTTTGAGTGTCTTTCTTTGGCATCTCGGTCATATTAGCGCCGCGGCGGAGCAAACCAGCGAGCGAGAGTCGAAGATCTCGGTCGAGAGTCTTCTGACGTCTCCGCAGTGCGGTGGTCGTCAGGTGGAGCCTGACCCACTCTTTGAGCGCTGGAAAGAGCCGCGGTTCCGCTTGGCATTCGTCAATCGCCGTAGGAAGCTGCTGGAGGTCTCCAAGAAATTTTGATGGACCAAGTTGAAGCGCCTGCAGAGTCGTCTCGTCATCCAGTGTGAAATAGTTACGGATCTTCTGCGTCAGATAAGTGGTCTTGCCTATCTGCCGGTGACCGAAAACCCCCACCAGCGGACTGAAAGCCATGAGTTTGTCGAAGAGCTCATTGAGTTGCCGTTTACGGGAGGCTGTGGACGACAAAAAGACCGGATATGTGCAAAAATGTCGGTCACGATTTTCAGCCCTGATGAGCGGGTGAATAAAGCAGTTTCCGGGAAAGCAAGGCGCTCGGTCCGGGATACGGCGCCGGATACGACGGTATCAAGACGGGTAGGGAATAAAGCATTAAAATCAAAGCCTTTAGTGCAGTGTTAGGGGTCACTTATTATTCTTGATTGCTTTGATCAGACAATGGTATTCCCCGATCCATTCAGAACAACTGCCAGCACGAAAGGGCTCTTTTCATGTTTACGGCCATGACCCTCATTCCTAGACGCCTCGGTTTTGTAGCGACTGTTTCGATCGCTGCTCACTCAATTCTCTGCACCTTGGCTCATGCTGAACCTTACCAGTGCGGAAAATTCACCCAGGGCGAGCGGCAAGTTAAAAAAAATGCCTCTTGCAACGATACCGGAGGCTATCAACTCGTACCCGCTCAGGCCCTCGAGCGCCCTGAGCTTGCCGCACTGTTTGGGGGCAAGACAGAAGCTGAAATTAACGCTTCTGAAACCCTCAAAGATAAAGCTCTTGAGGCCAAGTTCAGGCTTACTTCGAACATGAATGCGGCAAGCTTTGAGTTTCCTTCTGGGGTGAGGCGCACCGTGTATCGTGGCGCTTACTTGGCTCCCCAGTTTGTTTCCGATGGTGTTTTGGTTCAGCAAAAGGGCGAGTCGGATCGCAATCGTGCGTGCATGTCGAGCCTGGTAGCAAACGAAGGACTTTCAAAGATCGTCAACTATGACGAGCTCGATTGGCCTTCTGCAAAAAAGATGACCTCTCAAGAGCGTGAGATGCTCATGAGCCTCAACCCAAAGGCAAAGTACTGGGAGTTTACACCAACCCAAGGGCGGACTTTTCAGTACAAATTTGCCAAGGGCAAGGGTGAAACTCCCGAGCAAAAAAAACGTGACGTGATGACGATGGTGGCTTCGATCATTCGAGAGATCGAAGGGGATCCATCCAGCCTCGGTTCAGTTTATATTCACTGTTACGGCGGCCATCATCGGACCGGAGCAGTGTGGGGCGTCCTTCAAAAGTGCATGGGACGTATGCCAGTCGAAGATGTGATCAATGAGTACAAGTGCCACATCGGCTACGAGAGTGCCGAGCGACCCGGCGGTTACCATGCCGACAACGAAGCGCTGATCCGCGAGTTTCCGTGCGAAGAATTCTTTAGCGCACGTAAATAGCGTTCGAATACACCCATGGCATCTCACGAATGAGGTATCCCTTGGTTCTGAGGTGCCGTCGGAGGTGGCGCGGAATCATCCTGAGTTCTGCGCGGTAGGCGCCAGGCTCAGTGGGTTGATAGGACAAGTCCTGGTGATTGGACTGGGCCACTGGAACCCAGCCCTCATCAGTCGCTTTTAGGATTTGCACTTTGACCTGGGATTGAGCTTGAGGTGGAATTCGAACATTCAGCGTGAGGCCAGCGCCTCCCACTGAATTCCAGGAAATTTTGTCTCCCATCAAATGGGTGCCCTGAGCGCTGGTTGCCCAAAAATCAAATCCCAGTGGATCTCCCAGAGTTTCAAAGACGACTAGAGAACGCCCGGCCTTCAGGGCATCGAGAGCCTGGAGACGAGTGGGCTGCTTGGGGGCTTTAATCCAATTCGAAAACCATCGAATACTCCGCCGGTAGCTGTCTACGCGCTCAACATCCCACATTTTGATTGGAAAGGCGTTTTGGTGCGCGTCGGTTCCGGCAATTCCGGTGACTTCTCCGTCCATTGCTAGTTGTGACCACTTGCGTAGTGACGGTTGGTTCTCTGAAAAGAAAGCATGAAAAATAAGGTCGGGCTCTACCAGTGGATTCGAAATAAAAGAAAGGACCTCGACGAGAGTCTCCAGGGTTCTTCCAACTCTCACTTTAGGTTTCACCGTCTGAAGCAAATTGGCGTGGAGATTGTAGGCTTCAATGACTTCTGGACGGATCTGTCTCAAAAGGCCGATGTCCTTTTCCTTTTCTTCGGCATGACTCATCCCTACGATGCCCCCTGCCTGACGAAAGCTTGCGGCCGCCTCTGGAGTCAGGGCGTTGTAAGTTTGCTCGAGGGTACTGCCAGGGACAGGCTCCGGGTGGCGAGTGAGACCCAGGGCCATCATGCTGTTTTCAGAACCCTGGTACATCGTGACTTTATGCCCATCGGGGCAAGTGTGCTCGGTGCCGATCACCTTGCCACCCTCCAGGAGTAAGCGATCGTTGTCCCGAATCGGGATCATGTCTTGAAAAGAAATTTCTGCCAGGCTTTTTCGATGTTCAGTGATGAAAACCAGATCGACGTGCTCGCGGCAAAGTCCTCGTCTAAAGTCTTCTAGGCATCGCTCGTTTGGGTTGCCGTTTTTTTGTGGCTTTTTGTCGCATGCGTCGTGCGAATGAATCGAATGCATGTGGATCAGTGTGCGCAGCCACGGAGAGGCTTGCTGCGCTCGTTCATCCATCGTGGGCAAGTGCTTTTGCCAGGATCGGGGAGCGGAGTGTGCAACTAGGGGAGAGGCCAAAAGAGCGAGCGAAAAAAATAGAGTGATCATTCGCCCTAGACTAGCATGAGCCGCCTGGATGACGGGATGCCAGAAAAATGGCGCCCGAGAAATGGCACCCGAGGAATGGCAATAGCGCGATGCGATCAAACTAAGTGAGCTTGCCCATCTTTCCGCTCCGGTAATCTTGGTAAGCCTGCCGGATTTCTTGCTCCGTGTTCATGACAAAGGGGCCGTAGCCGACTACGGGCTCATTGAGGGGCTCTCCACTCATGACCAGGAGCATGCAATTCTTATCGGAATGAGATGCAGCTTTGATTTCTAGAGTTGTGCCCACCGTGTCGAGGACCGCAACTTGAGCTTCATGGATTTCTTGCAATGCTCCCGATTTGTCCGTTACCTGCGCTATTCCTTCGAGGACTAAGAAAGTGGCAGTATGACCTTCTGGGAGTTCGAAGACTGCTTTGCCTCCGGCCTTGAGCCTGACATCCCAGACGTTCATGGGAGTAAAGGTTTGGGCGGGGCCGTGGGACCCGAGGCAGTTGCCTGCGATCACTCGAACTGAGCCTGCGTTGTTTGCAAGCGAGGCCTCCGGAATCTGCTCGCGAGTGATGGATTGGTAGCGGGGTGGGCTCATCTTGAGGTGCGCAGGTAAGTTGACCCAGAGCTGAACCATTTGAAATCGCCCGCCCGTGCGCGAGTAGTTTGGGCCATGATATTCTTCGTGTACTACTCCCGATGCAGCAGTCATCCACTGAACTTCACCTGGGCCGATCGTGCCGCCGCCTCCTGACGAATCCCGGTGAGAGACTTCACCGTGGTAAACGATCGAAACGGTCTCAAATCCACGATGCGGATGTTCGCCCACGCCGCGTTTTGTATCCGTGGGCTTGAACTCAGTTGGACCGGCGTAATCGAGCAGCAAAAAGGGTGAGATTTCTTGAGCAATATCTGAATATGAAAAAATATTTCGCACCGGAAATCCATCTCCTACCCAGTGAGCTCCGTTGGAGTCTTTAATGAACTTGAGTCTTTTGAAGCTGCTCTGAGAAGTTTTGTGAGATTGAATCTTCATGCTGGGCATCTTACAGCTTTAAAGATGAAGCTGCCTCAATCGTTTTTCGTTCGAGATACGCGGCGCGTTGCTCGTGAGCTTTTAGGAAAAAAGCTGGTCCGTGTGCACCGATCTCAGGTGCTTGCTGGCTGGATTACTGAAGTCGAAGCCTACCTTGGGGTGAAGGACCGGGCTTGCCATACCTTTGGGGGGAGGCGAACGGCTCGAACAGACACGATGTACCGAGAGGGTGGCTGCGCATACATTTATCTCATCTACGGAATGCACCACTGCCTGAACTTTGTGACTCGCCCAGAGGGAGTGCCCGAGGCAGTTCTGATTCGCTCCATTGAGCCTTGCCAAGGGATTGAACCCATGGCTCGTAATCGTGGAAGGAGCAGTCTTTCAGGCTTGAAAGGTCTAACAGATGGGCCCGGAAAGCTTGCACAGGCACTGGCACTGACTCGCAAGGAAGATGGACTCTCGTTACAGTCAGACGAGCTCTTTATTGAAGAGGGTTTTGATGTGAGACCCAAGCAGATCGAGAGCGGACCCCGCATTGGAGTGGAGTACGCAGGTAAGCATGCTCGGTGGCCACTTCGGTTTTGGATATCTTAACTGTTGAATGCGAGAGTAGGTTTTAGAAGTCGATACGACAGCAATTTTGAGGGCATCAGGTGAAGCTTGCACTTTTGAGAACGCTTTTTCCGTCGTGGCGTTTTTTTGATCGTCCGGGTTCGCCCTACTTACTCGAAGTACGCTGGAATCCCGAGCGCGAGGATTCACATTGGGAACCTTTTGAGCCTGTTTTGCGCGAGCAGATGCTTCAAGATCGTACTTTGGCCGGACTTCTTTTCAGCCCCTCTACCAACCTTGCTATGGCCTGGCAGTCGGCAGTCGAGATTTTGGCTCAAGAACAGGCCCAATCACAGGACACGCCAGAGCCGATTGCGGGAGAAGCAATCGAGCAGCGCAAAAGCCCGAAGCATCACTCGGTCAGTAGTGCGGTCATCCGTGATGGAATTGAGTCGCGCTCAAGGGGCAGGCCTTTTCGTTATCGACTCGTTTGCGACGGCGAAGTGCTGCTCGAGGGGAGCGAGCTGTGATCGCCCTGGCGCTTTGTGAAACACTGGTGGCGTGGGCTGTTTTTTTTCAGTCTTTGGAGCTTTTGAGTTTGAGGCGTGAGTTCTCCAGTCGCGGGATTTGGCGTTGGAAAACGATAGCTCCTGAGTTTGGTTTGCTCGCTCGCATTTTTCGAGGAGTCCTGGGTGACCGGAGTTTTTCGTGGCTCCTGGTGTTCCAAGCGGTCGCAGCTGCTGCGATCGCCGGTGGGAGCGGACAGTATTTACCCCTTTGTTTGGCGCTGGGCTGCTTGCTTGTCTCTATGCGCTTTCGCGGAGCCTTCAATGGCGGCTCTGACTGCATGACACTCGTCGTGCTGGGCTCAGTGGCTGGAGCTCGAGCGATGGGCTCAAGTCCGAGGGCCGAACTCGTGGCGTTGGGTTACATTGGAGTGCAGTCGGCGCTTTCGTATGGGGTTGCGGGGTGGGCTAAGCTGAAGGAGCCTTGCTGGCGAGACGGAAGTGCTTTGGGTCTTTTTATGAGATTTCCGCAGTACGCTTGGCCCCGGCCGCTTGCGGCTCTTTTGGGGTCGAGCGCGATTTCTCGTCTGAGTTGCTGGGCGGTGATTGCGGGAGAGCTTGGATTTTTTGTAGTGCTTGGGGCTACAGCTCTGGGCTTTAAATTGAGTTTAGCTGCTGCCGCATGGGTGCTCATTTTTGGAGCGGTATTTCATTTAGTCAATTTCTGGGCCTTTGGGCTGAATCGTTTTTTTTGGGCGTGGCTCTCGAGCTATCCTGCCCTCTTTTTCTGGCTGACGGGTTTTGGCTGACAGGCTGAGCTTCGTTCCAGCTCTTTTCAAAGCGGTTGTTGTAGCGTTCGAGAATTTTGGGAAGGTTAATGTAGAGCTGGTTCTCTTGGTTCTTGAAGGCAGCTCCGTTAGTGAAATTAAAGGAACCGGTCATTAATCGGGTTCCGTCGACGATGACAAACTTGTGGTGCATGATTCCGCGTTGGTAACCGGTACGCACTCTTGCTCCACCTTTTATGAGAACGGGCACCAGTGAGTGCTGCCCACGGGACTGTCTTTTGTCGACCAGAACGCGAACTGCAATGCGCCGCGATTGTACCAAGATCTGGTGAACGACCTGGTCCAAGTTGATGTCAAAAACCGCCACATCGACTGATTTTTTTGCAGAAGCAATCAAGCTGGCCAGCTTTTCATCGCACGCTTCATCGGGGCTAAAGCACGTATCGACCGCCAAGGCTTGCGGGCTGGGCAGGGGTGGGTCTGCCGCAAGAGTCGAATGGGTGATCATCGAGATCGAAATCAGGAAAAATTGAACTGGATTCATTTGGATTGAGATTTGGATTGGGGTTTGGCTGGGTAAATCGATCCTGCGGTGATGAGACGAAAGGCGTCAGCTCTCTTTAGCTTAGGAGCTCCTTGATGAGCACGTACGGGGCGACAACGACCGTTTCGAAGGTCTTGGAGGGGTGGGCGTCCCATTCTGATATTTGTTCTGAGTTTGGGCGCATGAGTTTTTTTTGATTCAGCCAGAGCTGAACGCTCTCGGTGTCATCGGCAGCCACAGCTCGGGCTACCGCCATGAGATCCAGGGAAGCTTCAACTAGAAGCACAGCATCTCGCTTGGCATGAGGCTTGAGTAGGGTCCATTCGGCGGGACCATGGGTGTCCTCGAGGGCTTCAAAGAGAGCTTTAAAAGCGGAGTCTTGATCAGAGGGCATGCAGTAGGGTTTGCATGTTTTTTTATGAAAAGTCGAAGGTCATTCCATTTACTTGAGGATCCCCTACGTCTGTGTTCCAACTTGCCCTATGCGCCCCCTTTTCTTAGCTTGCCTTGGATTTTGGGCGGCATGGGTGTTCTCGGTGGATGCCCGTGCGTTTCCAAACGCGATTGGACATGGATACACCTCGTGCTTGAATTGTCATTTCAATCCCATGGGCGGAGGTCCGCTCACTGATTACGGCAGGGCCATCGGAGCGACGGCCTTTGCTGCTGTTCCTTTTTTTGTCTCTGCTCAGGGAAGATCCCCAGAAGAAGTGGACGAGCGATTGGGACAGACCTCAGGTTTTTTGGGAGCCACCCGGCTTCCGGAATGGATCAGGCCCGGAGCAAATTACCGGGGCCTTTATCTGAGACAGAATCTGACGAGCGCAGACCCGCTCTCCCGCTGGATCACCATGCTTGCCGAGGGCAATTTGGTGTTACGGACAAAAAAGGAGCGGTTTCTAGCTGTAGGAAGGCTGGCCTACATCCCTGTTCCTGAGACCATTCCGGCAGCGCAAAAAAATGCCGCCAGGAATCTGATCTCGCGCGAGCACTATGTAGGCTCCCGGATCACTCGGAGCCTTGGGTTGTATTTGGGAATGATGGACACAGCCTTTGGGATACGCGTTCCGGATCACACTGCGTACCTGCGATCGATGACGCTTCTGAATCAGGCGGATCAATCGCATACGCTCATGATTCATTACGGCGCAAAGAGCATGGACGCGGCCGTGCAACTCTTGGCGGGTAATCTTTACCAGTCCACCGATCTGCGCATGCAGGGAGCAAGCGGAATCTTTGAAGTCGACCTGGGCAAGGACTCTCGCTGGGGTCTTTCGGCTTATGCAGCGTCCAATGATTATCGTTCGCGCTGGATGGGAGCGGCGCACGGGCGAGTTGGTTTTTTGGGAAATGCCGCGCTTCTTGGGCAAGTAGGGTTGATCGGCGAAACTCCGGTTGGACAGACTTCAAGGCGGGGCGGATATTTCTTTGGCCAGTACAGCGCGCCTTTGGTGCGGGGGTTTAATACTCTGATGACGACGGAGTTCTACACTGCAGATCTCAATCGAGATGTTGAGCGAAGGTTTAGGGCGGGGCCTTCAATTCAGTACCTTCCGATGCAGCGGCTTGAGCTCAGAGTGGATCTGCTCGGGACCCGATCGACTGGCGCGGCCAGGCTCCAGCCAGACTCGTTCACACTTCAGTCACAGGTGCACGTATGGCTTTGACGCCGCGCATTTGGCGGTCCTGCTTCAGTTTGGGACTTTGGGCTTTGGGATTGTGGGTTTTTGCAGGTGTTTTGGTGGGGCCTGACGCGTGGGCGTCTGGACGGGAGAAGTTTCAACTCAAAGACCCTGCCTGCCCCGTCAAGGTAACGGATGGAAAGACTTGGAATTCTGTGGGGAGCCCATGGAAACAAGGCGAAACGGTCCTGGGCGTGCTGGCTCCCAATCGACCGGATGTCCTTTATCTTTTTTATCACAGTAGGACCTACGCCACGCCTTCAGTTTGTTGGGATGGCCCGGGGGCTCGTCAGCAAAAGAAAACGAAGCTCACGCAGTCGATAGGGCTCGTGTACTTAAATTGGCAGGAGAAATTGGGGGTGGACTCGGTCTCAGGCGGGAGCGGGTTTTCGATCAGGTCAAATCAGTCGGGCTGGGGTGTTTCTTACTCCCGGGAGTTCAAGGCGTGGGAGAGGTTTCGACTAGGGGCTACAGCTATTGCGTTTTCTGCAGGAAGTACGCTGAGGGCATCCCAGGGCACGAGTGTACTCCCGAGCTGTCCAGAATGTGCTGCCTTTGGGGTGATGTTGGTGCCCGAACTGGAGTGGAGGCGGAGTGGGGAGGGTCCAGGCATTGGTCTTGGATTGCCGCTCGCTGGTCGATTCACGAACTGGGCGAGCTCGCAAGGGTATGTCATTCAGGGAACGCAGCGGTTTCTTTTTGGTCCGATGCTTTCACTGAAGTTGTTACGCTCGGGCTGGGAGTTCAGTTCTAAGCTGGGTTTTTTAAATGGGACTGAGAATTTGGCTTGGTTGCTGGGTTTGAGTCTTTCAAACTGACCTCTCACAGACGGTAGAGTAAACTGAAGTTGAAGAGGTTGATCGAGGTTTATTAAAGCTATGCACATTCAACCGTCCCAGCTTGTCAGGTGCCTCTTGATTACGATTCTGTCATTACAGGCCTTGGGGCAGACCTGGGCAGCAGACCCGGTCCCATCGGTCAGGCTCAGGATTGCACTCAGTCCGGTCGGCTCCTTTGATGCCGTAAGCCAAGCCATCACGGGAGAGGCGGTCCAAAAGGGCGCAAGCTACGAGGCTCCTGAAGTTGCGCTACAAATTTCAACCCTCCGGACTGGGATCGAGCTTCGAGATCGCCATCTGACGCAGAAGTATTTAGAAGCTGCCAAATATCCCCGGGCACTGATTCAGAACGCCCTGGCCAATGATGGAAAGTTTAAAGCCAAGCTCACTGTGCACGGAAAAACTCGAGAAATATCTGGAGAGTATTTGGTAAAATCGGGACCCACTGGATCTCCATGGATTGAAGCCCGGTTCAGGACTGGTCTGAGTGATTTTGAAATCGAAGAGCCCTCCTACATGGGCGTTGGCGTAGAAAACGAGGTCGAAGTCTGGGCTTACATTCCCGTTCGCAAAGGAACTCCCGCAAAATGAGGAGACTCCTGGCCAGTCTCGTCCTTTTGGTCATGGCCGGATGCGGAAAGCTGAATACGCTGAACTCCGTATCAACCGATCCCTATCGTTTTTCTGCCTCAGGATCGCCTGAGTTCGTCGCTGCGCGAACGGTTTTTGTGGAGAAGTGCAGCTCCTGTCATTTTGAGTTTGCCACCTACTCGGAGTCAGAATGGAAGGCTACAGGCTGGGTGATTTCAGGAGACCCCACGGGTTCATTTCTATTTGGCACCTTACGAGGAAGCGGTGTGCCGGGTGGTGAGGAGGACATGCCGCCTGATGGTGCGCTTTCGGCCGGTGAGCTCGGAGCCATTGAAGCTTGGATTGAGGCGCTTCCTTAGAGGCGCTTCCTTAGATGCGATTCATTAGAGGAGGGTCCCGGACAGAGCTCCGTCAATCATCCTCTCTGCCAAGTCCCAATCCAGGCCATCCGGATCCGTTCCCGCCGTAGCCCACCAGCTCTGCGGGGCTTCGGGGTGGGGGCCAGAGATCACGACCACCCCGCGGCCAGACACCGTTTGAGAAATCGCAGGCTGGCCTGTCTTGTAGCGCCCCAGGACTCCGCTTTGGCCCGACGCAAGTTTCCATTCTGGAGTCGAAGGGCCGCCCCACCAGACGAGATTGCGAACCGTGCCATCTTGTAGCGTCACCGGTACGATATCAGCCGTGAGTGAAGTGTTACCGTCAGGCCAGTAAGTTGAAAGAACGACACCTTCAGCAACCGCAAGCCCGTAAGACGCCACTTCGGATGTGTCAGCTTCGGGTCCTACCGCAATCCAGGCGCCAGCACAGAAGCCCACATAGCCCACTCCAAACTCCTGCACAGCCCTTCGCAAATTGAGCCGCGTGGAGGAGTTTAAATAGCTGGTGATGGTGCCGCCTTTTCCTCCCGGAACGACGATCACTCCAAACGAAGCGATCTCCTCAAGGCTCATGGCATTCAGCTCGGCAGAATTTACCAGGCGATAGGTCCAACCCCGGCCCTGGCGTGAGTGACTTGAAACAATTGCTTCAGTGGCCTGCCAGTCCGACGTCGAAACTCCTATGCCGTTGTAAATCATTACATCCGTAAAGGCTCCAGGGTTTCCTCCTGGGCTGAGGATTGGGTTTTGTGGGTCCTGACTACTTGCGTCAGGAAGAACAGGAGTGCAGGAGGCGGCCATCCCTAAGACTCCGATGGCAGCCAATAGTGAACAAATCGTCTTGTGAAACCTCATGCACAGGACAACGCAATCAGGAGTAGAAAAGTTTCGCACTCAAACGCAGCCGTTGTTTGCAGGGCAGGGCCTCGAGTAGACTATGCCCACTATGGCTTGCACGATTGGAATCCCGAAGGAAACACTTCCCAAAGAAACTCGGGTCGCCATGACCCCAGAAATCGCCAAGAAGCTCGTGGCAAAAAAGTACCGGATCATCATTGAATCCGGTGCCGGAGAAAAAGCGGGCTTTTCTGATGCAGACTTTCAATCAGCCGGAGCCGAAGTGGTGCGCAGTCGGGCGCAAGTGTTGGGTGCGGATTTGGTCTGGAAAATTCAGCGACCCAGCGCTGAAGATGTGGCAGCCCTCAAGCAAGGGGGGGCCATTGCCTGTCTTTTAGACCCGTTTCTGCAGGATGATCTTTTTGAAAAGATTGCTTCACGTCGCGTGAGCGCGCTTTGTCTGGAGCTTGTGCCGCGCACTTCACGCGCACAGTCCATGGACGTCCTTTCGTCGCAGGCCAATATTGCGGGTTACCGAGCAGTCCTTGAGGCGACACGCTTTTATCCCCGTTTTTTTCCAATGATGATGACCTCTGCCGGAAGTGCCAAGGCCGCCAAGGTGGTGGTGCTGGGAGCAGGAGTGGCAGGGCTTCAGGCCATTGCCACTGCGCGCAGGCTGGGTGCCGCGGTCGAAGCCTACGATGTGCGCCCCGAGGTCAAGGAGCAGATTCAGTCGCTGGGAGCAAAGTTCATTGAAATCGATATTGGTGAAAGCGGCTCGGGCTCAGGTGGCTATGCAAAGGAACTTTCTCCCGAAGCTCGCAAGAAGCTCGATGCTGGGCTGGCTGAACGTATTCGTAAGGCTGACGTCGTGATCACTACTGCTGCTATTCCGGGTCGCAAGGCCCCACTTTTGGTCCCGGAGAGCACTGTCATCGGAATGCGCTCCGGCTCTGTGATCGTGGACATGGCGGCTTCGACCGGCGGTAACTGCGAGCTCACCGTGATGGATGAAGTCGTCAGCAAACACGGCGTGACGATTGTTGGAGCTGGCAACTGGCCTGCCCTGATGCCAGCCGATAGTTCAGCTTTTTTTGCTCGCAACCTCATGAACCTTCTGGCCATCCACGTGCGCGAAGAAAAAGAATCGGGCCCCACGCTTCAGTTCAACCTCGAAGATGACATTATTGCGGCTGCCCTTGTCACTCATGACGGCCAGATCCGCGCCAGGAGGAAATAGTCCATGTCACCCATGTCGCCAACGATGATCGGAATTACAGTTTTCGTGCTCTCCTGTTTCATTGGCTACCATGTCATCTGGGGTGTGACGCCCGCCCTGCACACTCCGCTCATGGCAGTAACCAACGCCATTAGCGCGATTGTCGTCGTGGGTGCAATCCTCGTTGCTGGGCATGAGGGTGAAGGATCTTCACTCGTCCATGTGTTTGGATTTTTGGCAGTGACTTTGGCCTCGATTAATATTTTTGGAGGGTTCGTTGTAACGAATCGCATTTTGGCTATGTTCAAGCCCAAGCCCAAGCCCAATCAACAAGAGGAACGCTAATGTTTCCAGAACTCCAGATTTCGGCAGATATCTTTGCAGCGATTTACTTGGTCGCCACCGTGTTTTTTATCCTTGGACTCAAGGGCCTGAGCTCACCCAAGACTGCGCTCAATGGAAATCGCAACGCAATGATCGGTATGACGATTGCCATTGTGGCAACGCTGCTCCAGCCCGAGGTCCGCGAGACGACCTGGATTTGGGCCGGGCTTGCCGTGGGAGCAGTGATCGGAATTGCCGTTGCCCTGAAGATTGACATGAAGGCCATGCCCCAGCTCGTGGCGGCGCTTCACAGCTTTGTGGGGCTTGCTGCAGTCTTTATTGCGGCAGGTACGTACTATGCCGAGCACGCAAGCGGGGAGCCTCTTTCTGGTGCCACGCTTTTTGAGCTGGGAGTGGGTTCTCTCATTGGAGCCATTACCTTTACGGGGTCACTCGTTGCCTTTGCTAAGCTGCAGGAGCTCGTGAGCTCTAATCCGCTCGTGTTCAAGGGTCAGCACCTGCTCAATGCCGTGCTGGGACTGGTGATGTTTGGGTTCACCGCACAGTTCGTGATGACAGCAGAGGCGCTTCCTTTCTGGGTGCTGACTTCGATTGCGCTCGTACTTGGATTTTTGCTCGTTCTCCCCATAGGCGGAGCCGACATGCCTGTGGTCGTTTCAATGTTGAATTCGTACTCGGGCTGGGCTGCAGCTGCGACGGGCTTTACGCTTGAAAATCCGCTTCTGATCACTACCGGGGCGTTAGTGGGGAGTTCGGGCGCCATCCTGAGTTACATCATGTGCAAGGCCAT
>JBKCVM010000068.1:0-17365 GCA_046317855.1 Oligoflexia bacterium
CAAATACACACACCCAAGCGCACGCCCATCCCCCCGCTAAAAAAAAACGACCGGTACGATCAGAGCCCAACACTGCGCTTTTTGAACTTCTTGCGGATCTCACGTTCCTCAGTGCAGTCGATCGTCGAGTTCTCGAGGTGAGTCAGATTCATCGTGAGCTTGTAGTATACAAACTTATCGTTACCCACCTGTTGCACATTGGTAGCCAGCGAGCCACTCATGAGATAGTCCACACCAATTTGCTTTCCTCGCTTTTTCTGGGTGGCACCCGAGACATTACCGCTTTCGTTGTACTGGTACTCATCTTCGAGCGCGGAGCGCTCTTCTTTATTCACAAAACGAACTTTTTTGGACTTAATCAAAGCCGTACGTATCTTGTCAGTCAAAGAAACAGTATCGATGTGCTCTTCAGTCCTATTCTGCACTTTTTCAACTGCAACGACTGGCCTCTGACGAGCCTCAACAATGCTGTCGCAGCTCACCATCGCTTGCACGATCGTATCAGCCATTTGCTGCAGATCTGCCTCATTGAACTTGTCATCGAGCAGCTCAACTCGAGTGGGATCATCGTATTCTCCCTTGGTAAAAGCCTTAGGCCCGCAGGCTGAGGCAAACAGGCTCATGACTCCCAGAATCAATGCAGTGTTTTTGAACATGAAACCAAAGTTTAGGGATCGCCGGCCAAAAAGCAACCGCATGTTCGTTGAAAGCAATGCCCCTTTATGATTTCTTCTCCACGTTCAAATGAGCCAACCTTTTCAAAATTTAGCTTTTGCCCCGGTGGCTGAAATCCTCAAACGGCCGATCGTTTTTGTCAGCGGAAAAGGCGGTGTGGGCAAAACCTCCGTCTCTCAAGGAATCGCTCGAGTTCTTTCGCAAAAGGGACAAAGGACGCTCTGGGTTGGTTTCGAGGACCCCACACGAAAGCCAGGTGAGCTCACTCGCATTTCAAGAACCCTGCACCATCTTAATTGCGAAGCAAAAACGGCCTTCGAAGAGTACATGGGACTGAAGCTAAGATTTCCAGGTCTTGCGCATCTTTTTGTCTCAAATCCACTCATTCAGTTTTTGGCCAAGGCGGGCCCCGGCATTCATGAGCTCGTTCTGCTCGGAAAGCTCTGGTTCGAACAAAAGAACTACGATCGCATCGTTGCTGACCTTCCCTCCACGGGCTACGGCCTGGCAATGTTTCAGAGCATCGACAACTGGGCCCGCATCTTTCAAGGAGGCCCCCTGTACAAAGATGCGCGAGAGATGATCCAAACATTTTCCGACCCCAAACGCACCGGACAACTCATCGTGGCGCTTCCAGAAGAAATGCCCCTACGAGAATCTCTCGAACTGGGAGATTACTTGCAGAAGATCTTTCCGAGCAATCCGGCCGCCTATCTGGTCAATCGAAGATTTCCGGATCTCTCCCATGCGGCCCAGTCTTCTGGGATCGATCCAGACCCTTCTCACTGGAAGTCGCCTCTTGCTGATTCATTGCTCGATTTTGCGCTGAAACGCTCAGCACTCGAAACTCACAACTGCCGCATTTGGAGCAATTACAGCATTCCTTTTGAAAGCCTAGATTGGGAACTCCCTGGAACTGAGATTACGGGGATCGCAGAACAGCTGAGCAAAAGGGGGCTAGCATGAGCGCTCCCTTTTTCAACCGAGAAGTCATCATCACTTGTGGTACCGGCGGGGTAGGAAAGACCACTTTAAGTGCAGCGCTCGGATTAAGAGCCGCCCTTGAAGGAAAACGCGTCTGCGTAATCACGATAGATCCTGCCAAACGTCTGGCCACCTCCCTAGGAATGGCCACTCTGGGATCCGAGCCACAAGATCTCACGGCGCTCCTGAAAGAAGCCGCACTGAAAGCAAAAATCGATACACAGCCCAACGGAACTTTTCATGCTCTGATGCCGGACACTCGGTCCTCGTTTGAGGGGTTCTTTGGCGCACTCTCGGGAAATTCTGGGGTGGCCGAGGCCCTTGGTCGAAATCCACTCTTTCAAATCTTTGCCAGAGAATTCTCCGGCACTAATGAGTACATGGCACTGCAGCAGCTTCAGAAGCTTCACGACTCCGGGCGATTTGACTGCATTATCCTGGACACCCCGCCCAGCAGAAATACGCTCGACTTTCTCGATGCACCGCGCCTACTCAACCAACTTTTCGAAGCAAACCTCATCCAATGGCTAGTCGTGCCCGCAAACAGAATCGCTCAAGCCACCGTTAAAAAGGCACTGGGATTGCTTGAAAAGCTGACGGGCGCAAGCTTCATGCACCATTTGCTTGACCTGGCCAAAGCGATCTTTGAGGTCCGCACAGGCTTCTCCAAGCATCTCTCTCGAGTCATTGAGCTGCTCGAATCCGAAAAAACTGGCGTCCTGCTTGTCACAGGCGCTCACGCCGACTTTGCTGAAGAGCTTTCTCATTTTAGGAGACACTTGCTCTCTCATGGGCTCAAGCTCGACGCTTTGATCGTCAACCGAACCCTGGGAGCGTACCCTGACCTCAGTCCCGCCCAAACTTCGAAATTGACAGTAGATCCGCACCTGTCTCGCTCACTGGAGCTCCTTCAATCCCTTCGGGCTCGAGAGAAACAGGCGCTGGATCGACTCAAACAGGCGACAGGCGGCCTGCCCACGACACTGCTTCCAGAACTTGCGCGGGACGTTCACTCTATCGAGGACCTACTTCATGTTGCGAGTCGCCTCTAAAGCCTTTTTTTCAGTCCTCCTATTAGGATTCGTCATTCCGTTAGCAAATGCTGAGAGGCCCAGCGATGGAACGCTTTCAAACGAGGAGGCCACTGTTCTTTGGGAGAGGGCCACTTTAGATTTTCAACGCGCAGACTATGAATCCGCTGCGCATGCTCTCAAGCGTTTGACGGCTCGAATTCCAACCCACGAGCGCGCACTCCAAGCCCAGGAACTCTTGGGCGAGTGCCAACTCCGACTAGGAAGGTACTCAGAGGCTCAGGCTGCTTTCAAAATCTATTTGCTCAACTCACGGGACCTCGGTCCAGGATCAAACGCTGTGAGTTCGAGGCTGGCAGAGGCACATTTACTGGCAGCAGAACCCACCCAAGCCCTGCTGATTGCAGAAAAGCTCCTCAAACGCTCTGAATTAAGAACTGAATCTCGCTGGAGTTACCCGCTGGATAGCCAGATTCAAAAGGTTCGCGCACTTTTAGCTCTCAAACAGGACCGGCGGGCGGATTCTGCTTTGGAGGCAGCCCAGAAGCGAGACCCCTCTCAATCCGCACTCCCCGCGCAAGCCAAAGACTGGATTGTCTCACTCGAGTTTCAACTCAAAGCAAGAAGCTGTGACGCTTTGCAGTTTCATGTCGTTTCAAAAAAGAAGCCAACAAGGCTCAACGAGGCTCAAGTCATTGACCGTGTGCAACGGCACGCAGCATGCGTGAGGGACCTCAAGCCCCTGCGACCTGTTTTAAAGGAGGCTCTCCCTCGCTCTCAAGCCACTGAAGCCTGGAACCATTCTTTAGCGATTCTTGAAAAATCATGTGACGGCCCCGACGCTCAGTCGGTTCAAGGCCCAAGAAGCCCGCAAGAAAAGACATTCTTTTTTCGTGAGCTCAAACGAAAACTCCAAGAGAGCTGCGAGCCAACGCTCACAGAGGTCCGCTCATGAGCCCACAGAAAAAATCCAAACAACTCAAAGCCGAAATTGCCGGCGCAATCCAGCGCAATCGACGCAAGCTCTGGGACTGGCAAATGGAGCATGCCCGAACAGCACCTCCCCCATTTTACTGCTCGGTCGATCTGCGAGACGCGGGCTACAAAATTGTTCCGGTGGACAGCAACTTGTATCCCGCCGGGTTCAACAACATTTGTCCAGACGACCTCCGAGCAGCACCCGCGATCTTAAGATCTCAAATCGCTGCAACCGCTTCTCGACTCGGGCGCGATCTCCCACAAAAAATATTGATTTTGCCTGAGTCACACACGTCCAATCTCTACTACCTCGAGAATCTGCACTACCTTCTGATGCTCATTCGAGAGGCCGGGTTTGATGCTGAGGTAGGCTGGTTTGGCCCTATCCCCGAGGGCGCTCCCCGCGGCTCAGATGGTGCAATTGAGCTCCAATCCGCAACTCAGAAGCCCATTCGAGCCCTACCCATTGAGATTGCTAAGGATGGAAGCCTCACCGCATTGAACTTCACGCCGGATTGGGTGCTCCTCAATAACGATTTTTCGGGGGGTTATCCCCGGGAGCTCGACAGGGTCAAGCCCGTCATCCTCCCCTCACACGCTCTGGGTTGGCATTCACGAAAAAAGAGCTCTCACTTCATTCACTATAACTCTTTGGCTGTTGAGTTTGCGCAGATCTTAGAAATGGATCCCTTTATCTTTACAATCGAGTCAGAAGAAGTTGAGCCCGTGAGTTTTGGCGACGGAATCGGCATCGAGTCGGTCGCAGCAGCAGTTGAACGGATCATCCAAAAAACCGCCCAAGCATTTGAGCGCCTTAAGATCAGCCAAAAGCCTTTTGCTTTTATCAAAAATAACGCAGGCACCTATGGCATTGGCGTGATGGTTGTTCGCTCCCCCTCCGAAGTTCTTGAGATGAATCGCAGAACAAAAAACAAAATGAGCGTCGGCAAAAACAAGCGGCTGATCGAGAGCGTGATCGTACAAGAAGGAATTCCGACCGCGACACTCGTACAGCGGCTTGCCGCCGAACCTGTGATCTACCTCATGGGCTGTGATCTCATCGGTGGTTTTTTGCGCACGAACACCGAACGTGGAACAGAAGACAACCTGAACTCGCAGGGCATGGTCTTTAAGAAACTCTGTATGTCAGACCTCAGGCGGGATGACTTTCTTGACGAGCCGCAAACCGAAGACGCACTGCGCGATGACTCTTCACATGAAGAGCCAGTGCTGGAGCTCGTCTACGGCTCAGTCGCCAGGATCTCGGCACTTGCCACGGGCAAGGAGCTTGCCGCCCTCCGGCACCCGGGGTAATTCAGAGGCCAGATGATCTTCTCAAACATCCTCGAGACCATCGGCAATACTCCCATCGTCCAAATCAACCGCATTGGGCGTGAGCTCCTCGAAAAAACGGGCGCCAGACTGCATGCCAAACTGGAGTTCTTCAATCCAGGAGGCTCCATCAAAGATCGCATCGGCTGGTACCTCATCGAGGACGCCGAGAGGCGCGGTGTACTCAGGCCCGGTGGCACTGTGGTCGAATGCACCAGCGGTAACACTGGCATTGGCCTAGCAATGGCCTGCACTCTGAAGGGGTACAAAGCGGTTTTTGTGATGCCCGATAAAATGTCCAAAGAAAAAATCGACACGATGAGGGCTTATGGGGCCCAAGTCGTCATCACTCCCACCAACGTCGACGCGGACGATCCGCGCAGCTACTACTCCGTTGCGCGCAGAATTGCACAAGAAACCCCAAACGCCGTCCACCTCAATCAGTATGACAATCTGGCTAACCGCGAATGCCATTACAAATACACTGGGCCAGAGATTCTCAAACAGATGCCAGAAATCGATGTGTTCGTAGGCGGAATGGGCACGGGCGGTACGATTTGCGGCACTGGAAAGTATTTAAAAGAAAAACGACCCGGCATTCAGGTCGTAGCGGTCGATCCGATAGGATCGATTGTCTACGACACATGGAAGCACGGAAAGGCTGTCGCTAAACCCAAAACCTACAAGATTGAAGGAATTGGAGAAGATTTCATTCCAAAAAATTACGACTTTTCAGTGATCGACGACATCGTGCAGGTTGAAGACAAAGAGAGTTTTTTGATGACTCGAGAGCTCCTCAAGAGTGAAGGCATCTACTGTGGTATTTCTTGTGGTTCAGCTATGGTGGGCGCGCTCCGTTGGATCGAAAAACAAGGCGAGAAAGCACGCGGAAAGAACATCCTCGTGGTGCTGCCTGACAGTGGCAACCGTTACCTTTCTAAAGTCTTCAACGACGACTGGATGAAAGCTGCAGACTTTATCAGATAAAACTCAGGGAGAATCCCATGCACGACTGGACGCAAACCGGCTTTGCAACTCGCGCAATCCACGCAGGCCAAGAACCTGATCCACAAACTGGGGCAGTCATGACGCCCATCTATCAAACCAGCACCTATGCGCAGGCAAGCCCCGGAGTCCATCGCGGCTACGAGTACTCACGCACAGATAACCCCACCCGAACGGCCTACCAAGCTTGCGTGGCTGCGCTCGAAGGAGCCAAGCATGCGCTTGCCTTTTCATCAGGACTTGCTGCCACTTCGACTCTCCTACAGACGCTCAAGCCCGGCGACCATGTGGTGTGTTGTGATGACGTTTATGGCGGAACCTTCAGAATCTTTGACAAAGTGTTTCGCCCGCAAGGAATCGACTTCACTTTTGTGGACCTCTCAGATCTCAAAAAAGCTCGTGAAGCCTTTCGGCCATCTACAAAGCTCTTGTGGATGGAATCCCCCACCAATCCGATGCTCAAGATCCTCGACATCAGTGCCCTCTGCTCACTCGCTCGTGAAAAAGACGTCCGCTCGGTCGTCGACAACACGTTCATGTCGAGCTACTTTCAGAAGCCACTGACACTCGGGGCCGACATGGTCGTCCACAGTGTGACCAAGTACATGAACGGACATTCGGACGTTGTGGGCGGAGTCCTGGCCACAAACGACACTGCATGGTTTGAGCGTCTCAAGTTTCTGCAAAACGCCGTGGGCGCGGTTCCTGCTCCCATGGACTGCTTTCTGATCATGCGCGGCCTAAAGACCCTTCATGTACGCATGGAGCGCCACGCGCAGAACGCCATGGCCATTGCGCGCCACCTCGAAAAGCACCCGCGCGTCGAGAAGGTGATCTACCCAGGACTAGAGAGCCACCCTCAGCACGCGATCGCAAAAAAGCAAATGTCAGGCTTTGGCGGAATGATCACTTTCTTCATCAAGGGTGGGCTGTCTGAGGCGCGCCATTTTCTAGAAAAAGTTAAAATCTTTACGCTAGCCGAGAGCCTTGGTGGAGTCGAATCCCTCATCGAGCATCCGGCCATCATGACCCACGCCAGCATTCCGGCCCAAACTCGCCGCGAGCTCGGAATCCACGACAATTTGATCCGTGTGAGCGTGGGGATCGAAGACCTCAGCGACCTATTGGCTGACTTGGACCGGGCGCTGGGCTAAAACCCTTTGCACCGACTCGCTCGATCGCGAGTCTGCTCGAGCCGTCCTTCAATCGAAGAAGCCAAAGACGCAAGTGCAGGTTCAGAAAGTCTTCCCTCCGATTTCCACCGGAGAAACGTTTCATATCCCTGCGTTCCACCCAAGCTGACCAGAGCACTCAGGGCTGCGCTTCTGACCTCAAGAGGAGTAGAGGGCTGGGTCATTTTTATCTCAAGAATCTCCCAGAGCCCCTGAGGACAAGCGCGAGAAAGAAGTTGCAGGCCCACGGACTGAAGCTCAGAGACCTTTGAATCAACGGTGAGCTTTCTAAAATTTTCTAATACCCAGGGGTCTCTGACCATTAAAAGATGCTGAAGCGCTGTGACTCGTTCAATCATTTGGCCTTCACTCTGAGCCCGTTCTTTCAATAGTGCCGACACCTTGCCGTCGCCACGAAACCGAGTCGCCAGAAGCCCCAGAGCTTGAGCGCGAAGGGCAGGCTCCACGTTCGAGCCCGAGGCACGCGCAATGGTCAATAGTTCAGTAAGGGCCTGAGACTTGTGCTTGCCGTCCCGATCCCATCTCAGCAAGGACTCCCAGAGCGCAATCCGTTCAATGGGTACAAGATCCTTGCGCTGACGCAAACTCTCAAGCTCACGTGCCCGATCCTCGCCGGCGCGGGACCCCAGGGCCCGAATGGCGTCACGCCTCACCTCGACCACAGGGTCTTTCAAAAGACCCTTGAGTGCGGGCAAAGCCTTGGCGTCTACAAATCTACCCAAAGCAAAGGCAGCCGCCCCTCGGATTGCAGGAGACGGATGGCCCACCTGGTCAAGAGCAGCCGACAAAGCCACAGAGTCTTGAACGGCCGCAAGCCGCATCAAGGCGTCTCGCACTTCGCTCTCTGAAGAGTCCTTGCCAGTTAAGTTCTTGCGGTCCTGCCGGAGCAAGGCCTCACGCTGAATTCGCGCTCGTTCACGCGGATCGGAGGGGCCAAAAAGGCCGAACTGAAAAGCAGCAACCACTCCGACACTCCCTGCAACAAGGGCCAAACCTAGAATCAGCTTTTTTCGGGTCATCGTTTCAAAAGTGTAACCATCCCAGGGCTGTGTCGGAAGACTCAGAAAAATCTTTCTTAGCCGATAATTTTTATCGACTAATAGCTTGAGGAATCTCTTCAGGTGGGTTAACTGATAGAAATGCGAAAGCTAAAGCAACTTCTCCAGAAATGGCTGCGTTCGAGCTCACGCTCTCGGCTAGCTCTGGCCTAAAAGAACGCTCCCTCTGCAGGGCCCTCAGCCCAGAGTCACACCAACCGGATCACCTTCGGATCCAGATCTAAAACCATGCCCGTACAGTCCTGAGCTGGAAGGTCCTCTTTTGGATCAACCAGCTTGGACTTGATTCCAAAAGTCAGCTCGTTCAGCAGGTCTTTGCCGCCTTTTAGGGCAAAGCGATCCAACAGCTCAAGTGCGGCTTGATTGCCCCCCAAGGAGTCAAGAAATCCGTCCGACAGAACCACAAGTCTACCGCCGGGCTCCCAGACCAAGACCCCCTCTTTCAACTGGGGGCTTGAAAGCGCATGCCTGGAGGCCTGGGAAAGAGGTCCACCTTGCGACTCAAGCTCCACAAAACCTTTCTGATGAGGGCCGCGGTAAAAAGCTCGGACACTCCCAAGTCCCAAAAACCTCAGCACATAATCTTTGCGAGAGAGCGTAGCATAAAAAATCGAAAGCCTGTCTTTTGGGGATAGCGGCCTTAAGAGCTCTTCATAAAACGAACGCACCATTTCTCGAACTGAACGAGACTGCTCCACAGTGACGCGCGAGATGACTCTGGCCACCGCCGAAAGAACGGCACTCGAAAGCCCATAGCTTGAGGAGTCCGAAACGAGCATCGCCAGTTGATTGCCGTCTGCGCTCTCGGCTAAGTCAAAATAGTCGCCTCCGGACTTCTCTCCAGCAATGTACCTGCTCGTGATTTGAAACCCTTTCACGTCCTTAAAGCGTACGGGGAGCCTTGCTTTCTGTAGGCGTTCCAATACCTCTAAATCCAAACTCAGGTCTTTCATCACCCGATCGAGCGAAGATTGAATCTGAAGTACCTCGGTGGCAATTCGATGCTGTTCGTAGTGCTTCAGCTTACTCAAAATCTCGAGCGGTCGTAGAGGATGAATCAAAAGATCATCCACTTTTCCCTCAATAAAGAGTTCTGGAAGCGGGGCCCCTTCTTCTAGCCAGAGCCAAATCGCAGAAAAACCACCAGAAAACCCTGAAAGCCAACGCTCATGGTCCTTCCCGGCGGCATCGAGTACCAGGATCTGTCCACTCACCCCGTCTTGCACTTTGGCTTTCGAGAGCTCAATCACTTTAATGTGCTTGAGTTCAATCAAGACAGAGCTGAGCTTTTTTACAATTCGTGCCTCTCCCGCAGGAGTGGCACTGCGAACTAGAATCCGAATAGGATGGAGTTGCGATTTGTCCTGAGCCATTAAAATGCCTTGATTTGATATTGAAACATCCAGCGACGATCTCGCACCGAATTTGAAGGAGTTCCCAGTTCTTCAGTATGCCAGCTAATGTTCACGTTGGCTCGACTGGTTTTGAAACCCAGCCCAGCCTGGGGCGCACCCAGCGCATAGCCCCCTCTGAGAGCAAAGGATCCATTGAAGTTCAACTCAAGCCCAAGGCTCGACCGGTCGAGCAATGTAAACCCACTCCGCTGGGTGAGGTCTTTGATCTGAGCAATCCAGTTGATAAACCCTCCGCCCCTAAATCTGGGCTGAATAGAAAAAGCGGCATCGACGCTCATGGGTTCGGTAGGGGGCACGCCGGTGGTGTTGCGAGCAAAACTCAGCATTGAAAAGTTACTGAACTTTGCTCCCAGCACGTTTCTAACGACGACACTGACTGTCGGAAGATAAGTAACCGGAATGGCGATTGTAGCTCCCACATTGTGAGAGATCGCAGAACCCTGATTGAGTTGCTGATTATAACCGAGTGGACTCGTAGTCGTCGGAATCCCCGTCACTTCACCTTCAGCCTGATTGACGAATTGAAGTGCATACCCGATTCGAAAAAGCCCCCCAGCTAAACGCGTGCCCAGTCCCACGGTGGGCACAAAACGATAGCTCGAACGATAGCTCACCGTCCCCCCGCCCGCAGACGCAGCGATCCGAGTTTGAAGCATCAGTCCAAACCCAAAATTGGGTGCCTGAAAAGTTGGAAGAAAAGTAAACCCCAGCCCCGGGTACTCCCCCACAGGAAGGGAAGGATAGTACGCAGGCAAACTGGGCGCCTTAAACGAATTAATATCTGCTCCCGAGACGAAGTCTTGGTTTGCCTCAAGGGAGAGGTTCAAAATCTCAGCTGTCATCGCCTTACCGCTGGCAAGTCCCGCGGGATTCACAAAAAGGCTGCTTGCAGTGTCATCGGCGAGAGTTAAAAAAGCATCCCCCATTCCGGCTGCTCGCGCAGACAAGTAACGGGATCCAGGAATCGAACTCCGAGCCCCGGCCCAGGCAGGCTCACAGGTAAGCTCAAATGAAGACCCAAAAATCACGCTCAGAATCAGAGCCTGGAGCCCCACTGCATTTCTGTTGATCCTCATGAACCCCGATCTCCCTCTTTCTATTCGGTCCAAGGCAGCAAAAAAGAGAGTCTTTTCCTGAAGTTATAAATGACAACAACAGTCAACCATAAACCGGAGTTCGTGATTCAGGTCTGGGAGGGGATTGCCGAGAAGTACAGGAGAATGGCGATTCGAAAAACCTCCATCGCTGAGTTACACCACCTCCCGGGCGCTTTGCCGGAATGGGCAGAAAAGGCCGCACAGAGCCTCATGGAGGCGCTTCGGCTCAGGGATCCCTACACTTACGGTCACTGCCGCCGCGTTGCGCGTCACGCAAAACTCTTGGCTCAGGCCGCAGGCCTAGGCGAATGGGACCAGCGAAAGGTCGAGTACGCAGCCCTCTTTCACGATCTCGGCAAAATCGGAATCCCTGATGTGATCTTGAACAAACCGGGCCGTCTAACGCCTGAGGAGTCCCAGATCATCCGAGAGCACCCGGTCAAAAGCGTTGAAATCATTCGACCCCTGGCCACCCTCCCGTTTTTCGAGGCAACACTCCCCGGCGTTCTTCATCACCATGAGCGAGTGGATGGGTGCGGCTACCCATTTGGTCTCAGCGGAAACGACATTCCCCTACTAGCCAGGATCGTTTTGATCGTCGATACCTTTGACGCAATGACCACCACCCGGCCCTACCGCAAGGGGCTTGGAGTAGACATTGCCTATGCAGAGCTCCAACGCTTTGCAGGGCGGCAATTTGATCCACAGCTCGTCAAAATTTTTGTAAAGGCCCATCCCACCTGGCCAGCCCATGAAGTCGAAATCACCGAAGAGTTCGTGGCATCCCAATTCTCATCTCACCTGAAGCGAGCTAGCTAAGAGCTTCCAAAGCGGTTTAGACAGTTTTCAATCAGCTTAAGCATGTTAGACTTTCTTTACAGAGTTGGATCAAGGTGGAACCTCAACTATGGCCTCAGCACCCGCTGCACCTCCAAAAAGATCTCGCATCCTCGTGATCGAGGACCACGTCGACACGAGGCGTTTTCTAGAGTCCATGCTCAAAAAGGACTTCGACATCATCACTGCAGAAAATGCCGTGATCGGTATTGATTTCGCCAGAAACCAACAGCCCGACCTGATCCTCTTGGACGTGATGCTTCCGATCTTGAGTGGCTTTGATGCTTGTAGTTTGCTCAAAGGGGATGAAAAGACCAAAAATATCCCAATCATCTTTCTATCCGCAAAAGGCACTGTCGGAGACATCACGGTAGGGCTGGGGCACGGAGCGGACGACTACCTCCCTAAACCCTTTGATTTCAAAGAACTCCAAGCTCGTATTCAAGCTCGTCTACGTAAGGCGGGAGAAAATCGCCTCTCACCGCTTCAAATTGGTGAGCTGAGCATCAATCCCTCCGAACGTCTGGTTACTCTTTCTGGCAGCGCAATTCCCCTGACTAACACTGAGTTTGACTTACTTAGGCTACTTGCAACACGTGCGGGTCAAGTGGTCTCGCGTGCTGAGATTCTTCGCGACATCTGGCGTGATGATGCTCAAAGTACAAACGACCGCACCATCGATGTTCACATTCGGGCACTTCGAAAAAAGATCCCTTACCTCACCCGACACATCATTTCGATTTATGGTGTCGGTTACAAATACGAAAAGTAGACCCCACTTAATGACGAAGAGGCTGCAGAGAGACCTCGAGCTCGCGCACTTGCCCTTGCACGATCTCAACTCGATCGACGACCTGGCCCATGTCCAGGATATTGAAGAACTCTAAGCGATAAACTCCCGGCGCAAGCTTCACGACCTCTGTTCCACCCATCGCGCTTGAGCGATAAATCCAAGCCTGCCCGCCAACCTCGACTCTCAAGTTGGCGCTTGCCGTTGCGCTCCGGTACCTCAGCACGCCAAACACTTCAGGCTCAAGCTCTACCGCAAGCGTGAGTTCTTGGCCCTGAGCCCCAGGGCTCAAACGCAAAGCGTCTGCAACCCCTTCAATCACTTTAGGCTTAAACCCAGGCGCCTGAACTTCGACACGAAACGACTCACCCACAGCAACTGGCGCGGATACCTCACCACTGGTTGGGATTGAAACCATTTCGGTCCCCGGGGTCGCACCCTGTATCGACTTCCCGTTAACCCTAATTTTTGCCGAGCCTCCGCCCGGATTGATTTGTAAGACGAGAGCGGCCTGGCTAGCGGCTGGATTCACAGACGCTGGGCTACGCACCCCCAAATCATCTGCCTGCATTTTTGGCGCCTTACCCAACCAGGACCGAACAGAGTCGCCGTAAAACACCCACCCTGCTGCAATTAGACCTGCCACTGCAATCCAGCCTCTCGGAGCCGACTGGCCCAGAGAGCTACGCTGAGGAATGGGGCGAGAAACACTATTTCGAGAAACCTGCGAGGCCCGAGACGGCTGGGTTCTAGTACCCGGGCCATTGACTCCGATGGGTGCCACAGGAGCCTTGGGAAAATCACCTTGAGGCTCCACCTGAACATTTCGTACATCCACTTGTGTGGTTTCAAAATTTCGAACTCCACTGGCCTTGGGTCCAGCACTCTTAGCGACGGGAACCCCGAGCAACTCAGAGGTTTCTTCAGCACTGAGCAGCGAGAGCAGATGAGCAGCCTTGTCATTGAGGCGCTGAAGATTTTTACGATCCTCTACAATCTCATTGGCAAACAACTGTTTAATTTCAGTGGCCAGATCTAGAGGATTGAACTCTGGATTGAATCCGACAAGCCAGCGCTGCAATTTGCGCTGCAGATCAAGCGCGTTTTTAAAGCGCTTCTCTCGGTCCTTAGCCAGCGTCTGGAGCACGATATAATCTAACTCTTTAGGAACCAGCTTATTGAACTCTGACGGGGGCCTGATCGTATTCTGACAATTCTGAATCAACCGCAGAGTCGCAAGATCGTTCTCCCCAGCAAAGAGTTTTCGGCCCGTCAGCAACTCCCAGAGTACAATCCCCAAAGAGAACAGATCACTCCGACCATCCAGAGTTCCCACTCCCGGGTCAATCTGCTCCGGTGAAAGGTAGCTGGGCTTTCCTTTGATCACTCCAGCACGCGTCTGTTCTGAATTACCGGCGGACTTGGCTATTCCAAAATCGATGACTTTTACATTGCCTTCATAGGACAAAAGAATGTTCTGAGGACTGATGTCCCGATGGACCAAGTTGAGGGGACGCCCATCGAGCTTATCTTTGTAAGCGTGGGCATAGTGAAGCCCGGCTGCGGCTTGAGCAGTGATGTAGACTGCAAGATCAGGGGGAAAGTTTCCGGTTCGCTCGAGGATCTTGTCCTTTACGTAGCGCAGACTCTTTCCCTCGATGTACTCCATGGCAATGAAGGGCTGTCCGTCTTCTTCACCGTAATCTTGGAGCTGAACGATGTTGGGATGATTGAAATTCATCATCACTCTGGTTTCACTCTGAAACATCGAAACGAACTCTTGATTGTTTCCGTAAGAGGGCTGAATGCGCTTGATCACGAGCGTGCGCCCCAAACCCTCAGTCGTGATCTGACGGGCGCGAAAAATCTCTGCCATGCCGCCCTGAGCGATCATGTCGAGGAGGAAGTAACGCCCAAATTTTTTCAGCGCATCCTGCATGTCGAGACCAGTCCCTCCTAGGGCGTGTCGGTCTCAGTCAGAAAAGTCTTGAAAGAAAAGTCCTAAGGGTTTCTTGGCCTTAAGGCACAGCAAGCCGATCGAGTAACTTCTGAATGAACCCGCCAAATCCCCCATTGGAGAGCACTGCGACTAAGTCGCCTTTCTCTGTAAAGCCTGCTACTTGTGCCACTCCCTCTTCTACGGAGGGCATGACCCATGCCCGACCCCCTTGCTCCGTCAAATCTCTGACAAGCTGATCACTCGAAAACTGATCAGCAGGAACGATTCGTGATGGGTCGTAAGGCTGGGCAATGAAAGTGGCAGCGGCTTCTTTAAAAGCCTGAGCGTACTCTTTCTGAAAAACCTTTCGACGCGACGTAGCACTGCGGGGCTCAAACACTGCTACCAGCCTCCGGTGAGCGTATTTTTTCTTGAGCGCTTGAAGGGTCTCTCGAACCGCCGTGGGATGATGCGCAAAGTCATCGATGACAAGCACCCCTCGCCTTTCACCCCGCTCCTCTTGGCGGCGCTTCACACCTCTAAAATTCAAGAGCGCAGCTTTCACCTCAGAAGAAGCCATCCCCATTCGAGTGGCCAAAATCCAAACCGCAAGCGCATTGAGCGCATTGTGAGTTCCGGGCACCTGGAGCTCCAGCGTTTCAATCGATTGATCGCTCTGCTTTTTAAAGATTGAGAACCGAGACTTCCCGTCCTGAGTCGTCTGCACTTCACCGATTCGGTAATCCGCATTTTTTCCCGCAGCTGTCCGTCCTGAAGAATAAGTGATTACTGGAACAGAAACCTGCTTTTCCATTCCAATCATCGATTCGTAGTCCTGACACAGAACGAGACTCCCTCCAGGTCGGATCCTCGCAAGCAACCCCTCAAAGGCACGCTTGACCGCAGCAAAGTCGGGGTAGATGTCTGCGTGATCATACTCCATCGATGTGAAGATCACGTCATCCGGTAGGTAGTGGTTAAACTTTGGAACCTTATCCCAAAATGCCGTGTCGTACTCGTCCCCTTCCAGCACAAAGGGCGCTCCGCCCTCAAGGGACTCGACATGAAAACTGTGCGGAAGATCATGAAGCACGCCCCCAATAAAGTAGCTGGGCTTTTTTTGAAACGCCTGGAGGACAAATGCCATCATGCTCGAAGTCGTCGTCTTGCCATGAGTCCCAGCAACCACGATGTTTCGAGTACGTTGAAGGAGCAGCTTTTCCATGGCCTCCGGAAGAGAGGTATAAGCATAACCCTTGGTCATGGCCTCGACTGCTTCTGGGTTATCTGCACGAATCACATTTCCAATCACAACGAGATCGGGCTTCTTACCAAAAGCGCTCAAATGAGAAGCTTGGTAACCACTCAAGAGCTTCACCCCCGCCTGCGCCAGCACATCGCTCATGGGTGGATAAACGTTTTGGTCGCTCCCGGTTACCTCAAGTCCTCTTCGTCTCAGGAAAGCTGCAAACGCCCCCATGAGCGTGCCGCAAACTCCGACAATGTGCACATGCTTGAGATCTTCAAAACGAGAAGGAAAGTCCCTGGGTCCGCTCTGCGGATTTTGAACTGGAGTCACTCTTATAGGTTCGCCGGCAGCTCAACCTGCGTCAAGCCGAAGGTCAATGGCCAGCGCTTCATGAATCCGCGGACGAAACTTACGGATTCCGGTGTTCTCACGCCCTAAGTGAACTCGGCCACTCAGCACAGAAAAACCCCATTGAGACTGCTGATCGATCCACAGCGAGGTGCCCGTAAACCCAAGATGCCCCACCACTCCAGACCTGGACGCAAGCGTTGGACCAGCCGAAGATTCAGGCCCATCGGGAACATCCCAGCCCAACGTTCTGCGAGGACCCTCAGGCCCAATCACTGGTCTGAGCATGAGCGCCCGAAGTTGGGGGTCCAAAAAAGTAGATTCAAAAATCAGCCGAGTGGCTGCCATCAAGGCGGACATATTTCCAAAGAGTCCTGCATGTCCGGCGCTGCCCCCCAGACTCCAACAGTTCTCATCATGGACCTCACCTTGCAGAGCCCCCCCACGCCATTCGACGACTTCAGTGGCAGCGCACGACTCATCGATTGGCTGCTTGGCGAGAGCGGGCCGCAGAACGGTTCTAAAACCCGCTTCGACCCCGGGCATTTGGCGCTCCCAGATTTGTTGGAGCCGCAATTGGTACAAATCCTCAAGAATGAAACCAAGAATCAGAAACGAAAAATCAGAATAGAGGACCCGACGCCCAGGAGCTACTTCTGGATGCTCTGAAACCACATGCTTTCGAAACTCACTCCGACGCTGCTCGAGTGAAACTTCTGAGAGTCTCAAGCCCCACCTTGCCTGCAGCTCCTGCCAAACCGGGGCCCAGGCTCTAAAACCTGCACTGTGTGCAAGCAAATGACCGACCGTGATGCCGGACCAAGACTGCGGCGCATCCAGCAACAGCGATCGAACCTGAGTCTCCAGAGAGAGCCAGCCCCGCTGTATGGCTCTAAAAACGAGAGGCGCCGTGCAAAGGGGCTTGGTCAGCGAAGCCCAATCAAAAACCGTCGAATCGAGCATGGGCTGGTGGGTTGGGACAATCCTTCGATTGCCGGCAAAGAAGACAAAACTCTGAGAAGCGTCCTTGAGATGAAAAGCAGCCACCACTGCTCCAGGGACCAAGCCTTCGGCAACGGCTTGTTCGAGAACTGCAGGAGTCCAATCAAAAGAGTGAGCGCTAAATGACTGCATGTTCTTTGAGCAGCTCCCCTCGCGCAAAACGGTCTCCTGAAAAACAAGATGCGTCGATCGTCTCAAAATGCCCGTGCACCATCATTTCGGCCAGCACGAGACCAGCCGCAAAACTGTGCATTGCCCCGTGACCAGAAAAAGAATGCGCTTCATAAACACCCTGCGCCCCAGACACGCTCCCAATGATTGCAGACTCATCGGGTGAAACTTCATAGAGCCCAGCCCAACCAGTCAGGTGCTAGAGCTGATCAAATCAGGTGGAGAGATCAAAGAGCGAAGGCAAAATGGACTCTTCAAAAA
>JBKCVM010000069.1:0-2635 GCA_046317855.1 Oligoflexia bacterium
ATGAACGAAATCACGGCGCCTGAGGCCGAGAGGGCGGCAAGCCAGGCCAGATGTTTTGAAGTCAGGCGCTGCGACGACGGTGCGGGAGTCTGCATCGTTCACCGAGCCTGCCACAAGTTGCCGGCCTGGAAAACTAGATAGTGTCCTACACCCAGCAGCAAAAGCCCGCTTGCTAGCTTCACCCGTTCCATCCACACTCCCGAGCGCGGAATGAATTGAACAAAGCCCGTAAAGAAAGCGATTAAAAGAAGCAGGGTTCCGATTCCGAGCGCAAAGGCCAGCATCAAAAAAAGCCCGAGACCCACGGACTGTGTCTTTGCAATGAACGCAAGAATGGCCGTCAGGATGGGGGTGGTGCACGGAGAGGCGATGAAGCCCGAGCTTGCCCCGAGCGAGAACGCACCCAGCAGCGTGATTTCGCGATGCTCGGTGGGGGCATGGGTCGGGTGCTGCGGCCCACGGCCGCCAAACTTTCGGGCCAGCCGGTCCCACCAGGCCATGGGGTCAAACGGAAGCACTCCCAGCATGACGAGTGCCCCCAGTGAAAAGACGATTCCTAAGAACAGGTACCAGCCCGAGCTCTGGGTCAGGGTACCAAAAACCCTGCCGGTGAGGCCTGCGAGCACTCCCAGAAACGCGTAGACCACGGCCATTCCGCTCACATAGACCGCACCCCGGATGGCCACGTCCCTCCAGCGATGCGAGCGGGCTCCCGCCCCTCCGGCGCCGCCCTTCGAAGCCGTGCCGCCAATGACGCTTACTGTGATCGGGATCATCGGATAAACGCACGGGGTGAGGCTCGAGAGCACGCCGCCCAGGTAGGCTATGGCAAAGGCACCGAGCATTCCAAAGAGTGAGGGGTCTTCGAGAAATCCGGAGAGCCAATTTAAAATGGAGTCCATGCTCTCATGGGTAGCATGGGTGAGGCGGCCTTTGCTATGACAAGCCCGCATGCGCACCGAGCTCAATCGCCTACTTTGCTTCGTTTTTTTTGCAGTAGTTCTCTCGGGCTGCGTCCGCAAGGGCGCCAAGCTGGATCCAGCAGACGCGCGCACTTTGCGCGTGCACCTGGCCAGCGAACCTGCAAGTGCGGATCCCTCGCTCTTTGAAGACGGCCTCGGGCTCAAGGTCCTGTCCAATACGGTCGAGACCCTGGTGGGCCAGGGTGCTGACGGAAAGCTCGAGCTCAGGGCTGCAGAAAGCTACACGGTGTCAAAAGACGGATTGACCTACCGCTTTGTGCTCAGGCCCGGACTCAAGTGGTCAGACGGAGTGGCGCTCGAGCCCCTGCATTTTAAGACCGGAATCGAACGCACGCTCAATCCCAAAACGGCGGCCAAGCTTGCGCCGCTTTTGAGTGCAATCGACACCGTCACCGCGTCGTCGAGCAGCGTGCTTGAGATCCGCCTCAAAAAACGCACCCCGTATTTCGTACAGGTGCTGGGCCTTCCGATTGCCGCGGCCCAGAGGTCGGATGTGCTCGAGAAAAATGGCGGAAGCTGGCCTGCAACCGGCCCGTCGGCAGCGCTGTACGGCATCGTGAGCCGGAAAGTGGACCGGGAGTGGTTGCTTGAAGCCAATCCCCATCGATTGGGCGAACTTGCCCCTGATGCCCCGCAGAGAGTCCGGTTGGTCATCGTGTCTGACGAGCACACTGCGCTCGCGCTTTTTGAGCAAGGACGGCTGGATCTTTTGGCGCGCGTTCCGCCGCTCGAAGTGCCCAGGCTCAAGGAGCAGAAAAAGCTCAATATCGTTCCGTTCTGGGCAACCTATTATGTGGGCTTCAATACGCGCAGGCCCGCGCTGCAAAAGGCTTCTTCCCGGTGCAGGCTTGCTGCTTCGATCAAAAAGGCCGAGATCGTGGCTGCGCTCAAAGGTGGCGAAAGCGTGGCGGAGAGCTGGATTCCGCCAGGACTGGAAGGCTACCAGTCCAAACCTTTCGAGTTTGAGCCGTCCAATGCCACGCCTGACAGACTCAAGCTCCTCGGGATTTTTGACAGCAACCCTCGCAATCAACTCATTCTTGAAAAGGTCCAGGCCGACTTCAAGGCCGTGGGCGCCTCGCTTGAGCTTTCGAACATGGATTGGAAGAGTTTTTTGAAGGAGCTCAAATCCGGAAATACCGAAGTCTTTAGAATGGGCTGGCTTGCTGCGTTTGCCGATCCGATCTCGCACATGCAGGTGCTGACCACCGGAAATCCCAACAACCTGACGGGCTGGTCGAGCCCGGCCTACGACAGGCTGGTGACCGAGATTGAAGGACTACCACCGGGCAAGCTGCGCGAGCAGCGCGTGCTGGAGGCCCAGCGCCTTGCGCTTGCCCGCGAGTGCGTCGTCGTGCCGATCTACCACTACGTGCAGGTGCAGGGAGTGGGACCCAGGGTGGGCAACTTTGCAGTCAACGGCATGGGCGTGGTACGCTGGGCGGGGCTTAGGCTTCTCTGAACTGCTCCCGACCCCTTTACAAACGGCTTTAGAAGCTGCTAGGCAGCTGCAGCATGAAAAACTTAAAGACGATCAAGAGAGTGAAACTTTTGGGAGTGGGGTTCTTCTGTGCAGCGGTTAGCCTGATGGCTGCTACAGCTCAGGCATTTCTGCCGCAAGTGGGAGTTTACGGGCCCAATGGGGCCCGCAT
>JBKCVM010000070.1:0-2593 GCA_046317855.1 Oligoflexia bacterium
GGACACTCCACGACATGTGGCCGTTTACGGGCGGATGCCATTACTCCGGGGACTGCCTTCAATACCGCGAATCCTGCCAGCGCTGCCCGAAAGTGAAGGACGTGCTTGGCGGGCCCACGATCACCAGTTGGGTGCATCGCCGCAAACGGAAGAACTGGGGCAAACAGCCGCTGCATGCCATCACACCGAGTGCGTGGATGAAGGAGATTGCGTTGACGTCCAGTTTATTTTCCGAGGCTAACGTCACACATATCCGGAACTGCGTGGATCCCGAGATTTTCAACGGACGATCCCGCGCACAGATGCGGGCCAAACTGGGCTTGCTTCCGAAGAACAAGGCAGTTCTCTTTTCCTCCGCCCATCAGACACGCAAAGGCGCTCTCATCATACCCGATGTTATCAGGCATCTTCGCGCGGCGGCTCCAGAAAACGATTGGCACTTTCTCTTCATGGGTGGCCTACCGCCCGGTTTAAAGCCGGACCGGGGTATCACCCAACTGCCTCCGACTACAAATGAGGCTCGTGTGGCCAGCTACTACGCAGCTTCTGACGTGTATGCCTTGCCATCACTTGAGGACAACCTGCCGAACACAGTCAGTGAGTCCCTGAGTTGCGGGACGCCAGTTGCTGCATTCCCCACTGGTGGAATCGTGGAGATGATCTCGAGCGGTTGCTCTGGTTACTTGTCTGCTGGCCGCAGCGCACAGTCGCTTGCTTTGTCTATTTTTAAGTGCACCCAAGCAAGTTTGCTTCCGCGTGATACCATCTCAAATGAAGCACACAACACCTACTCAATGCAGAGTATCGCAGAGGAGCATCAAAACCTTTATCTCAAGATCACCTCGTCTTCAGTAGCAGGTGCGAACTTGTTTTGCCGCTAAACGCGCTGCCGAAACGCAACTCAACATAGTCTCATGACCAAGATTAAACACTTGCCTTATTCGGTTGATGAAGCATCGGACCGACACCACTATTACGAAAACTTGTGGAAGCGCGTAGCTCTTGATCTCTTGCGAGAACACGCAGGCGATGTGAGCGGCTGGAGCCTGCTCGACTACGGCTGCGGGCGGGGGGAGACACTGGACTATGCCTCCCGCATGGGGATGCAACCCATTGGCCTGGATTGCGATCCGACATGCGTCGAACTCGCTTCAAAGTATGGCAAAGCTGCCGTATTGAATGTGGATGACCCCGCAGACCAAGTTCAACCGGCATCAGTAGATGTTGTGGCTTGTTTTCACGTTTTGGAACACGTGGACAATCCAAAAAGCGTGTTAAGAATGCTAGGGTGCGCAGCCAGAAAGTTTGTTTTAGTAGCGGTGCCAAACCTCCAGCGGATCCCCAATCTTCGTAAACCACACGCGCTACCGGCAGAGTGCAACTCAGGACATCTTCAATCCTGGGACCACGCTCATTTTCGCAATCTGGCTGAAACTCACTGCGGCCTCCGGTTGGTAGCTTGGGGGCACGATGCAACAATTGTGCCAGTCGCGAGCGAAGTAGTACGAAGAGCCTTCGGCAACGAAGCTGTTATCAATCTTGAAACCGGACTATTCCGGCGCCTTTTTCCTTACTGGGGTTTATCAATCATAGCGCTCTTAGCGCCGGTCTCCACGACTCGATAGTTTGCGACGGATCCACCACTTTGCCAGAGGTGTCTCGACCTCGTGGCTGGCCACGGCAATGACCGTGCTTTACGGGCTGGCCAGCGTCCCTCTGGCGCTGCACTTTCTCTCTGTCGAGGAGTTCGGCCTTTTCATGCTCTTAATTCAGATTTCGAGCTACTTAAGTCTTGTTGAGATTGGCATGGCCGGAGCCACTGCCCGGCTCTTAGTTGATCACAAAGATAACCCAAACGCAGGGCCATACGGATCCATCATTTCCACCGGCTTTGCCGTTTTTGCCCTGCAGGGTGTTCTTATCCTAGCTATAGGAGTGTTTGCATCTTCCTGGCTAGTTCATGCCGCAGGTGTTCCGGTGCTTCTCCAGCCAGATGCGACGTATCTTCTGAGGTGGCTCTGCGTCTGCTTCGCCGCAGTTACGACGCTGAAGATGCTCAATTCGGTGTTATACGCGCATAAACGGCTGGACATCATTAACGGCATCACGGGCTTCGTCATGATTTTCGGTCTCATGGTTATGGCAGTCGTTCTTAGTTTCGAGAGCGGACTGAAGGGCCTCGCTATTGTTTTTTTGCTTCAGGCGTGTGTTACAGTCGCTCTGCAGGGAATTGCCTGCTGGTCGCTGCAACTCCTGCCGGCAAGGACTCACTGGGGTCGGCCGACCATGTCAAGATTCAGAGAGATGTTTGTTTTTGCCAAAGACATCTTTATGTTCAATATAGGCAATCAGGTCCTTGAAGCGTCACAACTCATCATAGTGACGCGTCTCATGGGCCTCACTGCGGCAGCTACATGGTCGGTAGGAACCAAGGTCTTCAACCTTTTGTATCAGTTGTTGACGCGTATAGAGGGCACGGCGATTGTCTTTTTTTCTGAAATGATGGTGCGGGGCGAGGATGAGCACCTGAAATTTCGCTTTCGTCAAATCTACCAGATCTCAGCCGCTTTTGACGTATGCACCCTTGCTGTAG
>JBKCVM010000071.1:0-16962 GCA_046317855.1 Oligoflexia bacterium
GAAATTGTAGACCTCTCTCTTGCCAGCGGGCCGCAGCCCGCGGGCGCCGAGTGGTCGGCTCTAGTGAACGTGAACGGGCTCGGCCAACAGCTCATTGCCATGAACCCTTCTGGCAAGTTGCGCTGGCAGCAAACTCTCGAGGCCCCCCACCAGCAGATCGAGATTTCTGAAGACGGCTCCCTCACTGCCATCTACGGAAACGGACCCAAAGGCCAGCTTGTTTCTTTGTTGGGCACCCCTGCCTTTGGAGAAGGCAGACTCACTTTGCTCTGGTCGTATCGGGCTCCTCGCTATGCGGACTACAACCAGCGCATTGATTTTTCAGGAGAGGACATTGTCCTAGGCTTTGAAGAAGTCACAGAACGCACCCGGCACAGCCACGTTGTTGCGCTTCAGCGCTCAGGTCAGCTCAACTGGGACATTCCAATCCAGAGTGAGGAAGGCGCGTATCTTTACGCTCGGGGAATGACCTCAAAATCTGGACTCCTGGTCCTGGGCACAGACGACGGTAGGCTTACGGCTTACGAGGTCCAGCGCTAGCATTCGAGTGGGACTCTGGTCCTCACGGCTCGGGCTTGACATTTTTTTTGCCATTCACATTATCTGGGTCATCGGAGATCTGAGGCCATGATCCATGTCCAACATCTAACCAAGCGCTATGCAGGCCGGACAGCGATTGTCGACCTGAACTTTGAAATTAAAAAGGGGGAGGTCGTCGGTTTTCTGGGCCCAAACGGCGCCGGAAAAAGTACGACCATGAAGATTCTGACTGGCTATATGCCCGCCAGCGAAGGCACCGCATCGATTGCCGGCTTTGACGTCTTTGAATCTCCCACTGAAGTGAAGCGACGTGTAGGCTATCTTCCTGAAACTCCGCCCGTCTACCGCGAAATGATTGTGGCCGATTACCTGGAGTTTGCAGCCAGGCTTCACGGAGTCCCCTCATCAGAGGTGACGCAAGCGGTGAACAGAGCCCTCGAGCAGACTCATCTGGGTGATGTCCGTAAGAGAATTATCGGAAACCTATCTAAGGGATTTCGTCAACGGGTCGGGCTTGCGCAAGCCCTCGTGCACAACCCCGACGTGCTGATTCTTGACGAACCCACGGTTGGACTGGACCCCAAGCAAATCATTGAGATCCGAAACCTCATTCGCTCGCTCGCGGCCGATCGCACGGTCATCTTGAGCACTCACATCCTTCCGGAGGTTCAGGCCACCTGTGACCGAGTGATTGTCATCAATCAGGGAAAAATCGTTGCCCAAGATAAACTCGAACAGCTTTCGGCTCGCCTCACTCAAGGCAAAGTCTATAGCCTAATGGCCCGTCATCGGAGCGCTGGAGCCCTAGAAGCGCTCCGCTCCCTGCCTGGAGTAAAGTCAGTTGCCCTCTCTCCCGAGGCTCAAGATCGAGTGACCATCGAAATCCGGCCTGAAGCGTCTGACATCCGGGACCAAATCATTGAGACAGCAGTGAAGCAGCAGATGGGTGTGCTGGAGTTTTTTGCAGAAAAGCTCAGCTTAGAAGAGGTCTTTTTACAGCTGACGACGACGGAGGACACCGCATGAGAAATATCTGGACGATCGCAAAGCGTGATTTTTTGGCGTACTTTACGTCCCCGGTTGCCTACATTGTGCTGACGCTACTGTTTGGGATGTCTAGTTTCATGTTTTATCAGATCCTCAAGAGCTTCATGATTCAATCGGCAGCGTTTCAATCCGCGCAGATGGGACAACTCCCTTCTCTGACAGATGCAGTAGCAAACCCCACGCTCGGCTCGATCAACACCGTCCTCCTTTTTGTCTTTCCGTTGATCACGATGCGCTTGGTGGCCGAAGAACGTAAAAACGAAACACTTCCCCTGATTCTGACTTCACCGATCACCCTTCTTGAGTTCATTTTAGGAAAATTTCTTTCGTCTCTGATGTTCCTTGCGATCCTGCTCGGAGTTTCACTGGTCTATCCTGCCATTCTCTTTGCTTATGGAAATCCAGAGCTAGGTCCTATCTTGGGAGCATACTTAGGCACGCTGCTCATGGTGGGTTGCTACCTCTCTATCGGGTTGCTGTTCTCGGCCATGACCGACAATCAGTTGGTAGCGGCGGCTCTTACGTTTGGGGCAAGCCTGATGTTCTGGATCATCAGCTGGGCAGCTCAATCTGCGGGCTCCACGCTCGGCGACGTGCTGAACTATCTTTCGTTGATCAATCACTATCAGTCCTTTGCCCGGGGAACGATTGTGAGCTCAGATGTCCTTTATTTTCTTTCTTTCATCACGGTTGGCATCTTTTTGACCCATCGCGTGCTTGACTCTTATCGTTGGCGATAATCTCTGGGAGGTGACCCATGAAAAATCGTGCCTTGCTTTTTGGAAGCCGTTCAGCCCTCACTGCAGTCCTGGTCCTCTCGATTATTGGAGTGTTGAACTTTCTCGGAGCGCGAAATGAGATCCGGTTTGATCTCACCAAAAACAAACGTAACACCCTTTCGGAGCAAACCCAGAAACTCGTCGCTGGGCTCAAGACTCCCATTCGAGCCGTCCATTTTTCAAAACCCGCCGCAAGAGAGCAAGCTCGCGTGGTTTTGGACGGCTACCGATCCCTCAACCCCTCCAAGTTCACGGTGGAGTTCGTGGACCCAGACCGAGAGCCTTTGCGAGTACGGCAAGCTGGGATTACGCGAGCCGGGGTACTACAACTGGTTCGAGAAGACTCAGCAGGCGCCCGCGTGCGCGACATCAAAGTCGACGATTTAACAGAAGAGAAGATCACTCACTCGCTCTTGAAGCTACTCAACGATGCGACCCGTGAATTGTGCTTGGTGACGGGCCATGGCGAGCACTCCTTTACTGACTCTAATGATGGCAACGGATTTGGAGAAATCCGCAAGGCTCTCCTGGCTCAAGCTTACGAAGTTCGGGAGATCAATTTACTGACCACTGAAAAGGTACCCGCATCCTGCTCCGCCATTGCAGTTTGGGGTCCGACTAAATCGTTCTTTAGTCAGGAAGTGACCCGCCTCTCAGACTACCTCAAAGCAGGGGGACGGGCCATCATCGGCCTCGATCTGACACTCCGTGACCCAGACCCCAGGATTGAGCTCAACCAACTCCTGGAGCCCTGGGGGATCGCCTATGGTCGCGGCTTCGTGATTGATCCCACCATTCGTGCTGAGGGCTTGGATCCCACTTTCTTGATCGCTAAGGATTTTTCAAAGACCCATCCCATCACCCGTACCTTCACGAGTCTGGTGATGCTGCCCTTTTCAAGGCCCATCACTCAGATCACCAAACCAGATTCAAAGCCAGACGCAAAATCAGACCTAAAAATCGAACCGCTCATCCTGACGTCGTCTCAGTCTTGGTCTGAGACTAACTTCAAAGACCTGGCTCGCGGAGTGGCAGGATTCAATCCAGACCAAGACGTCATGGGCGTGCAAAATCCGGCCATTGCCGTCGAAGGAACGAAGACCCGATTAGTGGCTTTTGGATCTGCCTCTTTTGCCAACAACGCTCTCTCATCCAAGCTGGCAAACTCTGACCTATTCTTGAACGCCGTGGCTTGGACTCTCGAGGATGAAACGAGCATTTCAATCCGCCCCAAAGAAAATGAACCGGGAAAATTTGAGATCACCGGCGCTCAAGGCCTGGTGATCCTCTTACTGGTAGCGGCACTTCCGCTTCTTTCAGCTGCAGGCGGATTGGCCTTCTGGGCTTATCGTCGCAAGCTCTAATTCGGAGAGAATCCAAAATGAAAAAGGCGCTTTCAGCATCCTCTCACCAGCAATGGAAGACTCCGCTGGTCCTGGCCGCTCTGCTCTTTGTTCTGAGTTCGCTGGCATTTTGGTTTGAGTTCAAACACAAACCACGGTCTGAACAAGCCAAAGAAAATGCCCAGAAAGCAGTAGACCTGTCTTCTTCTCTAATCGCGAGCATTCGTTTACACCAACCCAAGCTCCCCGACGTCGTGCTCCAGTGTCTGGATGGAGTACGCTCGACCGACCCCAACCTCTGCAAACCCGGGAGCCTGGGCCAATGGCAAATCATTGAGCCCAGCCGGTTTAAAGCAGACGACTCTAACGTCCAGTCCCTGCTTTCGAGCCTAAATGCGCTCATGCCTTCGGCAAGTATTGATCTCTCAGAAGAGCCAGCTGAACAGCGCCCCATGCTCCTCAAACAGTACGGTCTTGAGTTTTCACAGAGAGCCTCGGCGGCAACCATCACAATTACTGAATCATCGGGCAGGAGTCGTACCCTCTGGATCGGAGAAAAGCATCCTCTCGGAGAAAGCCGTTTCTTGATGGTCACCGACTCATCGCAGCCTGAGAGCGAGCCCAATAAAGTTCTAGTTGTTTCAGGAGAAGTTGCCAGTCTTGCGGCCCACTCAGTCACCCACTGGCGTGAAAAGCGCTTCGTTCCTGCGGTGGCGTCTCAAATCAAGCGCGTAATCCTGACTCAGGGGATTACTCGGATTGAGGCCTCCCGTGCAGCTCCAGAGGCTCAGTGGACCCTGAAGTCCCAACAGGGTCGCTCAGTGCGCCAAGCCCCGGGGGATACAGAAGCGATTGAAAGCTGGCTTTCTGGGATCGTTTTTTTGACAGCTGAAGATTTTGCTGCAGACCTCAAGACTCTGCCAGAGGCAAAGAAGCTGCTGGCTCGGTCTAAACCTGTTTTGAAGATCGAGCTCGATTCTGGACAGAACAAGCCCTTTGCCTTTGAGCTGAGAGAGATTTCTGGGGCAAAACACTCCCTCCTTGCCCTGGCCGATTCTCTTGACCCACTCTATTGGCTTGATCCGGGGGCAAGAAATCGCCTCTCTAAGAAATTCGAGGACCTCCAGCTTTCTAAATTATTGGCTTCACTGGATCGCTTCAACACTCGCTCGATTCGCCTCGAGTCAAAAGCTTTTAAGAAATCACCAATCCTGATCGAATCGGATGAGTCGGGCTCAAAATGGAAGCGAACGGACACCGGAAAAGACATTCGAGACGGATGGGCTCCTGAACTCCTCGAAAAACTCTCAGGCAAGAGAATCAACCGGTTCCTGACCGCTTCAGCTCAGGACCTCAAAGAAGCCTCTGAAAAAGGGCTCGAGCTGACACTTTCAGGCCAGAAAGATGGAAAGCCACAGGAGACGCTCAAAAAGATCAGATTCTGGAGGGCTGGGAGCCGCCTCCTTGCGCAAGACCTCACCGCACCCGGTGATCGCGTTCTAGAGTTGGACGCCACTCTGTCCACCAGCCTGCCTTGGGATGCAAAGATCCTGGAGTAGTTTCTTGAGGTGACCAGAAAGAATTCAATCAGCTTTAAAATCAAAGCTTTACGCACCGGTCCAAGGCAGCTCTTTTTTTTGGAAAGTTTCGTCTGACTTTTCACCCTGCCTGTTTGACCCGCTCACGACCGATGATAGGGATGTTCTATGTTCCATCGCGCGTTGCACGGGTTCATCGAAGTGGTGTGTGGGAGTATGTTCAGCGGAAAGACTGAAGAGTTGGTGCGGCGCTGCAAGCGAGCGCAGATTGGCCGCCAGAAGGTTCAGGTCTTCAAGCCGCGCATTGATGATCGTTACTCAAAGGATCACGTGCAGAGTCATGACTCCAATAGGCTCCCATCGATCCCAGTGGATCACTCACGCCAGATTTTAGAACTCGTCGACGACAACACCCGAGTTGTTGGAATTGACGAAGCCCAGTTTTTTGACGAGGGAATTATTGAAGTCGCAAACAAGCTTGCCTATCGCGGAATGCGCGTCATTTGCGCTGGGCTCGACATGGATTTTCGGGGCCAGCCCTTTGGACCGATGCCCAGACTCCTGGCTATCGCAGAAAGCGTGACCAAACTCTCTGCCATCTGTGTCGTCTGTGGCGCACAGGCCAGCCGAACCCAACGCACTTTTGGAAGCCTCGATTCTAATGCTACTGTCGCAGTGGGCGCTCGCGAAATGTATGAAGCTCGCTGCCGTTTTTGCCACGAACCTGAAACACACGGCCTACAACCAGGCCGCCCGGAGGTCATGACCCGTGTCCCGTCCTGAAGACTTCAATGCAAGTAAACTTCCTAAAATTCTCATTCCAGACGTCCGCCTCAAGGCAAGGCTTGAGGAGCTCGCCCGTGAAATCCGTCAGGACTATGCCGGAAAAGAAGTCACCGCAGTCTGCGTCCTCAAAGGCAGCTTTATTTTCTTCACTGACTTGATTCGCCTGTTGGATCTGCCACTGACGACTGAGTTTCTTGGCGTCTCGAATTATGGAAGCCGCGGGGCGGCTACTGGATCAGGTTCGGGCGAGGTCAAACTCACTCTCGACATCAATGAGCCCCTGGAGAATCGGCATGTCCTCGTCATAGAGGACGTCATTCACTCCGGTCTCACACTGAATTACATCATGAGCCTATTACGAGCCAGGAGACCCGCTTCAGTGAAGAGCTGCGCTCTCCTCGTCAAAGAAGAGCGCCTCAAGGTCAACCCTCCTGACTACTGGGGCTTCAAGATCGGAAAAGAATACGTTGTTGGCTACGGCATTGATCACGAGGGCAAGTATCGCGGACTTCCCTACATCGGATACATCGAACATGATCATTGATTCGAAGGCCCCGACCCGGATCGACCTTGCCGGTGGAACTCTGGATCTCTGGCCCCTCTATCTCTTTTTTGAAGCCCCTCTGACAGTGAACCTTGGGATCGATCTCTGGGCATCAACCCACCTCGAAGCCGTTCAAAGCGGCTGGAGCGGCGCAGTACTCAAGACTGAGGACCAAAAGACTGAACTCAAGCTGTCATGGGAAGCGATCCTCTCCGATCAGCCGCTTGATGTCCCACCTCAACTCGAACTCCACGCTAAACTCCTTCGTTTTTTTGCAAAAAAGCGCACCTCTGCTCCTCAAGGAAACATCACTCTCTCCACTTCAGCCAAAAGTCCCGCCGGCGCAGGACTCGGCGGAAGCTCAACACTCTCGGTGTCTCTCGTGGGGGCACTCTCGAGTTGGGCCCGTGACGGCGAGCCACCCCAGCCCTCCACTGAGGGAGAGCGCTTCATCGAGATTGTGCGAGACATTGAAACGACCGTAATCAAAGTCCCCGCAGGCGTTCAGGATTACTACGGTGCTATGTTTGGCGGCCTTCAGGCTCTCCATTGGGGCGCGGGAGCTCATCGTCGCGAGTCACTGCCCGAGGCCACCCTCAAGGAACTTGAGAAACGCTTGATGCTTTTTTACTCCGGACAATCGCGCAACTCCGGAATCAACAACTGGGCCCTCTACAAAGCATTCATCGATGGCGACCAAGCGACCCGTGAAAAGTTTGGAGCCATCCACCAAGCCACCCACGCACTCGAAAGCGCCCTTTTTAGCCAGGACTGGGAAGCCGTCGGCCAAGCCATAGCGTCCGAATGGCGTGCTCGCCGCACGCTTGCCCCCGGAATCACGACAGAAACCATGGACCGCGCTTTTGAGGCTGCCATGCTCGGTGGAGCTACGGCAGGAAAAGTCTGTGGTGCGGGCGGCGGCGGATGTTTCTTTGTTTACGTTCCTGAGGGCTCCGATCAGCCGTCCGGCGCAAAGAAGCGAGATCAGATTCGAGCTTCGATTGAATCGCTTGGAATCCGCGCCCTTCCCTTCAAGGCTGCATCCAAAGGGTTGGAGGTCCGAGTTACCCGTGCGTGAGCGGCCCCACGGCACAGCCGCACCAGCTGCACAACGTTTTCTAGGGCTCGAGCTCTCGGGAGCAAAAAATCATAAAACAGCCCTGTCGATTTTGGAGTTCTACCCCCGCGAAAATAAAATTTTCCTACTCGACATCCATGACCGGATTGCAAGCCATGGGGATCAAAGCGCTGATGAAACGCTTTTAGAGCTCCTGGGAGAATCGAGTGCTGGACTGGCGATCATGGGTGTGAATGTTCCGCTCACCCTGCCGCCGTGCTTCTCGTGCAGCTCGTCTCAGTGCGGAAGCAGCTGCCGATCTAAGTCAGCTCTGTGGATGGAGCGTTTTTCACGAAAGCGACCGGGCAAAAAAAATGAAATCATCTACACTCCTTACACTCAAAGGCCCGTCGAGCTCTGGCTCCGGTACGATGTCCTGCCCCAAGTCCATAAGACGCTCCAGTTTGAGATTGATGAAACGCTGGGCGGAAATCGCGCCCCGCTCACCGCTCGAATGCAGTACCTGCAGCGACGTCTGAGTGTTTCTAAAGTTGTTGAAAAGACGCTAGAGGTCCTCCCCAAGCTCACCGCGCTCCGCCTCAGTCTGGCACTCGGTCTCGACCGAAGGATTTTGAATCGCTATCGTAAACTAGAAGAGGGCTCGCACGCTCGCCTGCAGTTTCTTGAGGCTCTGGTCGAGCGGAGAGGGGTTTTCATTTATGATCGAGATCTTCGTAAGCTTTCCCATAGCCTCACCGCCTTTGACTCTTTTCTGTGTGCCTACACTGCCCTTTTGTCAGAGCAAGATCTCTGTGAAAAACCCCCTCGTGGATTTCCGGTAGACTCAGGTTGGATCCAATATCCAGCACTCAAATGATTCTCAAAAAAATCTTCAATTCGGCTCTTTTGCTTTGGGTGCTGCTGACGGCAGTATTTTTTTTGATCCGTTTTGCTCCGGGTGGCCCTTTTGATACCGACCGCGTGCTTGCGCCGGAGCTGCGGCAAGCGATCCACGCTCACTATGGTCTGAACGCACCGGTCTGGCACCAATACCTCCGTTGGTTACAGTCTGGAGTCCGGGGTGACTTTGGAAATTCATTTCAGTATCCCGATCAACCCGTCTCAGAACTCATAGGCCATGCCCTTCCCATTTCTGCTGGTTTAGGGTGGAGCGCCCTACTTTTAGCCACATCGGTGGCTCTCCCTCTCGGGATATTTTCAGCCTCTCAGGCGGGGCGTTCCAAGTGGATCGAGCCCTGGGTCAGAATCTGGGTACTCTCCTCGGTCAGTGTTCCGGGGTTCCTGGTCGCTAGCCTTTTGATTTGGATCTTTGCGATCCAGTTAGAGTGGCTTCCTCCTGGACTCTGGGATGATTTTTTTTCTGGGCCGGAGTACTGGGTGCTTCCGGCGGTCACGCTCAGCCTTCGTCCCTTGGCTCTGCTGACTCGTCTGCTCAGATCCAGCCTCTCCGAGGCTCTTGCCCACGACTCAATCAGGACAGCCAGAGCCAAAGGGGTTTCTGAGCGGAGCATCCTTTGGAAGCACGCTCTTCGAAATGCCTGGGTGCCAGTAATTGGCCTCATGCCTCCCATTGCGGCTCATTTGCTCACGGGATCTTTCTTGGTCGAAACGGTCTTCCAGATCCCGGGATTGGGGCGTGTTTTTGTTTCTTCTGTCCTGAACCGCGATTATCCTCTCGTGATGGCCACTACCCTAACTTTTGGGGTCATATTGCTCTGCCTCTCACTCCTGAGCGACTTACTGCTCCTCTGGGCAGATCCCAGAATCCGAAAGAGTAGCCGGAGACTGTGAGAATGATTGAGAGAATCACTGGCAAACTGAGTCGCTCATTGGGATTTTCTCGTGACCCCTGGGCCTTTTTCTTTTTCGCAGTCCTCATGACGATCACCGGAGTCGCAGTGCTAGGACCGGTTCTAAGCTTGCATGCTCCAGATGCTCAGCAGATCTCACAAGCCCTTTCGCCCCCGTCTGCTGAGCACTGGTTTGGGACTGATCTATTGGGCCGAGATCTCCTGGCGCGCGTACTTCAAGGAGCACGGTTCACCTTGCTCATAGGGATTGCAAGCACCTTGTTTGCCCTGATCTTAGGGACGCTTACCGGATCCATGGCAGGCTACTGGGGCGGATGGATCGATCGACTCCTTCTAGCGGTGATTGATTTCTTTTCAATTTTTCCGTCTTTGCTGATGGCGATTCTCTTTTCAATCGTACTTGGGCGCGGCATGACAGGCATTCTTCTCTCCATTGGAGTAGTGGCATGGGTTCAACATGCACGCCTCGTTCGAGCCCAAGTGATACAGGCAAGAGAAATGAGCTATGTCGAATCCGCACAGGCCCTGGGTCTGGGACCCTGGCGGATTTTGCTTAAGCATGTGCTGCCCAACTTGAAGGCAGTTCTGATTGTTTCAGCTTCAGCTCAGATCCCGTCAAATATTCTCGCCGAAAGTTTTCTTTCGTTTCTGGGACTCGGCATTCAGCCGCCTTTTGCGAGCTGGGGGACCCTAGCGGCTGAAGGCGCCAGAGCGCTCAGAACCCATCCGCATCTTCTTTTTCTTCCAGGTGGCGCACTCTTTCTGACCCTGCTTTCAGTGCAATATTTGGGCGACTGGCTTACTGGGCGCCTGACACGAAGGGATCAGTCGACACTCACATCCCGCAGATAAAGAAAACCCATAGGGTTGAACTTTACTCCACGAGAGCGTTGAGAAACCCGTGCTGCGGTTGAGCCATAAAAGAGCGGCACAAGAACAGCCTCTTGGTCAACCAGCATCCGATCGGCTGCCTCATACTGTTTAACCCGTTCTTTCGATTGGCTCGCAGTGCGGGCCCCTTCCATCAGTTTGAGATAACCCGCCTGACTCCAGCCCGTACGATTGTTGCCAGAGTCTGGCAAAAACACGCTCAAAAAATTCTCTGCCTCGGGGTAATCGGCAGCCCACTGCAAGAGAAACATAGGATAAGCCTTCAAGTCGAGCTGCTCACGAAACGCCTTGTTCTCAAACTCTTGGATCGTGACATCGATGCCGAGATTCTTCTTGAGCTGGGATTGAATGGACTCCGCCATCACTCGATTTCGGTCAGAAGCCTGAATCAGCAAGTCGATTGCCCAACGCGAAGTCAGATTTGAGGAAAGGACCCCTGACATACGCAGCAAACTCCGGGCCCGAATGGGATCAAACTCAAGGCCCCCACTTGCTCGATAGCCGGCAAGCCCAGGGGGAATAAATCCTCCGGCAGGCGTTCCCTTCTCTCCCAAGACCCTCATTAATTCTTTACGATCGATGGCATGCGCAATAGCCCGCCGCAAAGCAGGTTGTGAAGCAGGGTGTCGGGGAATGGCAAATCCCAGATAGTGGGTGGCCAGACTTGAAAAAAAGTACAGCTCCCGGCTCTTGTCCAAGCGTTTGAGCTCCACACTGGGAGGATCTTTCATCACATCCAGCATTCCCGAATCAAAAAGCGCCGAGGCAAGCTTTGCATCTGGAGTAACGACGGCTTCGACTCGAGCAATGTTTCCGCGACTTCCCCAATACTTTGGATTAGCCTCGAGAACGATCTTAGATCCCAACTCACGGGATGCCAGGACATAAGGCCCAAGAGTGAGCATTTTTCCGGGAGTTGCCCAAGCGTCTCCATGTCGCTCTACAGCATCTTTCCGAACTGGAAAAAGCGGCCAAAAAGTGGTGGCAAAGATCCATTGAGCAGAGGGGGACTTCAGCTGAACTTCAAGCCGACGCTCATCCAGAGCGCGGATACCCACTTTTGAAAAATCTTTGAGCGTTCCTGCATGGAACTCACGTGCTCCTTGGACATCAAAAAGTAAATAAGCATACGACGCAGCAGTCACTGGAGATAAAAGCCTCTTCCAGCTGTATTCAAAATCCTGAGCCCTGAGGAGCACTCCGTCCTGCCACTGAACTCCTGCCCTCAGAGTGAAGGTCAGAGTCTTTCCGTCTCTACTGACTGAATATCGCTCAGCTAGCCTGGGCTGCGGCTTGAGCCTGTCGTCCAGCTCCATCAGGCCTTCCATCAAATTGAGCATCAGAAAAGCGTCTTCGGCAGTGTGGGCCCGATTCCAGTCTAAAGTTTCCGGATCTCCAGCGAGTCTAAAACGAAACGCCTGAGAGGGTTTTTGAGAATTTTTCAGCACCTGCCTCACGCCCTGCGCTGAGGCCACACCGGGTGCCATCCAGCACGCCAATCCCAAAAAAAAACCCACCCACCTCAAGAGCATCCTAGTTGCCTTCTCTCACTCGATTGCGATTCCAGACTGGGATCTCGACGAGCAGCTCCATACTCCCGTCCGGAACACACTGACAGGCGAGCCGCGACTGCGGTGAAACTCCGGGCGCCTTGTCAAGCTGGTCCTCTTCTTGCTCAGTGCTGGGACTGCAACTCGCAGAGCCAGCTTTCAGCTTAATATGGCAGGTCGAGCAGGCGCAAACCCCTCCGCACGCGTGGTCAATTTCAATGCCAGCATTGAGCGCAAGGTCTAACAAGCTCTCGCTGGACCCCACGCGCGCCTCCAGCTCCTGCCTTTCTCCCGAGGATCCAGAAACGAAAGTAATTTTGTATGTACTTGGCATTGGACTCAATCCGCGTTCACTCGTTCAACCACCACATCGCCCATTACCCGCGCCTGACAGCCCAGGCGCGACCCTTGCCCGACGCAGTCAAGCCGCTCCTGCTCTTCTTCTTCGATAGGCGCAAGGTTTTCAGCTCCCTGCTTCACGACCACCTGGCACGTGGTACAAGCACAATAGCCTCCGCACGCATGGTGTAGCGGTATGTCATGTTGAAGCGCTATCTCAAGAAGGCTCTCGCCTACCTTAGCCTCCACGGTCTGTTGATCTGGAAGAAAAGTGACCTTTGCCGTCTTTCCGTGGACCTTACTCATGAGCGTGCTCCTGTGCCCGCGTCGCGGACTTTTTGTACCGTTTCTGCAATAATCTTTTCAGCAAGTTTCTGTGTGGCTTGGTTCAAGCGTTCTTTACTCTGCTTGATGCGCACTGCATCTGTCCCTCCCAAGGCTTCTTTGAGCTCAGCCATGAACGCACGAATCGAATCTGCTTGGCTCTTACCCACCAGGCGGTCGGCCTCAGCGATCTGCCGCTCAGTCGCCCTCAGAATAGGCTCAGCCTCGTTGCGAGCATCAATGAGTCGCTTAAAGGCCTGGTCTTCTCCCTTTCCTTCAATCCCACTCCTGAGCATCTCCTCGACCTCAGTGTCCGTGAGCCCAAAACTTGGACGCACCTCGATGGACTGCTCCTGCCGAGTTTCAAGGTCGGTGGCCGCCACCTGAAGAATGCCATCAGCATCCACTAAAAAAGAAACCTCGATCCGTGGAGTGCCTGCCGGCGCAGGACGAATTCCCCGTAACTTGAACCTTGCCAGTGAGCGATTCAGCGCCACCTGTTCTCGTTCGCCTTGCAACACATGGACATCCACTGCAGTCTGGTTATCGACAAAAGTGGTAAAACGCTCGCGAGCAACCGTCGGAATCCGAGTGTTTCTCCCAATCAGAGTCGACATCACACCGCCATAGGTTTCGATCCCCAAAGAGAGTGGAACCACATCCAAGAGAAGGAGCTCTGGATTATTGCCTGAAAGGATATCTGCCTGAATCGCAGCCCCCTGAGCTACCACTTCATCTGGATGAAGGCTGCAATTGGGCTGACGACCAAAGATCGAAGCTGCCATTGCTTGCACGCAGGCAAGACGGGTAGGCCCACCCACCATCACCACATCCGAAATCTCATGACTCGCTACCCCAGCATCCTTCAGAGCCTGCTCACATGGGGCTCGAGTACGTTCGAGCACGGGAGCAACGAGCGACTCAAATTTTTCGATCGTCAGCACTGATCGCAACCTGCGCCCACCGATCGCAAGCTCGATCACTGTGTCGCGGGTACCCTGGGCCGAAAGCTCTTTCTTTGCTTGCTCGGCAGCACCCAGCAGCGCAGCACGCTCTTCAACCTCAATTTCACCGAGGACACTCACGCCGTGCTCGCCCCGAAACCATTCTACGATCGCCAAGTCCAGATCATCTCCGCCGAGACGAGTATCGCCATGGGTAGCGAGCACTTCAAAAACTCCATCCTGCAGACGCAGGATTGAAAGATCAAACGTCCCACCCCCGAGATCGTAGACAGCAATGATCCCCTGCCGCTTGCGATCTAGCCCGTAGGCCAGTGCCGCAGCAGTAGGCTCATTCACAATGCGGAGGACCTCCCAGCCCGCAAGCCTCCCAGCCGCTCGAGTTGCTTGCCTCTGGGAGTCATTGAAATAAGCGGGAACGGTGATCACTGCACGCGTGACTGGATGCCCGAGCCTGGCTTCAGCCGAGAGTCTGAGCTCCTTCAAAATCATAGCTGAGACCTCGATGGCACTGAAGGTTTCTTGACCTAGCCGAATGCGTACGAGTCCAGAGGAATCCCCGGCAGGCGGCGGGACGATCTCGTAAGGAAATTCTGAAGCTTTGTCCTTAAGGTCTTCATAGCTCCTCCCCAAAAGGCGCTTCACCGAAAAGGCCGTGGTGCGAGCATCCCGAACCTTGCGCGCACGAGCCTCGTGTCCGAGCATCCTACGCCCAGTGGTCGGGTCCACAGAAACAACAGACGGCAACAACTTTTCGCCCTCTCGGGTATCAAGCACCACAGGCACCCCGTCGCGCACGAGCGCCACCAAACTATGGGTGGTCCCCAGGTCAATACCCACGATGGTTTGAGGCGTGTCGGCCACAGCGTTGTTCCTCTTGCTCATATCACTCATGAAGAATTCCTGATCTCTAGCCCATCCGGTTGCGGGCCTTCAAGCGCTCCACGTCCCGGATCATGGATTTGAGAGTATTCAGAGAAAGGCTGTGGGTCTGAATCTCTTCTAGGAGCTCCCGAGCTCCTGGGGCGCCAGCCTCCATTTCGTCGAAACGCTCCTCGAGGGCCTCGATCTTGGTGCGTAGAAACTGCTGTTTGTGCGTAAGCTCGGTTTCGAACTCACCGATGGCCTCTGGCCGATCAGATTCTTGCACCTCAAACCATCGCTCCGAAAGCTCCATCATCCACATGCCACCCCCACCGCCACAACTGACTGCGTTGGACGAAAAAAAGTGCTCCCTCAGGGCCTCGCGCGATTTGAGAAACTCGAACGCTTCATTGAGAAAACTCATACGTTCGAGAGAAGCCTTGCGGACTAAGAGCTCAGCCGCTGCAAATCGATCAGGATGAAGCACACGCGAGAGCTCATAGAACCTGCGCTGGAGTGCCGGTAGATCCTGTCCAAACTTTTCGGGAGCCGAAAGAGCTGAAAAGTACGATTCACCCGCGCGACGCGGCTGCGGCGCCCCACAGGCCCCGCAGAGATGCGGTGCCAAAGGGCCCTCAAGCCGGCGGCGGCAAAACTCACAATCAGGCTGAGAAGCTCGAACCGCAACCACAGGTTCGCTTTGCGTTGGGATTATTGAAGGTAAAGCCCGTGCCGTTCAGTCCGTCGCTGAAATCCAGCTCCGTCCCCGCAAGGTACAAGAACGACTTGGAGTCGCAAACCACTTTGACGCCGTCGCGCTCTAGAACTTTGTCGCTCGCTGCGATCGACTGCTTTTCAAAGCCGAGCTTGTAGCTCATGCCCGAGCATCCACCGCCCACAACCATCACGCGTAGGTAAATGCCTTCAGGAGACTCTTCATTTGCAATGAGGCGGCGGATCTCCTTGAGAGCCTTTTCGGTGACGGTGATCGTCTTTGGGTTGACCGTGGCTTCGGTCTGAATTTCAGCAGCCTGGTTCATTTTCTTTCTCCCTCATTCTTAGCTAGGTAATCCTTGATTGCCGCCTTGATGGCGTCCTCAGCCAAGACCGAGCAGTGGATCTTAATGGGAGGAAGCGAGAGCTCCTCGACAATTTGAGTATTCTTGATCTGCAGCGCCTCATCAATAGTCTTGCCCTTGACCCACTCAGTGGCTAGCGACGAGCTCGCAATCGCACTGCCGCAGCCGAAGGTCTTAAACTTAGCGTCCTTGATGACGCGAGTCTCAGCGTCTACCTCGATCTGGAGCTTCATTACGTCGCCGCATTCAGGCGCCCCCACCAGTCCCGTTCCGACTTGATTTGAGTTCCTGTCGAGCGAACCGACATTCCTGGGGTTTTCGTAGTGATCAATGACCTTACTCGTGTATGCCATATGCTTTCTCCAAAAAATTAGTGGTGACCCGTCCAGGCCACAGTCTTTAGATCAATTCCTTCTTTGACCATTTCGTACAGAGGCGAAAGATCGCGGAGCTTTTTGACAGTCTCGATGACGCGGTTTGCGGCGTATTCAATTTCTTCTTCGGTCGTAGTGCGCCCCACACTGAAGCGAATGCTCGAATGGGCAAGCTCTTCTCCCACTCCGATACTCTTGAGAACATACGAGGGCTCAAGCGAAGCCGAAGTGCAGGCTGATCCGCTTGAGACTGCAAGCTCCTTCATGCCCATCATGAGAGACTCGCCTTCGACGTAGGCAAAGCTCACGTTGAGGTTGTGCGGCAGCCGCTCAGTGGGGTGGCCGTTGAGGTGAACTTCGTCGCAGCCGGCTTGAATCTTCGTCCAGAGCCTGTCACGCAAACCCTTCAGGTGCGCGTAATCTGATTCAAGCCTTGCCTTGGCAAGCTCAGCCGCTTTTCCAAATCCGACAATTCCGGGAACATTGAGCGTTCCGGAGCGCATACCACGCTCGTGACCTCCGCCATGCACCAGCGGGGCAAGTCTGACCCGAGGACCCTTACGGCGAACATAGAGCGCACCGACCCCTTTGGGACCATACATCTTATGCGCAGTGAGTGAGAGCAGATCGATTCCCATTTTATCCACATCCACCGGGATTTTGCCGCAAGCCTGGACTGCATCGGTATGGAAGATCACTCCGCGTTCCTTACAAACCCGGGCGATCTCAGGGATCGGATTGATCGTGCCGATCTCATTGTTGGCAAACATGACAGATACCAGAATCGTATCCGGACGGATGGCGTTCTTGACCGACTGAGCAGAAACCTGGCCATACTGATCAACTGGCAGGATGGTCACTTCAAAACCTCGGCTCTCGAGAAACTGATAAGTGTCGAGAACTGCCTTGTGCTCAATGGGGCTCGTCATGATGTGACGGCCCTTGTCCTTCACCATTTCGGCCACGCCCTGGATCGCCAAGTTATTGCTCTCCGTTGCGCCGCTCGTGAAGATGATTTCTTTTTCGCTGGCGCCAATCAACGCCGCAACCTGGGCTCGGGCTTTTTCAACGGCTGCCTCGGCGGTCCAGCCGAACTCATGGTTTCGTGAAGCC
>JBKCVM010000072.1:0-15406 GCA_046317855.1 Oligoflexia bacterium
CTCAATAAGGAAAGGGCCCCTAAAAGATCAAATTGATGGTTTTTACCGACACTGACTGTAGGCGATCGCCGACAGATTGTGAGGCCTGCTCGGGTGCCTCCTTTAAGTTTCAGATACTTACCCAGAGGACCGGTTTGGCGCGGAGCTTGCTGATGCGGAGCTTGCTGAAGAGGCAGAAAAACTGAGCAGAGGAGCCGGAACATGAAAAGGCAGAGATTTTTAAGGATTGGTAGCCAGACTGGACTGGTGGCATGGATTGGGTTTGGCCTGATAGTGGGCCTCGAGGCAACCGCCTTCGCAGAGCAGTTCGCAACCCACGGATGCGCGAAGTGGAGGGCGATCGAAAAAAAGAGAATCCACAGAACTCTCGAGTCGTCTATCGTGGGATGCGAAAGTGGTGTGGGGGTGTTCTACACGGCAGCCACAGTCGACGCAAAGATCGCCGACCTGGAAGCCAGGATTACCCAAACAAACTCCGCACTCTCAGTTCTCTCAGAAAAGGAAGGAGCCCTTCGAGCCGATGGGCAGTCGCTCGCTGGCCGTATTGAGCGGACACAGGAGTCGGTCCTCACAGTCGCCCGCGATCTGGACCAGCGCGTACTCAATGAACAAGCGATTGCCCAGCTTAGGGCTGAACTGAAGGCTGAACTGAAGGATGAACTCAAGAACGAATTGATTGGCGAGTTGCGGAGGTAAGTATGCGTACCAAAAATGCTCGATATTCGGCTTTTGTCACTCCGATCCTGATCGTCTCGACGGTGTTGCAGGCTTGTTCACCGCAGTCGGTCCCACGCAGCATTGGGTCCGCGATACCCAATCCGACCTCGGAGTCAGGTTCAGGAGGCTCGGCCCGCGATTCGGTGGGGTTTCCGAAGGCTCCGTCAGATGTTCGGGAACTCACTCCAGCTGAGGGTCGGATTGCCGCTCTGGTCAGTTTTTCGCGGCAGCCTGGCGTTCCGCTGGAGCTTCGATCCACGGTCACAGGGGAGGTCCGCAGGCTTCACGACGCCGAGAGTTTCTCGGGCGCCCTGCTCCTTCAGGACCCTGCAAAAAAATCGGGTTCCACTGAAAGTGCGATGGCTGGCGTCCGGTACTCCTATGACGAACTCAAGAAACAGCATGAGATGAATACCAAGATTCTAGGCGCCAACAATGAACTGGTGAAGGGCGCCCTCAAGGTCGGTGAGGTTTTTTCCGTAGGGGCTGGGCCGGGTGCGATGATCGTCCTGGGTGGAATCAACTATGCGGCCGACAAGGGCTTGGATGCAGTGCTTAAGGCCTATGTTGATGAGGCTGAGGTTGCTGCTGACAAGTTTGCGCGCCAAAAGTTGGCCAGTCTTGCGCCTGATGCCTATGCGGAGTGGGACGCACTCCGCAATCTCCCGCCGGAGCAGGCCCGCGAAAGGGCCGCGCAGATGGTCCATGGATGGAGCGAAGCCTTCGTGGCTGACGAACGTGACCCTACCAAGCGGGCAGCAAAACATGCAGCAATGAACGGGTTCGTGGCGGGCGCTGCAGTTGCCCAGTTGGCAAAAGACACGGCCGAAGGAGCTGCCCGAGACAGGGACCAGGATTTTTCGATCGCCGAGCAGGGTCGGAGTCTCAAGGCGGTTTCGTCTGCGCTCGTAGACTTTACCGACACGATGAGTACGAATCTAGGTGAACTCGTAAAGATGCAGGAGGACATCAACGGCAAGATGGCCGAAATGGCAAGGAACGCGGCCGAAGATCGCATTGACATCAGGCAGGCGGCTCGTAGCGCAGCATTTCTTGAAGCTTTTGCCTTTGGTCGCATGACGACTGACGAGCAGCTCAGGGCGCTTCGGGGCGGCATGGTCGCCCAAATGACGCCGGCAGAACGCGAAAAAAGGGTCAAGGAGCTCGAGCTACTGAATTCGCGAAAGGAATTTGAAGGTAAGGTGGCGGACTCGCTCAATGGTACTCAGATTCTCCTTCAGTTGGGCAGCATCGCCGGGGTGAACGCCAAAGCCGTTGCAAAGGCTCAGCGGGCAGTGAGCGGTGCCCAGGCTGGCATGAAGGTGCTTTTTGCGTACATGAACGGCACGGGATACCTTGCAGCAGCTTCTGCAGTGGTCGGGTTTCTTGGAGGCGGAGGCCCGGACGTGGGTGCTGAGAGGCACAAGCAGGTGATGGACAAGCTCAATGCTCTGGCCAAGGGGCAGGAGGTCCTGGCCAACGGGGTCGACTTTCTGATCAAGGGTCAGGCAACGATCATTGAAAACCAAAAAAAGATCTTTGAGTCGCTGTCCCACCTGTCAAAGCAGATCCAGGAGACCTACGAGTCAACCCACGAGCGGCTGGGCGAGATCCAGAAGGACATCATTTACAATCGCGGCCTCATCCGGGCGAACCTGCTCCGCGACCTCTGGAAGTGCGAGAGCTTCCTCTCGTCGCGCGCAAGCTACGGCCCAAGGAGCATCCTCTCCGTGCGGAACCACTTTTCCGAGTACCGGCACGAGTTCATGCAGTGCGAGCAGGGAGTGGTTGAAGCGCTGACCAGTCCGTTCTTTGCTCCTGCCGCCCTTCAGCTGAAGACCTATGAGCAGGAGGGAGGCGAGCATGGACGGTTGGTTTCTAACGGGTACCTGCCACTCCTGGAGTATTCGAGGTCCCAGCAGGCCTTGGAGTCTGTAGGGTGGAGTGAGGTAGAGTTGCTTGCGGCACTCAGCATCCCCAGCGCAACAACTACGCACCTCAGGACAAAGACCGATTGGGTGAAGTCAAAGAGAATCCTCGCGGGAGAGTTTGCCTCGGGGCTCATGAATAGCCTAATCGCTCCGCATGCAGTCGCTCAGTATGTGGACTGGGCGTTGCAGCTTATCCCTTACTTTGACCTTCTGGAGAGGACGGAGGGAAGGTTTCCTAGGCTTCGGACTCTTGAAGAGCTTCTGGTATCGCCCCCGACCGTCTCGAACCTGAAGGGAAGGATCATTCTTGATAGCGCGATGAAGTGGGTGAATCTCGCAATAGCGCAGCAGGCAGTGCTCTCTGGAGAAGGAGCACTGGCTGCACTCTATAAGGACATTGAAAAGAGATGGGAGCACTCCCCCGAGTGTGCCAAGGACAAGATTCATCCGCTCTGTCTTCTTGAGGCCAATCCGGCCCTGGCCAGAAATTTCATGGTCTACGCATTCCGGGAGGAGCTGGCTGCGACCAAGACGAATATTACGGCCTACGCTTTTGCCCACAGCATGAAAAATGATGACTACATGCTGCGCAAGGTAACTCATAAAAGATGGAGATTCGTGTGGAGCGCGGAAATAGGATGGAGCGCCAAGTTGGGCCGCCTCACCCTTGCACTACCGAATCCAACCGAGCTCTTCGAGGGCCGGGTCGAGCCGAGCCCTGAAATGGCGACCCTCCTGCAGGCTCGCAGTAAACTTGCCGATGCTCTGGCAGCCGCAGATCTCCAGCGGGTGATTTCGCCCAAGGAGCAGGAAGCTCTCGGCTGGGGCCTTCTTTTTGCCAACTAGCGGAGGCAGCAATGGCCCGGCTGCCGCAGCAGCCGGGCCTTGAGAGTCGTGTGGTTGGAGGGGAGCAGGTCAATCATGGCGTCAGTTCCCTGCCTTGCGTTCGAAGTACTGCAGATCCACGTAAAGTCCTGCAGCGGTCATCAAGGCGCGCTCCTGTTCGCCCAATGTCGGATCCAAAAATTCAATCTTAAACAGATCCGTGTCGGTGAAGGCTTCGGCAAGCAGGCCTTTCCATTTCTTGGTGATTCGGGCGACTTCGCGGGTCTGGCCAAGCTCCGTCTTTTTGACAGGAAAGGTCCAGATCTTGAAAAAAGGCGAGCGCACTTCGAAGAGAACTCTGCCGTCGGGACCCTCGATATCGAAGCGCTTGGAAAGGATTGCAAAACGCTGCTGGATTGCGCCGGCGAGGGTTTCGTTTTTGGCAAAGTCCATCGCGTAGAGTTCGATTCGCTTAAAAAGAAATCTAAACGGGTGCTTTGCCCTCAAGATGGGTACCTTGCTGTCGTCGAAGATGAAAAAGTGGAAGCGCCTCCAGTGGCCCAGGAACTGGCGCAACAGGAAGCCCAGCAGTCCCTTCTGCTGCTCCGCTGCAAAGCCGATGGTCTGGCCGCTTTCGAGCTCGATCGAGTACTTGTTCCTCGTCTCGAAGCCAAAAAGCTCGGCCAGCTCGCGCCTCTGCCGCACCAGGATGTGGCTCGCGTTCTTGAGTTCGTGGAAAAATCGGCTTTCGGTCCTGATTTGAGCAGACACGGAAGCAGGATGCCCTAAAAAGGCGTTGTCCGCATCAATTGTCCTTCCTGTGGACTCCCCTCGAGACGCCCCGCTCGTCCCTGGAGATGGCGGCACTGAGCGTACGCAGGCCAAGTGTGGAGCGACAAGCACGAGCTCAGGCTCTTGTACGCTCCACACTTGGCTGGGACTTGTATTGATGGATTACTTTATTTTAGGACGTCTTTGCCCACTCTCAGAGAATAGCCATAAGAGCCGCGAGAGATGTTCAGGCGGACAAAAAAGTGCTTTTCGGTGGCGCTGCCGTGAATGTTTGCTTTGTATTAGTTTAAGTATACACTGTAAGCAGAGGGCACTATGCTGGCATCTTCCTTTCCGCAGTTTCGTTTGACGCTATCGATTTCACTTTTGTTGACCGTGCTTGGGATCGTGGCCTTTTTTGTCATTCCAAAAGAAGAAGATCCCCACCTGCGCAATCGCTGGGGGTTGGTCACGGTCGTATTTCCTGGAGCAAGGCCAGAACGGATTGAGGACTGGGTTCTTAATCCTCTCGAAAATGATCTCAAGTCCGTGCCGACGATCAAGAAGATGGAGACGGTGATTAGGCCTCAGTATGCTGCGATCAATATTGAGCTCAAGGATGGGGTGACTGAGATTGAGGAAGCGTGGAATGAAGTGCAAGAAAAGCTCAATCTCCTGCAGCCTAAATTGCCATCGGGTGTTACCGAGCTTTCGCTGGATCGGCGTGTGGTCGATCTCGAGGCTATTCTTGTCAGCGTGTCGAGTAAAGATCTAGCGCAACTCTCTAAAGAGGGGCTCCGTCTTCGTCGAGCGCTTCTGTCTGTGAGAGAGACAAAAGAAGTCGTGGTTCACGGAGATCCTGAGATGGGCATCGCCGTGAAAGTGAACAGTCAGCGTCTGGCGGCGAGGGGACTCACTGTACCGCAACTGATTTCTCAGCTTCAGTCCTCTAATCAGGCGATTCCGGCAGGGATTCAGCAATCCGGGGCGCAGAACATTCTGGTGCAATCACCGAGTGTGTTGACGACCGTTGAGGAGGTGCGCGCGATGCCGCTGCTTTATCCACGGTTGACCGCAGCTCCGCTCGGCGACGTCGCCGAGGTGAGTTGGCTGAATGCGGATTTTCCAAAAGAGGTGGTGCGCAGTAATGGCGAGCGCGTGATGGTGCTCGGTGTGGTGCCTAATCATCCAGTCGATGTGGTTCGATGGGGCGAGGAGGTGAGAGCTTTTCTGAAGAATTACCCGGTAGTAGCGGGTGTCAAGATCGAGGAGATCTCGTATCAGCCTGCGCGCACTCAAGAGCGGATCGCAGAACTCGGCGAGTCCCTTCTTGTAGGAATTCTTTCTGTGATTGCAGTGCTAGGGCTGTGGATGGGCTGGCGGATTGGGCTAGTCGTTGCCGTCAGTGTGCCAGTGATCTCGGTAATTGGCTTTGGATTCTATTTTTTAGGTGGAGGTGTGCTCCATCAAATCTCACTGGCTGCCCTTTTGCTGTCCTTGGGTCAGTTCATTGATAATGTGACCGTGGTCGCAGAATCGGTTCAGAGAAAGATCGATGAGGGTGCCGACCCGTCTCAAGCTTCAGCAGAAGCCTCACGTCACTACCGATGGCCAATGGTTTTTGCGACGGGTACGGCGATCGCAAGCTTTTTGCCGATGCTAGCTTCTGAGGGTGCAACGGCCGAGTTTACTTTTGCTATCCCGTTGATAGCGATCATTACTTTGTTGGTGAGCTGGTTTTTTGCGCTCCAGGCGACGCCTGTGCTCACTGCGGTTCTGCTAAAGCCGAGCCCTCGCAAGACAAAGAGCACGCAGCCTCAGTGGTTTACTTGGGCTGCGGACCGGATTCTCCGCTATCCAAAGGCAGTCGTGCTCTCGACGCTTGCTCTCCTGTTGGCCTCAACGCTGGGTATGGGTCTGGTGAAAAAAGAATTCTTTCCGAGCGCAGATCGAAATGAATTTGTGATGCGGATTGAAATGCCTGCAGGAAGTAGCCTACGGGAGACGGATCGGGTGACACAACAGCTGGAGAAGATCCTTGCCGGTGATACTCGAGTTGCCCAGGTTTCTGCCTATGTCGGTAGCACGACGCCGACTTTCTATTACAGTATTTTGCCGGATCGGCGGGTTTCAGATCTTGCTGAACTGTACATTCGTACTCACTCTGGACGGGACAACGTCGCCGTGGCGCTTCATGCAGAAAAAGGGATGCAGTCGTTGTTACCCAAGGGTGCGCGGCTTCTGACTAAGCAGCTCATGCAAGGGCCGCCGGTTAGGGCTGCCATCGAGCTTGAGCTGCAGGGCCATGATCTCCCTGAAATGTCGGCTGCTCTTGGGCGGGTCCTGAGTAAAGCTCAGACGCTCTCGGGTGTTCAGTCGGTGCGTACGGATGCTCCACGGTTCTTGCCGATGTTAAGCTTTGCGCTCGATGAATCGCGCTTTTTAGAGAACGGCTCTGACCGAAATATGTTTGCGCTCACGCTCTTGTCTTGGAGCCAGGGGGCTGATGCGACCTACTTTTACCAAGAGGGAGAGCGGTTTCCGATTCGTGTGAGTCTCGACGAACGCTCGGTCGAAAAACTCACTGTGTTGCCGACGCTCAACCGTGATCTAAAGGTCACGGATGTGACCAAGCAAACTCCGGCACTGAGCGCGACGTCAATTCAGCATGTCAATGGAGTGCGTACTGTGCGTCTGCTGAGTGATCTTGCACCAGGATTTGGCTTTAATGACGTAGAGCCACAGCTTTATGCGTGGTTGGCAGAAGAAGCAAAGACGGGGGGATGGGTGGTCAGTCGGGGTGGACAGGTGGCAGAATCGCAAACCGCAAACTTGTCGATCCTGCGCGCGCTGCCCATTGGAGTCCTGCTCCTCATTGTTTGTTTGCTCTACGAGTTCCGGTCATTCAGAAAGCTTTTGCTGGTGATGTTTGGCGTTGCCACAGTAGGCGCTGGGGTCGTTCCTGGTTTATTGATTGGCCGACAGCCTTTTGGTTTCATGTCGCTCTTAGGGGTCCTTGCTCTGGTGGGGATCGTCGTCAACAATGCCATCCTCATCATCGAGGCGATTGAAGAAGCGCGCGGCCAAGGGGGAGATATCCCGACGGCGATCCGTCGAGCGCTGGAGCTGCGTACGCGGCCCATTCTCATGACGACTCTCATGACTCTGTTGGGTCTGTTGCCGCTGGCGTTCGAGGATTCGACCCTTTGGCCTCCGATGGCCTGGGCGATGATGAGCGGCCTGGTGGTCTCGACTCTCCTTTCGCTCTTTTTCCTGCCCTCGGCCTACCAGCTCCTGTTTGAAGGAAAGATGAAAAGCCCTTTTTCTTTTTCTGTTGGAACTACCGTGGGAGCGATCCTGCTTTATGTTTCTGGGAGCCTGGGAGTGTGGGGCGTTCCGATTGCGGAGGCCAGGGTGTACTCCCTCGAAGAGCTCAACGGAGCGCTGTCTGAGGCGGATAACGAAGTGGCTCTCGAAATGCGCCGACAGGCTAGTGTCAAGCGTGCGGATGCTGTGTGGAAGGAGAGTTTCATGCCTAAGCTTCGTACGCAGTTCGATCGAACGATGAACGATCGTGATCTTTTTATCACTAACCCGCTGGGCCGCTCAAACTATGGCAGGGACTCGTATTGGGTGGGCGGCGTTGAGCTTGAACAACCCCTCCTGATGCCGGCGCGAATGTTTTACGCCGAGCCGGCGGCAAAGAGTAAAGCTCGATCAGAGGAGCTCCAGCTTCAGCGACAGCGCGATCAACAGCGTCTCGAAGTTTTAAAATGGGCGCTGGCCTACCAGGAGCTCGCGCATCATCTTCGTCTACTGGAGCAGCTGCGCAGTAACTTGCAGTCTCAGGGTAGAGAGGTGCGGCGCCTTGTCTCGCGTGGCAGATCTGCCCCGTCGGACGAGATGAAGGTGGAGGTGGAGCTTGAGAACCTTCAGCGTGAAATGGAATCGATGCGTATCGAGCAGGAGAATCTTCAGTCACTGCTCAAGACGCGTGTACCGGACCTTGAAAGTGTAAAGATCACCGAGCTTAAAAATCTGCATGATCACCTCAAGGCGCCGCTGTCGCAGCAAAGGGGCCCTGTCAGGGCGGATCTTGGCTCCTTGCGCGAGGCAATCCGTGCCTTTGATGGAGAGAAGAAGGCACAGCTGGCCATTGGACTTCCGGAACTGCGTCTTTTTGGAAGATACCAGTACACTAATCAGGGTTTCATCGAGCAGACCGACTGGTATGCCCTAGGCCTTCAGCTGCGCTGGGAGCTTTGGGATGGCGGCGCCCGTTTTGACCGGGCTGGAGCTGCAGTTAAGGAGCGACTTGCGCTGGAGAGCGAGGAGCGACTCTTGACGAGTCAGATTCAAACGGAGCAGCTTTTTATTGAAAAGCAGTTTGTGCGTTTTAGAGAGGATGCCGAGGTCTATGAGAGAACTGCAAGAAAAACGAAGGACATCCTCAATAAAGAGCGAGAGGCCTATGCTCTTGGAAAAGTGAGTCTCAATCAGGTACTCGACGCAGAGCGCCTTTGGATTGACCAGCAGAGAAATTTTGTGAAGGCTTTATTTGGTTTATGGAGAACGAGACTTGAGAAAAAACTTGCGCACGGCGAAGGCTGGCAAGAAGCCACAGACTCGAGTGTCTCGAGCTAAAGCCGGAGAAAAAGCCGAACACAGAGAGAGCACCCGCGACGCTCTGATCGCTGCAGCGCTTGAGCGCGTTCGTAAGTTCGGTGCTACCCACTTTTCTCTTCGAGAAGTGGCGCGTGACGCTGGGCTCTCGTGCATGGCGCCGTATCGGCACTTCAAGTCAAAAGAAGACCTCATTGCTGCGATCGCAGAGGTCGGGCATCTTCGACTTTGTGAAGTATTCCAACAGGTCGAGCGTCATGTGCTGGATCCTGCCGAGCGATTTCGTGCCATGGGTGTGGGGTATGTGAATTTTGCCAAGAAAAATCCTGAGCTCTATAAATTCATGTTCGGGTCTTCTATGCCTAACCCGAAGGACTACCCAACGCTTGAGCGCGCCTGCGATGAGTGTTTTGGCTACCTCGAGAGAGCCATCGCGTATTGCCAGCACCACGGCTACATGAAGAATAAGCCAATCGATGCTTTTGCGATGTTGGTGTGGTCCACGATTCATGGTTTCTCGATGCTCCTCATCGAGGGAGTGCTCGAGAACTCGATCAATGATTCCGGTGAGAAGGCCCTTCTTGATTTGAATAACTACATCGCCAACTATTTTTTAGAGTAGTGGGTGAGATGTCCTTGTGTACAAAACAACGACTCCGTGTTTGCGGTTTTTTCACTGCCAATCCAGGCGCGGTGAGTGTACTCAAGCGTCATGACTAAAGCCTATGCAGCACTTTCAGCGGGCGCCGCTTTAACACCCTTTGAATTTGAGTGCCGGACGCCCGGACCAAAAGATGTAGTGATCGAGATTACGCATTGTGGAATTTGTCATAGCGACATTCATCAGGTGCGCGACGAGTGGGGTGGGGCGAACTTTCCGATGGTTCCGGGCCACGAGATTGTCGGACGCGTGACCCAGGTTGGAAAAAAAGTACGTAAGTTTAGAAAGGGTGATCATGTCGGAGTCGGCTGCATGGTCGATTCGTGCCGCAAGTGCTCAGAGTGTTGGGAGGGCGAAGAGCAGTTTTGTCACCGAGGGGCCGCATTTACGTACAACGGCACGCTCATGGATCGTAAAACGCCTACCTTTGGCGGCTATGCTTCTCAAATCGTGGTGGATGAAGCGTTTGTATTGAAGGTCGATAAAAAGTTGCCCCTTGCCCGCGTCGCTCCGCTTCTTTGTGCAGGAATCACGACTTATTCACCCCTCAAGCGCCACGCGATAAAAAAGGGATCGCGGGTGGGCATTGTTGGACTGGGCGGCCTGGGTCATATGGGCGTCAAAATTGCTCGGGCCATGGGTGCAAAAGTGACGGTGTTTAGTACTTCAGCCTCCAAGCAGGCGGATGCCAAAAGGCTGGGTGCACACGAGTTTGTACTGACGGGAAATCCTGAAAGTTTTGCTGCGAGTTGCCAAAAGCTTGCGGGGCAAATGGACTTTATCTTGGACACGGTCTCGGCTCCTCACGATCTGAATGCGTACTTAGGGTTGCTAAAAAAAGAGGGTTCGCTCGTGGTGGTCGGAGTGCCGCCAGAGGCTGCTCAGGTCGAAGCTTTTTCGCTCATTGGTGGCAGAAAGAGGCTCTCTGGCTCGCTCATTGGCGGAATCAGGGAGACGCAAGAGATGCTCAATTTTTGCGCAAAAAAGAAAGTTTTGTCCGATGTTGAGGTGATTCCGGTCACACAGATCAACGAGGCTTACGAAAGGACGATCCGGGGGAATGTGAAGTACCGTTTTGTGATTGACCTGGGAACCCTCTAGCAAACTCTCTAGCAAACAAGCTAAAAACTGGCCCACTTTTGAGGGCGCCCTTGCCGATATCTGGCTGTGATAACAGAGGCTTAAGAAGTCATTCGGGTTGTGAAGGCTGCGCACAGAGCAAGCGGCCAGCTGGAGGGGGATTGCCTAAGAGGGGGCCATGACTGTAAAGCCCTGCGTCAAGGAAGGGAGCCTTCTCTTGATGAACAGGCTTTTCGGTTCTCGGTGTGAGTTGGGGTCTGGGGTCCGTTTCTCGGTTGCTCTTGCAATCCTTTCAGTCTGCGGTCTGAACTCTGGGGCTCAGCTGGGCGGTGCGGGTAGCTCACCTGAAGCTGAAGTTTATTTTTCACCTCATCAGGGCAAGCAAGCCTTTGAGCGGATGTACTCGCTGATTGCTCAGGCCCGCCACGAAGTCAAAGTCACGGTCTATAGTTGGAGCGACGCAGAGTTTGGCGATGCGCTTGCTGCGGCCGCAAAAAATGGGGCCAAAGTGAGAGTGGTGCTCCATCCTGATCTCGAAGAAAAGGTCTCTCCCCAGGTTGTGAATCTTGAAAAACTGGGGATCGAATTCAAAGTTGCCTCGCGCAACATGCACGAAAAATTCATCTACATCACTCAAAGCAAAGACCCTGAAGACGCAACCATCGTCAATTCGAGTGCAAATTTTTCTCGAGGCGCAGCAACCAAGTACAGTGAAAACTTTGTGGTTCAGGTAAATGCAGAACGGCACTTGGCTCGTCAGTACAGGCGAGAGTTTGCTTGGATCTGGGATACTGCTGATGATTTTGTGAGTGGTGTGAGTGGCGAAAAGATGGCCACTGCAGAAGACGTACTTTCGATTCCAGAGGTAGAGGCAAACTTCGATCCTCTCTTCTTTTCGAGCTCGATGAATACGGTTCTCGTCCCCAATGCAAAAGGATCAAAGAACGCAGAAAAAGGGCGTTATTTTTCGATGAGAGACAGGCTCGGGCCTGACGGAAAGCAGACCTGGGTGATTAGAGATCTGTTCATTGAGCACATCGATGCGGCTCAGTCCTCGGTAGACTGCGCTTTCAATCATTTTAACATTGAGGAGATTTCTCAGGCGCTGGTTCGGGCTGCATCTCGAGGTGTCAAGGTCAGGCTCAATGTCGACAATCAGGAGTTCGTTTCGAGGGTGAAGCCGAATGATATTGAAATGACCCCACGGTTTGTCGACCAGTGGCAAAAGCTGCCAGGAAATGCCGGAAAGGTGCCACCGGTAAGGGTCAAATTCTACAGTTACTATCCCCATCCAGCCTATTGGCTTCTCAATCATCACAAATACTGTTTGTTTGACTACGATCCTTCAAAACCTGAAACAGTGAAGTCTGCGACGCTCCTCACGGGAAGCTACAATTTGTCAGAAACGGCTGAGCACAATCAGTTTGACAATATGGTCCGTTATGGAGGGCGCCAACATCCCGAAATGATCGAGAAGTTCTACGGCGAGATGGAGAATCTGTGGAGCTGGGGTCGCACCCCAGACGATCAGCCGGATCCGACGCTTACGGCTTCGTACTCCAATTTGAGCAATGGCTCGCTCTCTATTCATTTTCAAAAAGCTCAAGCGCTGACTTGGCCCGAGATGGTGGAAGTCCGCTCCCGGGCAAACCGAGTGGCTCCGGGACTCTTTTTTAAGCTCACCAAACGCACCAGCGGATGCATGTTTTATGATCCTAAAACCCAGAGGCTCTGGGGGGGCAGTCCGGCGAGCTGCAAGCCTGAATGAAGACTCGGGACCGATCGCTGGTGTGGTTTGTTGGACTTCTGCTGCTTGCGCCAGTCTATGTCTCCAAGCACGCCCAGGGCTTTCAGGGATCTTGGCTGGAGTCGGGCCTTTATCCGGCTAGTCTAAAGTCTCAGTCTGCTTTTGGAAGTATCGGAGCTGAAGGCACGCGCAGCAAGGGCCAAAAAAACCGAGAAGACAGTCCGGTCCGTGTTTTCTTTGGTCTTCCTCCGTATGCGGATCCCGGAGGGCTGGGGCTCCGTGAGGGACTGCAAGAGGCCTTGGGATCTGCAACTCAATCGATTCGTGCAGCCTTTTTTCAGATCAATGATCCGGTATTTATCGATTCTTTGATTGGTGCGCTTGAAAGGGGAGTGCGGGTCGAGCTTGCTACCGATCGCTGCTACAGGGTCAAAAAAGGCTACAAAGAGCAGCTCGATCGCTTGGCTGCAGCCATGGACCGAGTGGGACAACCCTCCAGTCAACATTTGGTCGATGACGGAACCGAATCGTGTGATCAAGCCTTTAATCACAACAAATACGCTGTGATTGACTTTGAAAAAGGCGCAGGCGCTCAAACTTGGGTGGGGTCGTACAATGTCACGGCCCACGGCGCGCAAGAAAATTTTGATCTTGCGGTTCTGGTGAGGGGAGAAGCCCTTGCAGAAATCTTAAAGCGAGATCACGAGCAGCTCATGTCCGGGGCAGTCCAGGTGGCCAAGAAAACTCTGCTCGAGTCCGATGGCCAACGGGTTGCCCTCTCGGACGCGGAGCTCTCTCGGGCTCGGGCCCAAGGAGAAAAATTTGATTATCCCTCCGTGACCGTGGGTTCGGGTTCGGAGGAGATCCGAATGCAGGTTTTGGTTTCTCCTAGGTCCAAGAGCTTGCGTCGAATTATTGAAGAAGTTTACCGAGCCAAGAAAGAAGTTCTCTTTTCGACCTTTGCCATTGGCGACGCCATGCTCGTGAGTACGCTCATTAATAAGTATGGTGAAGGGGTGGGTGAAAACCTCATGCCTGTTCTGGTGCGGGCAGAGCCCTGGGAAAAGCCTCTGCTTCAGGCCAGAAAGGGCGAGGAGATCGTCCCGGTTGGGGACTCGTCGCAGATCGTGAGCGATCTCTTTTCGAGTCTCGGCCCTGAAGCGGATAATTACACCATCGGTAAAGATCCAAAGACAGCAAAGCTCAAGACGACTTTCAATTTTGTGTATCCGGCAGGCCCGGCGGGGGGGAGTGTCCGCAAGGTCAAGATGCTGGGGATTTTTGGCAACAAAAACGTAGGTGGTTCGGCTCCTTGGGATCGATTGGTGGCGGCGGGAGTCCCGATGCTTCGAAATACGGCAAACGGAGAGCTCCACAATAAGTTGTTCCTCATTGACGGTGAGACGCTGATCGTGGGGTCGCACAATTTTAGTCAGAGCGCCGACACTGGGAATGATGAGGTCACTCTCATCATTAAAAGCGCGGCAATGGGTAGGTTCATTCGCGACCAATACCTGATGCCGACTCGCTTCTTCACTACCCCCAACGAACGGGTCCTGGCTTCTCCCCAAGAAAAAGTCTTCCATGATTACCGCAAGGCAAGTGTACTGATCTCAGAAGTTCACGCGACGTCGAGCGCTGATCTAGATGCAGGCCAGTATGTAGAGCTCTATAATTTTGGGCGCATGCCGCTCACTCTTTTGGGGTTTAGGATTTCTACTGCCTATTTTCCGCTCAGTTTAGGTGAAAAGGTCCGAAATGCTCAGGCCGGCGGAATCACTCAAGAGCTAGTGGGGTATCGTCCACCGCGAGAAGGTCAAGAGGTGGGCGAGCCGCTGTACGAGCCCAGAGCCACAGTTTTAGAGCCTGGAAAATTTGCGCTCGTGGTCGGTCGAAAGTTTAGAACTGAACACTACTTTCAACGATTCAGGAGTGAGTTCCAAAAGCGTAACGGACGTCTTCCTGAAGAGGACGAGCTGCCCTTACTTCTCACGACCGGAGGCTTTGCTTCAAAAGGGGTGGGCGGTGCTCGGGGGATTGAGCCGTGGAGTCGCGTCACTCTTTATGGGTTGGATGGATTTACGGTCATCGATCGGTTTGAGTACCCGCAGCCTGAGTTAGAGGCTGGATTTTCGGTCGAGCGAGTTTCACTTTCTCCAAGGACCCGTCTTGAGTCCGAACGGCAGCTTCGTCAGATGTCATACACCGTGGTGACGGGGCGCACTGCGTCTTCGCAAACGGAGACCCAGGAGAGTGTGAGTTATCACGGATTTCCTTCTCCTTATCTTGAGCCCCAAGATTGGCGTGAAGGAACGGACTGGGGTGGGACGCCCGGTTTGTCTTGGGTGTCGAGTTCAAGTCGTCGGCCTGCGTCTGTCTCTGAGTCTTTTTCTGGATCTCCTGCGCCGGCGCCTTACGGAATAGAAGGCCGGGTGGTGGACGTTGAGTTGGGTGAGGCACAAGAGAGCCTGATTACGATTGAAAACGGTGTGATTACTTCGGTGCTGCGTTCACGCTCAAAAGAGGCGGCATCCGCAAGACGCGCACTTTCAACCGTGTATCTGAGCGAAGGATTAATCTATCCGGGGCTTATCGATACCCACAACCACATCAAGTACAACTCGCTCCCGCTTTGGAAAGCCCCCAAGGCGCGCTACTCCAACCGCTACGAGTGGCCCGAAGAGTCGGTTTACACTCGGGGCGTAAAAAAAGTTTACGCTGAAGTGTATCGCGATCATCCGGAGTGTAACGGAAATCTGGAGTGTGAAGCTCAGGCACGTTGCACGGCTATTCGGTACTCTGAGATCAAGGCGCTTGCGGGAGGAACCACCGCAATTCAGGGCTCCACTTCGTTTAGTGATGAGACAGAGGACTTTACTTTTCGCGGTCTGACTTCACGAAAAGCAGAGTCTCAAGCCGCAAAGCCTGAGGCTCTCTTGAGTGCGTGTCTCGAGGGAGGGGCGCGAAATATCGAGCGTGAGAACTTTGGTCTCTTAGATCAATCGCGAACCACTTCAAAAAGTATTGACGACGATTTGTGGGGTTCTCGAC
>JBKCVM010000073.1:0-3292 GCA_046317855.1 Oligoflexia bacterium
GAGTCCATTCCTGCTCGAGGGCGTAGGCGGCGTACGCGAAATGAATCAAGAAGACACGATCCACCCCAACGAAAAAGGGCATCAAGTCATGGCAAAGCTCGTGATTCCTTACGTGAGAAAATGGCTCAAAGAGCGTCAACCCCCTCAGTCATGAACGCACCTCGTGAAGCTCACCCGCTGTTAGAACTCAAAAAAATTTCGCACGCCTTTTGCGGTCCCTCTCCCAACCTGCTGGCAAATGGCAGCCTCGAAATCCTCAAGGATCTTGAGCTTTCGGTTTACCCGGGTGAGCGGGTCGCGATTCTGGGCCCGTCAGGAAGCGGCAAATCCACGCTTCTTTCTTTAATGGCAGGCCTGCAACGACCCAGCTCAGGTGTCGTGAAGTGGAGGGGACAAGTCATTTCTCAGCTCTCGGAGCGCCAACTCTCCCGACTCAGACCCAAAACGGTTGCGCTCGTGTTTCAACAGTTTCTTTTGATTCCGCACCTGACGGCGCTTGAAAATGTGAGTTTACCTTTGGAGCTTCAGGGCAAGTCGTCTCAAGAAGCGAGTGCCCTGGCATTTCAGGCCCTTGAAAAGTTAGGTTTAAAAGACAGGCTAGATCACTTTCCCCGCATGCTCAGTGGAGGCGAATGCCAGCGCGTCGCCATTGCGCGAGCTCTAGTGGTGAGCCCGGAGCTTCTCCTTGCAGATGAACCCACCGGGAACCTGGATCCAATGACGGCTGAGCAGGTTTTTGAGCTCCTCATCCAGCTTCCACGGTCACACCTTGTGGGCGCACTCGTGCTCGTCACTCACAACGAGGAGCTGGCCCGACGCTGCGATCGCCGACTTCGACTCGAAGGCCGGACCTTACGCGAGGAGCCTTAGTGATGCGGGTCCGCTCGCTGGCACTTTTATTGACGCTCTCTGCGGGACTGCTTTCGTTCATCCTGCTCTCCACGCTCGAGAACGCTATTCAAACCGCTCTGCTCGCTCGCTCAAGAGATCTCTTGGGAGCAGACCTTGCCCTATCGTCACGCAGATGGATTCAATCCGCAGAGCTGGACAAAGTCCGCACGGAACTCCAAAAGGCAGTTCTTGGGCCAGTGCGCGAGACTGAGACGCTCGAGCTATTCACCATGGCGGCTCACATTCCAGAGCGCGGCGGCGCAAGCACCCCACAACTCGTGGAGCTCCACGTTGTGGAGCCCAAATACCCTCTCCTCGGTGTACTCGAATTTGAAGAAACTACTCAGTGTCCAACAGGCCCGAGTAAGCCAGCATGCGTGCATGGAGATCCGGCGCTCGCACTGAGGTGGAATCTTCAACCTGGCCACTCCAAAATTCGAGTGGGAGAAAAGACTTTCATTTGGGCTGGATCGATTGCGCGCGACACCAGTCGGAGCTTACGAGGCGGGGCCATGGCACCGCGATTGATCCTCCAAAGATCCGAACTCCCTGCGACTGGGCTCTTGCGCCAAGGAACGACACTGACCATTCGCAAGCTTTTTGCACTCAAAGACACACCCGCCGCCGGCAAGCTCGAGGCGCTCGCGGCTAGGCTCGATCAGTCGGTCACAGATCCTGGCATTCAGATCAAAATCCCGCGAGATGCGGCGGCTGACGAAGGACGACTCCTTTCTCAAGTGGGAGATTTTTTGGGACTTACCTCTCTGGTCGGCCTGATCCTTGCCTTTCTGGGGTGCTATTGGCTTCTCCGGAGGCTCGTGCAACAGAATGCGCAAAATTGGGCCATTCTCCGAGTGCTCGCGCCCGGCCGCTACTCGCCCGACCTGCCTTTCTGGAAGCTCGCGTTCACTCTAGCATTGGGGGCCACCGCAGCCTCGCTTGCCGCAGCTGAACTCATTTGGATCAGCGCGGCACCGCATCTTTCAAAGTTTCTTTTCATGGAAGGCAGACTCTCTGCAGGTGCAGGAACGATTCTACTCTCGCCCACTGCCCTGCAGGCCCTGACGCTTGCGCTGGCGACCCTCGGCTTTGCACTGTACCCTTCTCTTGGGTTTTTAAAGCGACAGAGCTTGATGGAGCTTTTAAAGAACCCCGCGGTGCTTGCTCAAAGACCTGGACTGAGAAGGCTTGATCTTGCTCTTTTAGTGGGCGTTCTGTGGGTATTCTCACGCTGGGTGGCCCACTCCTGGCGCGTGGGAGGGATTTTCATGGCTGGACTCATCGCCTCCTCAGCGATTGCCATGGCAATCGGATGGCTCGTACTCCGAGTTCTCGAAAAATCTGCACCCTCCGTACGCGTGCCAGCACAAAAGCTGGCGCTGCTGGCACTTTCGCGTCTCAAGGCAAGCTCGCTTTTGCTCTGGAGCACCTTCACGCTCGGCGCAATGCTGATCTCGCTTATCCCTCTTTTGCAGTCCAGCTTGAGCGTTCAACTCGCTGATCCGCGCGGGGCGGGACCGGTGCCGAGCCTTTTCTTATTCGACATCCAAGACGAGCAGCTGGAGCCCATGAAAGAATGGGTGCACCATCAAAACAGCCAACTCCAATTCGTGACCCCCATGATCCGCGGAAGACTCCTGGCGGTCAATGGCACTCCGTTTGAGAAACTCTCCACAGCAACCAAAACTCGCGAAGAGGAGCGTGAAGCTCGCTTTAGAAACCGAGGCTTCAATCTCACCTACCGCTCCGAGCTCACTCCCTCTGAAACGCTAGTGGAGGGCCAACTTTTTAGCGAGCTTGCCGATCGACCGCCCTCCTCTCCAGAGGCTGTTTCAATCGAGAAACGATTTGCCCAGCGCCTTGGAATCCGCCTGGGCGACCAACTTGAGTTTGATATTCAAGGGGTGCCCATTTTGGCCCAAGTCGTAGCCATCCGATCAGTACAATGGACGAGCTTTCAGCCCAATTTTTTCATCGTCTTTGAACCTCGAGCACTCAGGGATGCACCAAAGAGCTTTCTTGCATCCCTGCCCTCCATGCCCCTGCGAGAGCGCGAGTCTTTTCAGCGCGGCATTTTTGAAAAATTTGCTAACGTCTCGACAATCGATGTCACTCGCCTCATGCAAACCCTGCTGGAGGGCTTCACCCAAATCAGTCAGGCTCTTGCAGTGATGGCACTTTTCTCCGCCCTTGCCGGTGCAATTGCAGTATTTGGCATTGCCACTCTCAGAGCTTCAGAGCGTTTACCTGAACTTCAACTCATTCGGCTTCTCGGGATGAGTCAACGGACCCTTCAAACCTCGCTCACCAGTGAGCTCACCCTCCTTGCTGCAAGCGCTTCTGTTTGCGGGCTGGCCCTTTCTACTGGGCTGGCCGGTGCCATGAGCCGCGCCATGCCGGC
>JBKCVM010000074.1:0-6058 GCA_046317855.1 Oligoflexia bacterium
CCCTGAGCCCAGGCGCATGCACTCCGTCATCATTGCTCAAGAGTACACGGGGCATCCGACGTCTTTTGGATTTCACTTTTGACATCTCCACTATTTTAAACCTCGCAAACCTCTGCAGAAATGGGCAGTTTTTGCTTAGCCTGAAGCGGACTGAGATGGCGTCAAAAGCCGATCATCACGAGCTGAGGCTGCCTGCTCTAAAAAGCGATTTTTCTCCTCTCCTCCAGGAGTGTTGACGCTGCTATACACGCAACGTACGCCGCGAGCTTCAAGCTCAATGCATGCGGCTGAGAGGATTTCATGAGCCTGCCCTAGTGCAGAGAGGGTCGAAAACGGCCCAACAGCCCCAGCGTTTTGATCAGAACCGAACCCAAGGAGCGCATCGCCAAGCACACCACCCAAATCCACCACCTCATCGCACACTTCCATTAAACGACTTCCGCTCACATGCCGAGAAGAGACCGCAGCACTATGAGTTTTTGAAGTGAAGGCTACTGTGAAGAGCCCAAGCTTTTTTGACTCGAGAGCGAGCTCAACAATAGAGGGATTGATTCCGGACTGAGAACAAATCCAAATCATCTCACCTGGCCTGGGCTTCATTCGGTTGAGTGCACCCAAAAGAGAATCTGGCCTTCGTTCTGCCTGCCTTGCTCGAGACGGCCCAAAAAGAGGAAGCACTTGCTCATCCACGACCGGTAAAACAAACGAAGCGCCTCCGGCGCGATGGTAAAGCTCCATCGCAAAAATGGCGGAGTGCCCGCTTCCGGCCACCAAGAGGAATTTTCCGTCAGCCACTTGCTCCACAAGTTTTTGGGTCAGTCGCTCGAGGACAGCGCGGTTGACCGATGCAACGGCCGAAAGAGCTGGAAGAGCACAAGCCAAATACGAAGGGATCTGCGATGGGAGCGGCATAGACTCTGAGTTTAGCAGCTCAGAAGCCGCCGGGAAATCCGCTTCCTCCAAAGCCATCTCCTGCCAAATTGAGACCCAGTTCAAAATCTAAGTTGGTGCCGGGGCGTTCTAGGGTTTGAGAAAAGTTGATCGTTGCCTTCCAACACTGTGAAACACTTTGAAACGTGAGACCTGCGTTAACACGCTGAATCCTGGCTTCTTCTAAGGGTCCGCTGGCGAGATTATAGTCAATCCCGCCAAAAGGCAGGATCGAGTCGGTGATAGAGAACTTAAGCCTCCCCGTGAGAACTTTGACGCGATTGATACCGTCCAGTCGATCATATTGATACCCCACGCCTACGCTCCGCTCGTACTCCAGAACACGCTGACGAGTGGCTCGCGAAAAAACATAAGCCAAAGAGGTGCTTACTTTGTTTCGATTACTAGGCGGATCCGGAGATGCGTAGGGGTAATAAAAGTAAAAAACACTCCCTGAGAGAGGACCAAAGTCCCCTGTAAGTGAACTAGCAAAACGCGACAATGGCTGCCGAACTCCGGGCTCTAGGCTCAATTCTCTAAAATCAATCGTCTGACTCGCTGCAAACTCTAGCTGGCGCCTGCTGGGAGTCCCGGCATCCTTGCGGTAGAGCTGGCTCACTAAACCCAATGACAATGAATTTCCGAGGGGAAGAAAGTAGTTGTTGTAGGAACGCGTCGAATCGCGAGGGATGATGTCGTAGTTGTCAAAATTGTAGCCTGAGAAGCCATTATCTCGGGCATAGTTCATCTGACGTACAAATGGGTGCTCAAGATCCTCTTGAATGAGCGGAATCAAAGAGTAGGTCAACATCGGCCGAATCGTGTGCCTAAACGAACTCCCCTGGCGCGCGCCTTCAAACGTTCGTCCGATCTCAGTGCTGGCCTCAAGCTGAGTCAGGAGATAGCCGCGAGAAAGAACAGGAACCCCCGTATTGGCCCGATCAAAGCTGTATAATGAAGCTCGGTACTTTGCTGACGGGATCAAAGCAAGTCCATCCACAGGGGTCCAATCCGTGAATATCGATGGAGTCACGGTGAGTCGACTTGCTTTTCGAATGGGATCGCGTCCAAGCAGAGGTGCGCCCCCCACCCTGAGTCCTGCTGGAGCCGCCCCAATGAGTTCACCGACTCCGTCTGAGTCAAATGCTCCCTGAAGTCGATCAAAGCGGCTAAAATTAGCGGATATTCCTCCATGAAAGCCCTTAATCCAGGGTCTCTCATTGGATGCCAATGAAAGCGAGGGGAGCAACTGCACCACTTGCCCATCCCACTTTAAGGGATCGGGGCCCAAGCGGTTTCGAAACCTCCGAAGCGAAAGCACAGCACTGCTGTAGGGAGTGGTGCGAGTCATCGAGAATGAAGAAGTCATCACGGCTTCTCTTCTGGAGGAGATGTCTCCAAGGTCAGAAGGATAGTTTGCATCGCTCACTTCTTCGATCTGCAGGGTTTGAACCCAAAGATCAGAGAACTTTTGTCTCTGACCGATCAGCAGCCCCCAGCGATTGGGTTGTGGGTCAAGCTGAGTTGTAGCTCCGGTGTTCAAATCAATAAATAATGGCTTATAGGTCTGATCCCGCTGCAGAAAAAGATTGGCGGTCGCGGATCCCTCTTTAAAGGCTGCTCTCGCCTCTAGCTCCACACGAGGCCCTCTGGCCGAGTAAGTTCCCGCGCCGATGGTCATATCCACGCTCCGGCTGATGGCCCAAAAAAAGGACTGCACGAAAGCAAGACCATCACTTCCGGAGAATCTGAAGCGCGGAAAAAGAAGGCCTGTTTGGCGCTCTGTTTTAAGAGGAAAAATCAGGTACGGAAACCAAGTGATCGGAACGTCGCCTACTTTGCCGCGAACGTTCTTCATTTTTCCGTAAGAGCCAAAGGTCAGATCAACTTCTTGGCCGTAAAAGCTCCAGCTCTGCGGACAGTCTTTACAAGTCGTGTACTCGGCATTGAGGGCGGAGAAACGCCCCTCTCCTAATCTACTGATTTTTTCTCCCGCAAGAGTAAAGCTCTCAGTCGAGATGCGACCCCCAAAAACAGACCCTGTGCGGGTGTCTAAATTGAAAAGCATCGACTGACTTTGCATGATCATGTCACGCGCCAAGTAAACGCAATTTCCTTGCGCTGACACAGTGCGGGCCTTCAAATCGATCCGCATAAAATCAGCCAGCATTTGCTCGCCTCTTTGCGAAAGCACGGCACTGCCACTGAGTACTACGACTTGATTCTTACGGTCCCAAACCTGCTTTTTGGCGGACCAATGGAGGGGGCCTTCGCCCCCTTGAGCAAAAGCAACCCCAGGTCGCGGCACAAATAGCGCAAACCCAGTCACCCCAAGAAAAAAAGCAACTAGCGCAATACTTTTGCAGAGAAGTCGCACGTCGAGTGTCCCAATCGAAGCATCCATGTTCGGAGCTCCGAGGCCAGGTTTCTGCGCTCAACAATGCGGTCAACAAACCCATGCTGAAGCAAAAACTCACTGCGCTGAAACCCTTCGGGAAGCGACTGACGGATCGTTTGCTCAATCACACGAGGACCCGCAAATCCGATAAGCGCTTTGGGCTCAGCCAAAATCACATCCCCCAGCATAGCAAAGGAGGCAGCCACGCCGCCCGTCGTAGGATCAGTCAAAAGAGAGATGTAAGGAATTCCTTGCTTACGCATTTTTTCAATGAGCCCGCTCGTCTTTGCCATCTGCATTAAAGAAAGAATTCCCTCCTGCATGCGAGCCCCTCCCGAGGCCGAAACCACGACTGCAGGGAGCCTGTCCCTCAGTGCGCCTTCGTAGACGAGCGCTACTTTTTCACCCACGACAGACCCCATGCTCCCGCCCATGAACTTAAATTCAAAAACACCCAGGTGGTACGAAAGCCCCCCCAACCTTGCCTTACCCGAAACAAAGGCGTCTCGGAGGCCTGTAGACGTTGCAGCTGCCCGCAAACGTTGCGGATAAGATTTAGTGTCATCAAACTGCAGCGGATCACTGGAGGCAAGCTCTGCGCCGTACTCTTCAAATGCAGGTCCCGTTTCTTCAACATCACAGAGCAGGGCGATGCGCTCAGCCGCAGTCATTCGAAAATGATGCGAACACTCCGGACAAACGCTAAGATTTTCTTTTAGTGTCTTATTTTGAAGAATTTCACCACAGGAGGGGCATTTGACCCAAAGCCCATCGGGCACCCGGGAGGCTCTCTCAGAATCCTGCAAATTCGCAGACTTGATCCGCGGCGTCTTAAGATCATCAAACCATGCCATACTGCGCCGAACTTAACGCCAGAAGGCCGATTTTAAAAAAGAAAAAAGCCCCAGAGGAGAGTCATCCTGACGCCTCTGAGGCCCACGAGAATTGAGATTTTTTCTCCCGATGAATCCGTCCCTGGATTCAAACCACAACCACATTCATGAGTGTACGGGGCATTTCAGACGGGTCAACCCCTGTTCTAAATTTTTTGATGAACTTTTTTTAGCTCTAGAACGCGTGAATAAGCCTGCTCCCGCGAAATAGCGATTCGATGACTCACGATTCGGGCAATCTCTGAGGTTTTAATCCCCGCATCGAGCAAGCACTCGAGAACAGAATCCAAACCAGACTCTAAACCAGACTCCAAAGAAGACGCTTCGTCAGGTTTTGATAGGCCTCTCGAAGAACCTGGGACAACTCTGGGAAATCTTACGGCAAAGCACCACTCCCCCAAAGCCCCTTGTGACTCTAGATGGTCGCGGATCTCAGCATAAACGGACTCAAAATTTCCCCGAAAGACCCGTTCGTGAATTTTAGTTAACTCTTTTGCCACAAGCCACTCTGATTCGTAGGCCAAATCTTGAAGGTCACCAAGCGAACTCAAAACCCTCTCGGGACTCTCAAGCCAGAGCCAAGCCTCCTCGCCCAATTCCCTCGACTGCGCCTGCGACTTTAAAGACAGCCAGAGCGACCGGCGCTCAGTTGATTTTCTTGGAAAAAACCCCCCACACCTCCAGGACTTTACCTCTGGCCAACCGCTGATGCTGACTAACGCAGTCCAGCATGAGGGCCCAGGAATGGGGACAACCCGAATTTTTTCTTCAGATGCTCTCAAAGCTTCTTGAACAAAAAGAGCACCTGGATCGCTTACTCCTGGGGTGCCGGCATCCGTGACGCAAGCCACCTTCTGATGATTTTCAATCATTTCAACAGCCCATCGCCGGATCTGGGCGGGATCCGTATGCGCATCAAAGCGCTTGAGCCTGGGCTGAACCAGACCCAGCGCAGAATAGAGCTGGGCGGTGCGCCTGGTATCTTCACACGCTACCCAGTCTGCAAGAGAAAGGACCTCACGGCAACGTGCCGAGACGTCCGAAAGATTGCCAATGGGTGTAGCGACCATAAAGAGGGTCGCCGGCAGTTTTTGCCTCTTGGCGTCCATGTTCGAGGCTTTCATCATAAATGCAGGGATTGGAGAATCAAAAAACATGAAAACTCACATTCGTAAATCAGGCAACACAGTCGTTGTCTCGATCGACGGCAAAATCGATTATGAAACGCAAGTTCCTCTCAGAGAGGAGCTCATGAAAATCTCAAGAAATAAAACCGATAGCGCTCCTAACAAGGTTATTTTCAATCTAAAGAATCTTGAATTCGTTGGCTCAAGCGGCATCTCCAATCTCGTTCAGACTCTCAAGGACTTTAATAGCCGCTCTGAACTGAAGCCCCGATACTGCCACGTGCGAAGTGAATTTCAGAAAGTGATCAAAGCTTTTGACGAAAACTCGGATTTTGAAATTTTTGACACCGAAGAGCGCGCAATCAGCAGCTTTGATAACTGAAGTATAAAGCCTATCAAAAGCGAATCGTCCAGTTCACCCAGGGAGCCGTTTGGCCAAGCGCCAATGCGGCTCTCTGATTTTGAGCCTCAAACGCTAAAGAAACCGAAGCGCCTTGAAGCTCCTCACTCTGAAGTCGACGATCAGGATCAAAGGCAAAATAGGCTCCGTAAACAAGACCGAGATACAGCCCCACGGAGGCACCCACTGCAACAGTTCTCACTTGGCCAGTAAGCGGCCACATGAGCACTCCGGTACCAGCGCCTGCCACAGCACCCCAGGCAGCCATGCGCCCTAGAACCAGAGTGGGCTCTGCCAAGCGAGCATAGGC
>JBKCVM010000075.1:0-4880 GCA_046317855.1 Oligoflexia bacterium
AACGTGGCCATGCCATAAAAGGTCACTGCGGCGACGAACATCTTGAGGATAGGCTCGGCCCTCACACGGTCCCAAGCACCTCTGAGGGTCAGCAGGCCGTTGATCATGCCGCCCCAGCTTGGCGCGATGAGCATGACCGAAAAGATCATCCCGAGAGTCTGCGCCCACTCCGGCAATGCGGTGTACAAAAGATGGTGCGGTCCGGCCCAAATGTAGATGAACACCAGCGACCAAAAGTGCACGATCGAAAGTCTGTAGCTGTAGACCGGTCGATTGGCAGCCTTGGGAAGGTAGTAATACATCAGCCCCAAAAACGGAGTCGTCAAAAAGAACGCTACCGCATTGTGGCCGTACCACCACTGCACGAGCGCATCCTGCGCACCGGAGAACACTGGGTAACTTTTCCAAAATGTCACAGGAAGGTTGATCGAGTTAACTACATGCAGAAGAGCAACCGTGATGATCGTGGCGATATAAAACCAGATCGCCACGTACATGTGCTTTTCACGCCGCTTTGCGATCGTACCAAAAAAATTCACTCCAAAGATCACCCACACAAAAGTGATCAGTAGATCAATCGGCCACTCGAGCTCGGCGAACTCCTTGCTCACGGTGATCCCCAGAGGGAGTGTGATGGCTGCAGCAAGGATGACAAGCTGCCAGCCCCAAAAATGCATGCGGCTCAAAGTATCTGAAAACATACGTGCTTTGAGTAAACGCTGCGTGGAGTAATAAATGCCCGCAAAAATTGCATTTCCACCGAATGCAAAAATAGCAGCGTTGGTATGCAGCGGTCTCAGCCTTCCAAAGGTCAAAAACGAAGTGTTAAAATTGAGCCTCCAGTCCGACAACTGAAAAGCAACCAGCACGCCGAGCAGTAGAGCTACGAAAGCCCAAACCATCGTAACGATCACAAAGCTCCTCACGATTCCGTCGTCGTACTGGAATTTTTCGAGTCGAGCCTGGGGTTGAGCGTGTTCCATCTGGTTCATGTCCTTTCGTCCTCCAAAGAGTCATCGAACAAAATTCGGTGGGCCGGAGTCTCTAAGTCGTCGTACTGGCCCTTTTTTACGGTCCATGCAAATGCCGCCAGAAAAGCTCCACCCAAAAGCAGCGCAAGCGGCATCAGCAGAAAAACAATATTCATGAGAGCACCTCCCTAAGCCTGCGGGTGCCCATTCTTGCCGACGCAAAAACAGCAAGCGCGCTTGCAGGCATCAAGAGGGCTGCAAACAAGGGATCAATCAGCCCAAGTACTGCGCCGGTTGCGGCCACTGCATTATAAATGAGCGAGACCGCAAAGTTTCGTCGGACCACTTTCAACGTCTCGCGCCCAAGCTCGATCAGTCGGGGCACCTGCGCAATTCCGGGGCGCGAAAGGTAGACATCCGAAGCTCGCACCGCCGCCTCAAGCCCCCCCTGCACCGCTACTCCCACCGAAGCCTCGACGAGCGCCACGGCATCATTGGCGCCATCGCCCGCCATCAGGCTATCGGGCGTGGACTTGAGTGCAGCCTGCTTTTGTTCCGGACTCACGGCGAACATCGCGCGTTGCTCCGGGATTCCGACCTGTGCCGCCACGGCCCGAACCGGACCTTCGGAATCACCCGAAAGCAGGCGCGCCTCCACTCCGAGCCGGGCAAACTCACCCACCACGGCTGCCGCGTCACTCCTGACGGGATCCCCCAGAGTAAAGGTGGCAACGAGCCTGCAGTCTTCAAAAAGCGAGACGCGCGAAAATGAATCTTCGGAGGGCGAGGCACCGATAAAGTACTGCCTGCCGCCAAACGAGGCGCTGACTCCCTTGCCTGCGATTTCGCGGATCTCGGTGACGCCCTCAAGCTCGCTTGCGCCTTGCTCAGAAAAATAGGCCCTGAGGGCGCGGGCCACGGGGTGGCGGGAGTGTTTTTCTATCGCAAGAATGAGCGCGCCGGCATCAAACTCACACTGGGAGTCGACGACACTCGAGAGCACTTCAAAGCTTCCCTGAGTGAGGGTTCCCGTCTTGTCAAAAAAAACGGTACCGACCCTGGAGAGCCGCTCGAGCACCTCGGCACCCTTGACGAGGATGCCGGCCCGCGCAGCGCGGCCCAGTGCCGAGGCAAAAGTAAGAGGTGTTGCGAGCGCAAAGGCACAGGGACAGGTCACGAGTGCCAGCGCAAGCGCGCGATCAAGCGCCTCCTGCCAGCCTAGGCTCCAGGCCCCCAGTACGACAATCGGTAGGAGCATGAGCGTTGCTGCGATGAACCCGCGTGACACGCGATCTGAAAACGCAACGATTGGCGCGCGCGCAAGCTGGCTTTCTCGAACGAGACCCAGAATTTTTCCGACGCGCGAGTCGCTCCCCATACTTCGCACCCGCATCATCACCACGCCCTCGCCATTCTGGGTTCCGGCAAAAACCTGAGCCCCCTGCCCGATGGCCTCAGGGCGGCTTTCGCCGGTAAGAAGTGCCGCATTGACGGAACTCCGGCCAGAGATCACTTCTCCGTCGGCAGGAAACAAATCTCCCGGCAACACTTCAAGCTCGTCTCCGACTTTCAGCTCAGAGATCGACACCTCGGAAACACCCCCCAGTCCGTCATGCCTGCGCGCCAGGGCTGGCATCAAAAACTCAGCCAGGCTCGAAGCCTTGAGGGCCGTGCGCTGCACGCGCCTCAGCAGATAGCGGCTCGAAAGCAGCAGGAACACCAAAGCCGTCACCGAATCAAAGTAGATGCGGCCATTTCCCATCCAGAGATTGGCAACGCTCACCCAGAACGAGACTTGAAGCCCGAGCGCCACCGGTACATCGATTGAAAGCTGGCGCGCTTTGAGTGCATCCCAAGTCGATTTGTAAAAAGGAGCCGCGCTGTAAAACATCACGGGCAGGCTCAGCGCAAAGCTCACCCACTCAAAGGTACGGGCAAAAGCGCCATCCGCTCCGGCATACAACGAAATGGCCATGAGCATGATGTTGCCGGCGGCAGCTGCTGCGACTCCCAGCCTGAGAAGCAGGCTTTGATCTTCGATTCGCTCGAGCCTTTCCTGCTCGGACTCGCGAATCGCGTGCGGGCGATATCCAATCTGCTGCAGGCCCCGGGCGGCATCGGAGTACTTTCCTTTCTCAGCAAGCTCGACCGTGGCAACGGCCGTGCCGAGATCGAGCCTCACGGACTGCACTCCAGGAACCAACTCAGGGAGCTTTTCAACCAGCCACACGCAGGCGGCACAATGAACGCCCTCAAGATAAAAACGCATGCGGTGGTCTGACTCGGAGTCCTTGCGGGTCTCGGGCAGGTCCAGCCATGCAAAGTTCGAGGACGACTGCAGCACGGGCCTAGCGCGCTCACCTGTTTTTTGAAGGATGGAGTAAAAGCCCTGAAGCCCGGTGGAAGCCAGGATCGAGTGGACGCTGTGACAGCCCGCACAGCAAAACTGCAAACGCGACCGCGCCGGCACCGGAGACTGGCAATGCAGGCAGAGAAGAGCAGGACTGCATGCTGGGGCTTCTGCCAGAGCTTCCATGGATATCTGATGCCCTGAGCAACGTCCGTGCCTAACTCAAAATATTGAAAACAAAGGATTTAAACAAAAGCCCAACCCGGTACAAAGTCCCAAACTGTCCCAAATGAGACAGAATGTCGCGTCTGAGTACTCAAAACATTCCAAACTGCAAAATGTCCCGCACTGCAGTGAGCGGAGCCTCAGGGCACTCCTTTTGCGGCAGATGTCCGCATTGATCGATCTCTCTAAAGCTCGACATCGACTCAGGCGCCAGGCTTTTCCACCCAAGACCGTCAGAAAGAGGAAGCACTCGATCTTGTTTTCCCCAGATCACAATCACAGGAACTTTGACGCTCCCTAATCTTGAATCGAGGTAGTCCTCAGGCTTTACCGCAGCTCGCACTCGCTTCAGCGAGCTTGCACGCACACGCTCGACTGCCGCGCGCCAAACCCAATCGGGCAACTCTTCACCGACCTGAGCGTACGCGCGTTTTCTAAATTCTTTAAGCGACTCCACAGTGGGCTCGTCGAGTCCCAAACTTTTTGCAGCCTGCGCTTCAAGTCCTGCAGGACCAAGCAAAATAAGACCCCGGACGTGCTCCGGATTCTCGACCCCTACCCATGCGGCTACCCAGCCCCCCAAACTATTTCCCATCCAGATGGACTTCTCAGTGCACCCCAGTTCTTGCGTTGCTTGAAACAACGCTTGCGCCATCCGCTGCGGCCTCAGCCTAGCCATTCCTTCATCGGTGTCTGGAGTTCTCTCTGATTTTCCATGCCCTGGAAGTTCCCAGGCCACGATTTGCAGCCGCTCGGGATAAAACGCAGATTTTGTTTTTTCTTGGAACTGGGCGACCAGCCGATGCCAGGTTGAAGCCGAATCCCCTGCTCCGTGCACCAACACGAGGCAACTGGATCTCACGCCTTGGCCCGCAGCCCCAAGACTTTGGCCTGCCAAGCCATTGGAAGAACGAATCGCCACCAGTCCGAGCTCACGAGCGCGTCTTGCCTCCCGCCAATCTCTGATTTGAAGCGGAAAGAGACGGGCGGCTAAAACACCAGAAGCCCCCAGAATGAGGGTAAGAACCAGCCCAACACGCACCCACCTCCGAGCCAGAAGGCTTTTGAGATCCAAGAGTTTTATTTTGATGGTCACGACCGAAAGTTTTCATGCTGTTGCGCCTTATTTCAAGGCTTTAGGGTTGACGCCACCCTGGGATCCCGATATTCCTCCGACCCTGTCGACACTTGTAATGTCGCGGGGTGGAGCAGCCCGGTAGCTCGTTGGGCTCATAACCCAAAGGTCGGGGGTTCAAATCCCCCCCCCGCAACCAATTCCGACAGAAGGGCTTCCAGAGATTTTGGGAGCCCTTTTTTCTTGCCCAATCCAGCGC
>JBKCVM010000076.1:0-26734 GCA_046317855.1 Oligoflexia bacterium
CCTCGAATCCTCAAAGAGCTCTCCCCTCAAGACCGCACACGCATCCAGGCCTTTTTTAAACCCGAGAGCTTTAAATTGGTGGAGCAACGAGACCTTCCTCGCTTGATCCTTGATAAATTCACCGAACGAGATGGCTCAGTCGGAAAGCTCGTCCTCGTCGAGCCGCCCCTCAGCTCTGAAGTCTGGGAAGGAAATCGAATCTCAGATTTCATCAAACAGCTTCGAACCACCGCCGACCGAGTGGCCCCAGGCGCTCCCGTGGCAGGCTCACTTCCAGTCACCGCGGACATTCTAGACGCCATTGCTCACGATGGTCCACGCGCTACCGTATTTGCATTGCTTGCTGTGGTCCTGCTGGTGACGACTCTCTTTAGGCGGATTGAAACCGTCACTCTCACTCTGCTTTCGCTTTTTCTTGGAATGACCTGGATGGGTGGCGCCATTTTTGGGTTCTGGATGAAAATTAATTTTTTAAACTTCATTGCACTTCCGATTACTTTTGGGATTGGTGTGGATTACGGAGTGAATATCTTTCAGCGCTACATGCAAGAAGGCAGCGAAAACATCGTTTCGGTCGTTCGCAATACTGGGGGCGCAGTCTTACTGGCAAGCCTCACTACGATCATTGGCTACGGCTCCCTTCTGATTGCGGGCAACCAGGCCTTTGTGAGCTTTGGCAAACTTGCCGTTCTGGGCGAGATCACTTGCGTGATTGCCGCCCTCGTCTCTCTCCCGGCCTATTTGGTTTGGAGAACTGAAAAACGAAAACGCAGGCGCGCCTCTACGGGGGCCACTGGAGACCAAACGGTATGATCTCCTCAGGACTTTCAAGACCAGATCAGTTGAGACAACTCATTCGTTTTACGCAACCCGTGCTCTGGGTCACCGCCTACTGGGGAGCCATTGGACTTTTGGGGGGACTCAATGCCGACACCCTTGGGATCGGAATCGGGATCCTGATCTTTTCGTATACTGGCCCAAAAACCAAAGCGCTCTTGCACGCAGTACTCCCGGTCGTGCTGACTTACATGATTTACGACAGCATGCGCTACTATGCTGACTCACTGCGCGCCTCGTACATTCGGGTGCGCGAACCCTACGAGTTCGACAAGGCCTGGTTTGGAATCACGACCGAAAAAGGCATCCTGACCCCCAACGAATGGCTTCAACTCAATACCCACTGGGCTTTGGATCTTGTCACGGGCTTTTTCTATTTAGCGTTTTTTGTGATTTTTGCCCTAGTCGGAGTTTATTTTCGATTTTGGCCCGGCAAATCTCAGGCTCAGACTCTTGCACGACAAGCTAGCTCGCGCCGCATGATGCTCGCTTTTTTTTGGACCAACATGCTTGGCTACTCGACCTATTACTGGTACCCCGCCGCACCGCCTTGGTATGTAGCCCTACACGGCCTTGGCACCGCTGATCTAACCGTTGGCGCAAACGCAGCAGGGGCCCTTCGTTTCGATGCACTTTTAGGAATCGACATTTTTAGAGGTATGTACGGAAAATCAGCAGACGTCTTTGGCGCCATCCCATCATTGCATGTGGCCTACCCACTACTCGCCATGCTTCATGCTTTTGAGCTCAAGAGCCTTCGCCTCTTTGGGACCGCATTCTACCTGGTCATGTGCTTTGCAGCCGTCTACCTGAATCACCACTACGTGCTCGATATCCTTTGGGGCTCAGCCTACGCAGCCCTCGTCTACGCAATCATCCGATTCAAAAACCCTCTTTCTCAACCAGCGTAAAAACTTCTTCTAGAATTCTGACCGCTTCATCGATCGTTCCCGAATCAATGGTCATCGCAGGCTGGATTCTAAAAGACGCCGCGTAGGCCATCGTCAAAAGGCCACGCTTGAGGCACTCGGCAAAAATGCGCTGAGAGACTGACTTACTCAAAGGCTCACGGGTCTGCTTGTCGCGCACCATCTCAATGGCTAAGAACAAGCCGCGTCCACGCACTTCACCTACAAATGAATAGCGGTCCATCATGGGCTCAAGCTTCTTTAAAAAGTACTCGCCCATCTTTCTGGAGTTTTCGACAAGCCCCTCTTCGTCGATCACTCGAGTTGCGGCAGCCGCCGCGGCGGCACCCAGCGGATTTCCACCGTAGCTCGAGGAAGATCCTGAAGGATTTGCCCAGGGCTTCGCATTGACAATCTCATCGCGCGACATGACTGCGCTCATCGGAAAGCCGCCGCCAAACTGTTTTCCCAGAGTCACGATATCGGCCTCAACTCCTGAATGCCACTGCCCCCAGTACTTTCCAGTGCGACCAAAACCAGTGATCATTTCGTCGACAATCAACAGAGCATCCATCTCGCGAGCGACCGACTTTACTGCCGGCAAAAACTCATCCGGTGGGATCACGTTTCCAGCAGTGCCCTGCATGGGCTCGACAATGAAGGCCGCTACCCTTCCCGCACACGACATCTTTGCTTGCTTGCGCATGAGCTCAACACACGCCATTCCGCAAGTGGGGTACTTGAGCTTAAGAGGGCAGCGATAGCAGTTGGCATAGGGCACAATGTGCGACCCTGGAACCATGGGACCTAGCTGATCTTTGAAATCCGAACCCATGAGAGAAAGCGCGCCTTGAGTCTTTCCGTGAAACCCCCCCCAAAAACTGACAAACTCGTTCTTACCCGTGTGGCACTTAGCGAGCCTGAGCGCAGATTCGACCGCCTCGGCTCCACTCGAGTAAAGCTGCGTGCGGTGAACTGAAGAACTGGGACGATTCTCAGCAAGTCGCTCCAAAAGCTCCACACGCGCCTCAGAAGTAAAACTTCCGACCGAGGCTTTTTCAACCTGTGCCTGAATGGCCTTCACCACGACGGGATGACTATGACCCATCCCATTCACGCCGATACCGCCGATGATGTCGATCATCGTATTGCCGTCCACATCGGTAACTGCAGATCCCTGGGCACGGTCCACAACGACTCCTGCCATGAGTGCAAAGCCCTGAAGTCCTGGCGCAAGGTGAGCGTCTTCTCGAGCCCGGATGGCCTTTGACCTAGGGCCAGGGATGGGGGTCACAAGCTTTACTTTTTGGTTCTGCGGATGGGACGGTGCGCGAGTGCTCATAGCTCTGCCTTATAGCTCAAGCCCCCCGCTTGGGGCTACCCCCGAGGACTGCAACCGTGTAAAACTAAAGGCCTATGCTGCCCCAGGCCTTTCTGAGCGCTCTGTCTGACACGTTTTCAAAGGACTTCCTCACCCAGGATCCGGCTGAACTGGTCGTGTATGGCCGGGACTGGACCAAAGTTTATACCCCCAATCCCTCGGCAGTAGCCTTTCCGCGCTCAACAGACGAAGTCTCACGGCTTCTTCAACTGTGCAGTACTCATGGAGTCGCAGTGGTCCCTTCTGGCGGCCGTACAGGCCTTTCTGGGGGCGCCGTGGCCGCGCAGGGCGAGCTCGTGGTGAGCCTAGTACGCATGAACCGACTGGAGCCTGTAGATACACTGTCACAGACGGTGCGGGTTCAAGCCGGAGCTGTGACCGAAGCCGTTCATCAACACTGCGCACCCTTTGGACTCACTTGGCCCGTGGACTTTGCCTCCAAGGGGTCAAGCCACGTGGGCGGAAATCTCTCGACCAACGCAGGCGGTGTCAAAGTCATCCGCTACGGAATGTCGCGCCACTGGGTACTGGGGCTTGAAGTCGTGCTCATGGACGGAACGATACTTCAGCTGAACGGCGCGCTCGAAAAAAACAATACGGGCCTGGATCTCAGGCAGCTTTTCATCGGCACTGAAGGGACCCTAGGCATCATCACTGGCGCCACGCTCAAGCTTGCGCGTCTGCCGCAGAAGCTCGATGTTTTTTTCTTTGCTCTTGCCGACATGGCGGCAGTCTTCAGGCTTTTTGCGGAGGCCAGGCGCGCGCCTTTTGAACTTGCCGCATTTGAGTGCCTGACCCAACCCTGCCTGCAGTCCGTAACTCGGCACCTTGGGCTTGCCCCTCCGTTTTCAACCCCTCACGGAGCCTATGTGCTGATTGAAGCCGAATCACCGCAGTCAGAAAAAAGCGCCGAAAACCTCACGCGCTGGCTCGAGGGCCTTTTTGAAAAGGGCCTCGTAGAGGACGGAGTACAGGCTCAATCCCCGCGCGAAGCCGCCGATCTCTGGAAGCTTCGTGAAGGAATCGCCGAGGCGCTTTTTGCCGAAGGGCTTTTGCACAAGAACGACATCTCGCTCCCGATTTCCGAGCTCGAAACGTTTATCGGCGAGATGACCGATCTTTTTACCCGGCATCACCCCGAGTTCGGGCTCTATGTCTTTGGTCACATCGGCGACGGCAATCTTCACGTCAACACCATGAAGCCCTCCGCGCTGCAAAAAGAGGCCTTTTACGCTGCCTGCAAAAAAGCCGACGAAGCTTTGTTTTCGTTGGTCCAGAAACACCGCGGCAGCATCTCGGCTGAGCACGGAATTGGGCTCCTCAAAAAGGAGGCCCTTGCCTTTTCAAAATCGCCAGAAGAACTGGCACTCATGCGGGCGATCAAGCAGGTGATGGATCCAAAGGGCCTGCTCAATCCTACCAAGATCTTGGACTGAGCCCAGCCGATTCACTCAGGCCCAGACTCTGGCTCTAAACTCTCCCAGTCATTCAGCGGCAAACTGACACTTGAAACCGAAGAGCACCCCGATTGACGATAATTCCCCTCTGCAGGATGAATAGACAAAAACAATTGAGCTAGACGCAAATCTCTAAAACTTAAGGTTTGGGTAGAGACGCTTCCGTCTGGAAGAGAAACTGTTTTTTGAAATCCATCCACGTCAATCTCCCCACAACTGAGCTCACCCACATTTTTTCCGCCAGGGATGCTAGCAAACGAGCAATACTTGCAACCAGAGTCCCCATCATTCATCTTTTGCCCATCACCTTTACCCAAACAGTAATCAATAATTTCAACGTCTTCGAAAGTAACCTGACCTGTGGGTGGCGCCAGAGCTGCTGCGTAGGCATAAGATCTTGCCAAACCTGTCTCTGAAAAGCAGGCCTTGTAATTCGTAGTCTTGCCGAGATTTTGCGTAATCAGAGCGGCACCGGAGGCACCTACGTTTCGATCGGAGCTCCCATCCAGTGAATCAAGAGAAAAAGCAAAACCTCTCAGCGTCAAAGACCAACTGAGATTGGGCATTTGCCCATGAAAGAGCGATTGGAATTCTAAATCAAACGAGTCCACCCTCCCGTTGCCATCCACATCTCCCTCAAGGGGCGTTGGACTTTCAGACGGACTAGGACTCGGATCCGGAACACTTGCTAGGACAGATCGGCACGTATCCAGCTCTTCGTAGCCAGTTGCTCCCTGCGTCACCCATTTGGTCCGGCACAGAAGCGACATCATTTTTTTCTGCTCACCCACCCAAGCCAGATCATCCCGGGTGGCATCAAAATTTGCATAAAGATTGAAGTTACAGTCTGAATTGATGCAGCGTGAAGCTGAACCTCGAACGCAGTTCGTTGCCGAGTCCACGACCTGAACCAAGAATAAGTCACTCACTTTGACGTTGGGGTTACCGGCCAGTGGTTTTGTCCTTTCCAAGACAGGAGCTCCAGTACCGGCAAACATCGCATCGATAGACATTTTTTCAGAAGCTACCGGGTCACCCAACCCCCCGACCAGGCGGCACTGGAGAGTGCTTGCCAGGCGAGGCTTGATCCATAGATTGGATTGGGGTCCGGGCTCTCCCTCAAGCCCAACCGCAGCAGGAGCTGCCGGATCTCGGATCTTCAGCGCTTCAGAACCATTTCTCCCGGAGAGTGCTGCTTGAGCAGTTGAAAACGCCTCAGAAAGAGCCACTCTGGCGTTGAGTCGCGCAATCCTCCGATTATTTCCATCCCAGAACTGAACAAAAACCGAGCTTGCAACCGCAAGCAGGCCAAGTCCCACCATGGCTTCGAGCACACTAAAACCAGACCGGTTTGAACCAAACGCATGCGTCGTGACCATAACCCTTCTAGGGTAAGGCCTTCTGAGACGTTAGTACAGCACCCGGGTCTGAATCGAGCTTGGCAGCGCCGCAACGGCCTGCCTGACCTCGCCTGACAAAGCTTTGTCGGTATCTAAGAGCAGGTACCCCACATCGCTATCGGTAGCCAAACCTTGTGCTTGAATATTGGCACCTAGATCAGAAATGATTCGATTCACCTCACGCAGCACACCCGGCACATTCTTGTGAACATTCAAAATCCGATGGGCTGTGGGGCTAAAAGGCAAATCCAGCTCCGGAAAGTTCACTGCCCGAAGAGTGGAGCCCGTGCGCAAAAATCGCAAAAGCGCAGTCGGAACCTCTTCACCAATCTGGGCCTGCGCCTCTTCAGTCGCTCCACCGATGTGCGGGGTCAATATGACGTTTGCAAGCCCTCGAAGCGGCGTCTGGAAGTCCGCCCCATTGGCTTCAGGTTCTTCAGGAAACACATCGATCGCGGCTCCGCCGAGCCTCTTTGCCTTGAGGGCATCGGCCAAGGCTTCGATCACCACGACGTTTCCACGACTGGCGTTCAGCAAGCAGGCCCCTGCCTTCATGAGCGCAAGCTCAGTTGCGCCAATCATGTTGCGAGTAAAATGAGTGGCTGGAACGTGCAGGGTCACAAAGTCAGAAAGCTTGAGCACTTCAGCCATCGTGCTACAACCACGGGCATTTCCAAGTGGGAGCTTTGACACAATATCAAAGAATACCACTCGCATTCCCAAGTTTTCTGCCATGGTTGACACTTGCGAGCCGATGTTCCCGTAGCCAATGATCCCCAGAGTCTTGCCACGGATTTCGAAGCACTCTTTTGAAACTTTGTTCCAGATCCCTTGATGCATCTCGAGATTACGAAGACCTAGCCGTCTTGAGAGCATGATGATCTCGGCAATCGTCATTTCAGCAACGCTGCGCGTATTTCCAAAAGGGGCATTGAAAACCGGAATTCCACGGACCTTTGCCGCATGAAGTGCAATCTGATTAGTGCCGATGCAAAAGGCACCCATCGTGATCAGGTCGTTGGCCTCCGCAAAGACCTTCTCCGTTACCTGCGTCTTGCTTCGGATACCCAGAACATTCACTCCTCGAATCTTTTCTATGAGCCTAGATTCCGGGAGCGCCTCTGCTAGGGCTTCAACTTCGCAGCCTTCGGCAGCAAACATTTCTCGGGCGGTTGAGTGAATGTTTTCAAGAAGCAGAACTTTGAGCGGCAATTTTGAATGGAGCATGTCTACTGGGCACTCTAGCCCTGAGTCGAAGCCTGCGAAAACACAAAAGAGCGATGCAGCGGATAGTTAAAAAACCAGCCAATGACCAGAGCCGCAACGATCTTAGATCCTGCGTACGGAGTACCCACAAACTCGGTCAGTCCAAAAACTCCCGCGGTGTTGAGCACCAGACTTCCCCCTGAAACCAGCGCGTACCTCAGGGCCTGGCCCTCCCAGCGACTCCGCGTAGAGCCAAAGCTCCAGCTACGGTTGATCCAGAAATTAGTAACAGCCCCAGCCGTAGCCCCCAAAGAGGTTGCTACAACGTACCAGAGCCCTGCCCACTCCACGAGAGCCACAAGCAGCCCTAGATCCACAACAGTCGCGGCAATCGAAGCTACCTGTGCCCGAGAAAAACTCTTTAGGAAATTGTTTTGAGTCAACTCAGGCTCCCAAAAACGATAACGCTAGACCGACTTAGAAGAAGCCGACGCCTTGGCTGGCTTAGAGCTCACCCCAAAATTCTCACTTTGAGACGGGGCCTTTTCAGATTGAGTCTGCAACTGGGGAGCAAGAGCCTTCTCGCGCGCACGAATTTGGCGCGCAATGGACCACATGCGCTCAATGGCAGAAACATTTGAAAGCAGAGCCACCATTCCCAGCGCAGCCACCATGGGGTGACCGATCGCAATCCCGTAAGGACGCACCTGCTCAAACATAGGAATCGTGATCGGAGAAAAAAGCGCTCCCAGCGTCAAATACACCGCGCGCTCAGGTCGACGCATTGCCCCCTTGGGGGGAGAGGCCTGAAGAGCCTCTGCCTTGGCCGAAGAGTAGCTCACCATAAACGAACCCACGATCGCCAGCAGGGTGAGAATCAAAAGAGCCGGCACTTGGCGGTAATAAAAGGCAAGACCACCCAGAAAAAGAAACTCTGCGTACCGATCCACTGTTGCATCCAGCACTTCACCCGCATCAGATGAAACACCGGTGAGTCGGGCCACCATTCCATCGAGCGTATCCAAAAACGCTGATACTGTCGCAAACACAGCACCAAACCCAAAGTGCCCCACCGCCAAACATAGACCCGCAGCTACGGCCAGAACCAACGAAAGCCACGAGATCTGATTGGGAGTGACCCTGCAAAAAATCAAGAAACGAGCCACTGGCTGAAGGCTCCAGTAGGCGCCCTCCATCGCTCCCTTACCTAGCAAAGCACTTGCCCCTTGCTTCTCAACCCGGTCAAAATGGGCCCGCCCCTGAATCAGAACCTTAAGCCCGTAAACGAGCGCCACGAGCGCTGCCACACCCAGAAGAATCAAGGCGTAGATCAGATCAAGCGTCATTTTAGAAACGTCTCCCTGCACGATCTCCCTCAGCATCCTCTCGTCACCTCCCACCCCTGCTGCAAAATCTAAACAAGCCGCTCCAGTACCGAGTGTACCGAAAAGCGGCTTGTTTTCTAAAATGATTCAGAGGCGCCTTCTCTAGCTGCGCCCCTTGGGCTGCCTCGCTTGACTTGTGCTGTCAAAAACTCTTCAGCAACGGGCTTCAGCTTCATCTACGCCGTAATGCGTCAGACCCAGATGATTAATCAGCTCTTCGTTGGTGAAGAAGCGCAGAGTGTTCTCAAGCTTGAGCAGCTGTACCGAAAGGTCATGCTCGGGCTTGAGGCCCGGCTTGGCAATCGGAGCCTTGAAGTAGAACGAGAGCCACTCCTGGATTCCGCGCATTCCGGCACGTGCGGCGAGGTCCATGAACAGAGCGAGGTCGAGCACAATCGGCGCCGCAAGGATCGAGTCACGGCAAAGAAAGTTGACCTTGATCTGCATCGGATAGCCCAGCCATCCAAAGATATCGATGTTGTCCCAGCCCTCTTTATTGTCGCCACGGGGCGGATAGTAGTTGATGCGAACCACGTGATGGATGTTGCTGTAGAGCTCGGGATACATGTCAGCAGAGCAGATGTCGCCCAGCACGCCGGTCTTCGAAACTTCCTTTGACTTGAAAGAACCCGGATCGTCGAGCACTTCGCCGTCCCGGTTTCCAAGGATATTGGTGCTGTACCAGCCATTGACGCCGAGCTGGCGATTGCGCAGCCCAGGAGCAATAACGGTCTTGAGTAGGGTCTGACCCGTCTTGAAGTCCGATCCGCAGATGGGAGTCGCCATTTCTTGCGCAAGCTCCATCAGGGCAGGCATTTCAACGGACACATTGGGCGAACCGTTTGCGTAAGGCACGCGCTCCTTGAGCGCTGCGTACGTGTAGATCTGTGACGGAGAAATGGCTGGATCATTATTTTTCAGGCCCTCTTCGAAAGACTTGAGGTTCTGATGGACTGCCGAAGGCGGGCAGTAGACTTCAGTCGATGCGCACCAGACCATGACAGCGCGGTCACACCCGTTGTCTTTCATGAAAGTGCGAATGTCGGCACGAAGCTGGTCGGCCAGATCCATCTTGGTCTTGCCCTTTTTGACGTTCGGGCCGTCGATGCGCTTGACGTATTCTTTGTCAAAAACAGCGGCCATGGGCTTGATCTTGGAGAGCGGCTCCTTGAGGGTCTCAATCAGATCCTTCTCAAGAACCTGTGCATGCTTAGCGGCTTCGTAGGCATTTTCACTGAAGATGTCCCAACCACCAAAAACCACATCGTTGAGGTTAGCGAGCGGAACCAGTTCGTTCACCTTCTGCATTCGATTTTCCGAACGCTTACCCAGCCGAATCCGGCCCATCTGGGTATAAGAACCCACAGGCTGAGCAATGCCGCGCTTGACGGCTTCAACCCCGGCAAAAAAGGTCGTAGCGACCGCCCCCATTCCGGGAGTTAGAATCGCAAGCTTGCCTTTGGCAGGAGCAATCGTGATCGAAGGATTTGGGTTCTTAGAAGCCGACATAAATATTTTTCCTCTACTAGACAAAGGTGTTTAGTCGAGCGGCAGGCCCAATGGCAAGCGGCAAAACCACCCTATTTGGGATCCCACGGAAGTGCCGCAGTCAGCGCAAGTTCTCGACAACCATCTGACGCGGAGCGGTAAGCAGTAGTGATGATCTCGATACAACGATAAGCTTCGCGGGCTTCTCGAGAGACCCAGTCGCCAGCCTGAATGGCTGCTTTGAACTGATCAAAAAGAGAATTAAACCAAGACACGTGGCTTGCATCCATCCAATGAGAGTGGATCACCCGCTTTTCCACATTCCACTTCACCGCCCCCTGAGCCACATCAGGCCCGCCTGTGGCTTCGATGACCGCAAGCTGCAGATCGTCGTCATCCACGGTGATTGCTCCGCGCTCGCCCTGCACCGTGTAGATGACCTTGCGCACACCTGCGGTCCAGGTCAGGTGCGCATGAGCGATCCCGTTCGGAAAACTCAAGACGGCTGTGAAATTGTCTTCGGTATCGTATTTTCCCGGCTCAAGATTAGTCATCTTGGCGGTGACTGCGGTCGGGTACGAGCCCAGCCAGTCAAAGGTCAGGTAAAACGTGTGGCTGCCATGATCCATGGCGATTCCGCCGCCGCTGTATTTTCTTTCGCGGCGCCAGTGAGTCTTCCACTCGGGCACCCCCTTGGCGTGCGTATTGCGATACGTATTGAGGGTCAGCGAACGGACCTTGCCGATCCTGCCGCTTGCGATGATCTCCTGGATTGCCTTGACCACCGGAGCGTGCTTGTAGTTGTGCGCAGGAAACAGCACTTTCTTAGCTTTTTCTGCGTGGTCTAAAAGCCCCCGGGCTTCTTCGAGAGTGGTCGTGAGCGGCTTTTCACACAGCACGTGCAAGCCCGCATCAAAGGCGGCATGGGCGATGCGTGCATGATCACAGGGCGGGGTCGAAATGTCGACAAAGTCGAGGTTCTGTTTTTCTGAACGAATGAGCGCTTCAAAATCCGAATAGATCCGAGCTGCCGGAAGCGCTTCCTGTGCAGCGGCACGACGGGCCTCGCAGAGATCAGCTACAGCAACGATCTCGACATCAGCCTGGTTCTTCGCACGCTCGAGATAGGCCGGAACGTGACCTTTGCCTGAGATGAATCCATAGCCAATCAGAGCGCCCCTGAGTTTCTTTTGATGAGTTGCCATGCCCTTAGGCTTAACCCGGAGGCTGCTTGCAGAAAACGGCCATTTTACAGATAGTGCGCCTCATGACCGCACCTGAGACTCCCCGCACCCCCACTGTAGTCGAACCTTTCTCGGCTACCGAAATCAAGATCGGCTGGAACACAGGGCAGAGCTTTGCAGTTCCTTACTTCGAGCTTAGGTACGAGTGCCCGTGCGCCGTTTGCGTTGATGAAAAGACTGGAAAACGGGTGATCCAGCGCCAATCCATTAGCCCAGATATTCGGGTACTGGGAGCGCAAGTGATCGGACGCTACGCGCTTCAGTTTAACTGGAGCGACCGTCACTCCACTGGGATGTATCATTTTGATACTCTCTACGCGCTTTGCACTCGAGCCGGACGCGGCCTCTAAAGCCCGAGATCAGCTTTTAGAATCACCACCGGAGCTTGAACCCTTGCGCTTGTAATCGGTCGTGTACCAACCGCTTCCCTGCAGGGCGAAGGAATTCATGCTCATGAGCTTAGTCAATTTGCCACCACAGGAATTGCCGACGCCCTTGCCCGGACACTCGGTAAGCGGGGCATCCGAGAACTTTTGAATCACTTCATGAACTTGCTTGCACTGATCGCACTGGTATTCGTAAATCGGCATACTGTTGACTCGTTTGGTCACTTTTGCTGAATCCCTAGAGTCCTGTCAAGAAGTTGCTACATATAGAAGATGCTAGACTGAGTTCATGCTCAACCCCCACCCCATTGTCCCAGCTCCTTTAGATACGGCGCTCACCCGGATGCTCGGCTGCAACTACCCCATCATTGCAGGCCCCATGTTTCTCATCAGCGAGGAAAACCTGGTCTCAGCCGTGGTCCAAGCTGGCGCAACGGCCGCCATGCCCTCCCTCAACTGGCGCACCACTGAAGCCTTCAGAGCGGCCATCCGACAAGTCAAATCCCGTCTGGGCTCGCACCCCTTTGGTGTCAACTTGATCGTCAACAAGGCAAGCCCTCGGGCAATTCCCGACCTCGAAGTCTGCGCCGAAGAAAAAGTTCCTTTCATCATCACTTCTCTCGGAAATCCTAAAGAAGTGATTCGTCGAATGCACGAAGTCGGAAGCAAAGTCTTTTGCGATGTCACGACCCTCGAGTACGCCAAGAAAGTACAAGACCTCGGTGCCGATGCAGTGATTGCGGTGAGCTCGGGAGCCGGCGGCCATGCAGGACCGATCTCACCCTTGGTCTTGATTCCCTACCTCAAACGTAATCTCAGGATTCCGGTGATTGCGGCGGGCGGAATTGCCACCGGAGAACAAATGGCTGCGGCCTTGATCCTGGGAGCAGAAGGCGTCCAGCTCGGCACTCGGTTCATCGCAACGACTGAGGCCAAAGCAGGAGAAGCCTATAAACAGGCTATTTTGAACGCACGTCCAGAAGACATTGTCATGACCCTGAGGATTTCTGGGACACCTGCAGCGGTGATCAGAACCCCGTACATTGATAGAGTGGGCTTGGATTTAAGTGCTGCTGAGAAATTCTTACTGAAGAATCGTTGGACAAAAAAAACCATGAAACTCATCCGAACGCTCATTGGGGCACGCGCCCTCGAAAAGGCGGCCTCTCAGACTACCTGGAAAGAGGTTTGGAGCGCAGGCCAGAGCTCAGGCCTGATCGATGAAGTCCTTCCGGCCGGAGAAGTTGTCACCCAGCTGATGAGCGAGTGCCACGCAGCTCTGAACTCCCGATCAAGAGACCCTTCTTAGGAGCGGGTCCAAGTCAACCGATTCACCCAAGAGTACCCCTGCGCCAAACGCGCAGGCTGCCTCCAGAGTCTTCGTCCCAGATGCACTAGCAAACTGCCTGAAATCCATGTGCCCAAAAAATAGACAACCACCGGTAACAAATAGCCTTGGCCCGATTGCACAGATTTAAGCACCACTGGAACGAGAGACTCGGCGGGCCCAAGCAGTGTCCACGAAGCCAGGATCCCACGCTTACTCTCAGGACCTGCCAAAAAAGCCTCTTTGAGCTTTGAAAATCTCAAAAACCGACCTGCCGAAAAAACGACCACCCCGGTGATTGAGAAAAAAAGAAGGCCCCGCTCCCCAAGCCCCACTGCCCAGGCCTGAAGAAGTAAAGCCAAAACTAGACCTGCCAAAACATGGAGTAAAAAAAACTGAAAGGTCATTTGATTGGTTCGTTTTAACGACCAATCTCGCTGCCAGCTCTGGAGCGAAATCGGAACCCAGTGATCAGGAGAGAGCACGTGCACTGCCCCGAGTAAGAACGAAACCATTAGCAATACGCCCGTTGCAGCATTCATCGCAGCATTCATCCAAACATTCAGGGTATCGCCCCGTGAAGATGGGGCTCAGAAAAGAGAAAAAAACCAATGCCAAGTAGCGCCATAGCAATTCCGGTGAGGACGTCCCCGTAATGCTCAAAGAGGGGATGATCTAGCTTAAGCGCACCTAACGAAACCGTGAGCACTGCTCCTCCCAGTGCCGCAAGAACTCCGATCGCAAAACAAGCGCCCGTCAAAAACCAGCCCGCAGCACCCCACGGAATGGCGGCCGCAAAAACAGGATAAATGGCAACACAAGGCGAAAGTCCCACCAAAAAGAGAAACCCAAGTGCCTCACGAATTGGCTGCTTTTCTCCTTCAGGCTCGGGCCCATGGTGAGTATGCCCCCGGCAACTGGAATGCCTGAAATAGCTTCGGATCGCAAAAATAACGCCAAACGCTGCAAGTCCAAGCCCAGCGTAAGACTCAATCAGGTGCTCATGTTTTTCTAGCGCACTGGCGCCTAACAAGACTGCGATCGCCGCAATCAACACTGATAGAAAAATATGCCCCGCAGCCGTGACCATTGAAGCTGCCACCGCGGTCCGAAGTGTCCACCCGCGTGCTTTGGCCATCAGAACAACCGGAAGCCAATGACCAGGAGCCATCGAATGGACAAATCCTACAGTGACGGCAGAGGCCATGATCCAAATCATCGGTTCAACAGACAACTTGCCCGCTCCACATCATTGGACTCGAGCAGTTCCTTGATCTCGAGCGCACCAGGCCGATAGGCCGTACGACCCCAAAGACCCTGCTTTTCAGTCGGAGGAGCAATCCAAAGCGACGGATACATTACGGCTTTGCGATAAGGATGATTGGATAAAAGTCCCTCACAGCTCCGAAAACTTGCCGTACCCTGACCCAGTTGACAGCTGTGATCGAGTCCTAGCGAATGCCCCAGCTCATGCAGAAAGACGCTCTGCAGCTGTTCACTGGTGATCAGGTCGGCATTGACCAGGATTGCTTGTTTTCTGGCGTCGTCACCCCGTTGGCAGCGCACAGTGACTGCGGGAGTCGTGTGAGAAAAACCCATGGATGCCCAAGTCTCTACCCCTTCAATTCTCGCCAAAACAAACTCCGAGTCACTTCCTTGCGGAAGTTTGCACGCATCAATCTCTTTGAGCGAAGTCAGGTCTTGCACCGATCCCGTACGAATCTCGAAAAAGGGAGGGTTCCCGGAAGCGGAGGCCATTTCATTCCAAGTACGAGCCGCTTGTTCGATGGCAACTCTTTCTTGTGCATCCCAACGGAGATCCACCACAATCGTAACTGGAAACTGGGGAGGAGAAGCCATGAGTGAGGACTTTTGATCCACAGGCAAAGACGGGCAGTCACGCCCTTTGGCGCACCCGACCAGGCCCCCGAGCGAGAACGCACCAAAAAGCAAAAAACAATAAAACCACTTCTCCCGAACCAAAAACATTCGGGCGGCTTTTAATCACACTGTATCTTTTTAGTCAATTAAAGAGTTTACTTCGCACAGCCATCCAGCGAAACAGGAAGTTAGAAATGTTATTGATTTTATTGATTAAAATGGTCGGGGTGACTGGATTCGAACCAGCGACCCTCTGCTCCCAAAGCAGATGCGCTAGCCAGGCTGCGCTACACCCCGACCTTACGGGACTTAGACTGGAGGGTCTACCATTACCCCATTCAGTTTTCTAGTGCGAGAGCTGAGAACTTGAGCTCCCCGCCCTCTCATCTAAAGTCCAACACCAATGAGAGACTTGAGCCAAGAGCTCTTGCATGAGCTGACTCAGCCTCTCTCCCGCTAAATCTGCTCGCCCGCCGCCACGATACCCAATCAGTTCACCCAGCGACTGAGCCTTGAGGCAGAGGTTCTGGTGACCGGCACCTTCGGCCACTTTGGACAAAGTCTCAAGACTGCCCGCAAGCGCGCCCCATTGTCCCTGTTGAAACAGACGGCTCAGGTCCCCATGAATCTGCCGAACTTGTCTAATCTGAACTTCAACTCCACGGCGTTCTAACATGAGCAATCAGCCTAGCACCTCCCTTGGAACCGGCCAAGACTTGGGATAGGCTTTGAAACATTCGACGCAACAAAAAAGAATTTAACCCTTTTCGAACGTAACTCACATGTCCAACACTACACTTGATCGCCAAAAGTACTTTAACCTTCTCAAGTCAGATGGGATCTCAGCTGCTCTCACCGCTCTTCATCGAGACATCGAACGGGTTGAATTCGAAACCTTTGAGGGTACTGAAGGTTGGCGCCCGGAGCTTTTTGAAGAGCTGAAGCAAATCCGAGGATGGTCCAGAGAGCTCTGGGATATTCACTTAGCCAACCTGAAAGTGTGAAGACTGCTTCTCAAGAACCCTAACGCAAAGGGTTCTGGCAAGCCGATCATGTAGAGTGCGCTTTTTTGAATCAAAAGCTGCCATCAGAAAGCCAATCATTAAGAACAGATAAGAGACAAAAAGAGCGCCTGCGCGGCCCATTGCTTGCCCGAGGCTCAGCTTTCCGCCAGAGCGCGCATCCACCACCCTCACGCCCAAGAGCTTCTTTCCGATCGTTTGGCCCCAGTAAAAATAGCAAACACTCCAATACGCAAAAGCGATCATTGCTGAGGCAAGCCCCCCTAGCCATTGAAGCGTTCTTCCGGATACCTCTTGAGGAAGGGTGCCATTCATCCAAAGAGCGAGCCACACCCACCGCCCGGCTAACATCTCAATCAAGAGGGAGTCTACTGCGAAGGCCCAAAAGCGTCGCCAAAATCCAGCAAATTGCAAAACGTTCACGCCTTTCTTAAGCCCAAAAGCATTCCAAAAAAGATCAGCAAAGAGGCAACAAAAGACCTCAAGGTGATCGGTTCACCCTTCCAAAAGTAAGCCACCAGACTTGCAATACCGGGCTGCAAGTAAATAAACAGCGCCACGGAGCTTGATTTGGCGTACGAGAGCGCCCAAAAATTCAGAAAATAAGTCAAAAGAGTCGTCCCAAGAACTGCAAAAACCGCACATCCCCAGAGCAACGGCGTCATCTCTGGCCAGGTAAAATGCAAGTAATCCGGAATCGCAAGTAGCGAAATCCCGATACTCCCGTAAACGAAGAGCCAAGTCGTCGTCCAAACCCGGTCATGCTTTTCTAAGAACGGCTTACTGTAAGAGAGAAAAAAAGCGTAGCTCAAGCAATTGAGCACCGTCAGAAAATCACCCTTCAGTGTCTCGTTTGAGAGAGTAAAGTCCTCCACATTTCGAAGCACGAGCACGCCGGCTAGAGCCAACAAAAACCCAAGTCCACGGCTCAGAGTGAACTTTTCCTGCCCTCGGATCGACACTACGGCCAGAGTGAACACGGGGATCAAAGTATTCAAAATGGCGCTATTGGTCGAAGTGGTGTAGCGGAGCCCCACCAAAAAAGAGCTCTGATTGATGATCATTCCCAAAAGCGCAAATGCGATGAGCGGCTTAAAGAACTCTTTCCAGCCCGTTGGGCTTTTGCGCCCCCAAGTCAGCGCAAAGGCAAGCATCAGTACGGTCGAAATCACGATGCGCAGACTGGCCCAGACCAAGGGTGGAAACGTACCCACCAACTCTTTCGAGACCACATAGCCCGCACCAAAAAGCAGTTGCACGGCAAGCAAAGCCAAAAAAACAAGGAGCGGAGAGGGTGCGATGGGCATCCTTATTATTTTCTACGCGTTCGGTACTCCGTTCAACCGGAATTGCCATCAGACGGAGGCCCCGAAGGAGGCCCCGGAGCTGGCTCTGGAGCAGGGACTGGAGCCGGAGCTGGAGCCGGAGCCGGAGCCGGAGCTGGAGCTGGAGCCGGAGCTGGAGCTGGAGCCGGAACAGGCTCTGGGGTCGGCGTTGGACTTGGCCGGATCGGTGGAGGCGCAGGGATAGGTGCCGGAACTACGCTGGGATCGTCTTTTCCAGTCAAAATATGCCTCCGGACCCAGTCAATATCCACGTGGATATTGGAATACGGATCATCATCCTGGGGATCAGGCCGGATGATCGAGTAAGGAACCCACATGTAGTCTGGATGGCCTTGTGTTGTATTGGGCCCTAGCCACTGCCCGCCTGCGACCCATCCGTCCTGACGCGCCACAACAACATCACCACTCTCAATGACTTCACCTTGAGCATTGAACTTGACCGGGCCATCTAGCCAGAGCTCCATTTTGAGTGTGCGAGAAGTGATCATCGCGTTGGTCTGAAACTCAAACCGTGGAGAGAGCACTCCGGGCGGAACATTGTCATCCATCCACCAAAGCGTTACCGTCAGCCTCATGCGGTGCACATCGGGCGCTCCGGGCGCTGGCCCCAGATAGTCTTCTGGCCGAGGCATCTGAAATCGATACCCTGCAAGAGGCTGATTCCAAACCTCACCCCCAGTGTGGCGATCAATCAATACTGTGCGCTTGTTGCGCCCCATATAATGGGTCAGCACTAAGAAAAACTGATTTGGAACCGTATCGGCGTATTTGCGGGCATAGTCCCGGTCCCAGGGGTTGACCCGGTCACCAAAATAATCGGCGCTGGCCTGCATACCTGCCTCGGTGAGTAGCGCTTTGATGTCAGCCACAGTGAATCGAATCCCATTCACTACAACCGACTCTCGGGGCTCTGGGTAAAGAGCTGCCGCCACACACCAACCATTGCAATGCCCCCACCACCCTTGAATGTTGGGAACCTCGCTTCCATGATTAAACACTTCCCAACTCTCAGCACTGGTGCGCGCCCCACGAGCTGCGTCGTATTTACCGGCCGGACTTGCGCCAGAGACATCGCGGGCAATTCCGTTACTCGAATAGGGCCACCAGAACCCAGCCCAAGGCTGGCGCTCAGGAGTCCCCTCACGATGCTCTTGGATGAGACGCGCAAAATTGCGCTCGCCCGATGAAAATGAACCCAACCCCAGGGGATCTTCGAGCCCTAAAAGTGATGGATCGACGCCTCCGGTACCCTCCGAGCAGGCCTGGAGGCAAAGGATCAGCGGAGAGATCAGACTCAGGAGGCGCCTTAGAATTTTCGTTCCACCTTTTACGCACCTGTTCACGGGCCTAACTCCTTGATGAAAATCGCCTCTGCTTGGGCGTTAAATATTCGTTCAGGCCAAGGAAGCCGGGGCGGCCAACTCCACCCTTGCGAGCGACCAAAGAAATCTTCAGATCTCCTCTCTCGGCGATCCAAAAATTGGAGATCCTCATTGGATAAAAAGAGTGGCGCCTGAATTCCCAAGGGAGGGCTCTTGCCTGCGGTAGGCACCCATTGCTCCCCTGGGGCCGCAATCCACGAAGAACAACTCTGCAAAAAACAGGGCCTGATTTGCGTCGAAAGCTCCCCAGAGCCTGACTCGATGACAGACTGCTCCCAAACAAGCCCCTGGGGCCACTGCGGACTCGAAAGTTCAATCACCCACCGCGCAATCGGTCCGCGCTCAAAGGTGACCAACCGATAGTTTACGTAGAGATCCGGTTTTTGAGGCCTTCTTCCATCGACTCGAGTCAAGCGGACTGCAACTTGCCACCTTTGGGCAGTCGACCAGCGTTCACCTAACTGAGAAACTGGGTCTTGGCTTTGTACCAGTGAAGCAACTTCTTTAACCCGATGCCGGCGCGCAGAGAAATACCTCTGAGCCAGATCTAGCTCCGCGCTGCTTGCAAGAATTCCCAGACACCAAACCCACGACACTCTAGTTGGCCGCATCACCAAAAAGAGCGAGCAACGTTTGGGCCAGCGATCGGGATCGCTCGGATTATCCTTTTAGAGTGGGCTTGCCCGGGCGCCAATCTGCGCCGCACAGCTCTCCAGTTTGGAGAGCCTGAAGGGTGCGGAGCACTTCATCGACCGATCGCCCCACCCCCAGCGCATTGACACTCATCCACTGAAGCGTCCCCTTGGGATCAATCAAGAACGTACCGCGAAGCGCAAAGCCCTTGTCTTCGATCAGCACTCCGTAATCGCGAGAAATCACGTGCGCAGTATCCGAGAGCACCGGAAACTTCACCTCAGGAAGATCGCGCTCAAACCAAGCTTTGTGCGAGTGCACGCTATCCGTGCTTGCCCCTACGATCTGACACCCATGCTCACGAAAATTGGCCTCACTTGCGGCAAACGACCGGATCTCAGTTGGACAGACCAAAGTAAAATCGAGTGGATAAAAGAACAAGCAAACCCACTTGCCTTGAAAGTCCCTCAGCGACACCTCTTTGAACTGTCCATTGACGTAGGCCTGCGACTTAAAATCTGGCGCAAGCGCTCCCACCCGGGGTGCCCAGTGCGTCAATGGTCCTGTTTTGCTTTCAATCGCGCTGCTCGTGTTTGCCATTTAAAACCTCAATCGCTTTCTAATAGAATGAGCCCATGTCAAAAAGGGCATCTCTCTGGATTCTCGTGGTTCTTGCCGGAGGATGGTACGCGGCCTTTGAGGGCCGTACAAGCTGGATTGTTCTGTCCTGCAAAGCTGCACCCACCCTCTGCGACCCCAGCTCCCTCAATGCCCTCGATCGCAGCGTGCTCATTAATTACGATTCTTCGGCCGATTTTTGGTCTTTTGTGACTCAAGACCTTGCGGGAGTGCTCGCAGTAGTCGCTGCAATAGCGCTTGGAATCAAAGCATCTCGCGTGGGTCGTTTTTTCGATTCTTTTTTTACTTCGATGACCCTCTTACTTCAGGCCACCTTCGCCAACGGCCTGATCAACGAATGCATCCGACTCTGGATTCAGAGGCCCCGACCCTTTGTGTACTTAGACCCCACGGGCCAAGGCGGGGCTCATTCTCATTACACTTCATTTTACTCAGGGCACACGAGCTTTGCGGCAGTGGCTACGACCTGCGCTTGGCTTGCCGTAAGACGAGCCAACTTCTCTCGGATGACCCAGTGGAGCGTAGCTACCCTGGGGATTTCTTTGACAGCTATGACGGGCGCGCTGCGGGTCATGGCCGGAAGGCACTTCATCACCGATACGGTGGCCGGCGCATTTTTTGGATTCCTGATTGCTTGGAGCATCAATCGTCTTCACGAAAACCGACCTAGCATGAGATGAAGTCGCCATGCTGCTTTCGATCTTTCTCGTTGTTTTCATTGACCTGATCGGTTTTGGAATCGTTATTCCGATCCTGCCTTACTACGCGCGTGAATACGGAGCGTCGGCCACAACTCTGGGGTGGCTGATGGCGGTGTACTCGCTCATGCAGTTTGCAGTGGCCCCCCTCTGGGGAAAGCTCTCTGACCGAATTGGAAGACGCCCCGTACTGCTCTTCAGCTTACTGGGCACGCTCCTTTCTCAGCTGGGACTTGGCTTTGCCTCCCATTTTGAAAACCCTCTGGTTTGGATTTTTGCAGGACGCATCTTTGCCGGAATCTGTGCAGCCAACCTCTCGGTTGCCTACGCCTATGTCGCAGACGTAACGACCCCAGAAAATCGGGCCCGTGGCATGGGCCTGATTGGGGCAGGATTTGGCCTAGGCTTCATCGTGGGTCCTGCCATTGGTGGATTGCTGTCACCTTGGGGCTACGATCGCCCCATGTTTGCTGCTGCAGTTCTCACTGCTTTCAATCTGGCGCTGGCCTGGTTCAAGCTCATTGAGCCGCCCATGACCGAGGAGCAGCGTGAAGCAAGCCGCAAGGCTCGGAGCTGGGGCGTGCAGCTTGCGCGTGAGCTTTTGGCGCGCCCCGCGATTCGAAGACCGGTGGAGGTCTTTTTTCTAGTGACCCTAGCGGTGACCCAGATGGAGGCCGTTTTTGCGATCTTTATGGCAGATTGCTTTGATTATTCGGCCGAAAAAGCCGGGCTACTTTTAGCGGCGATGGGGCTCGTGATGGCGATTGTTCAAGGAGGACTCGTCGGAAGGGTCTCTCAGCGTATCCCAGAGATTCAGATCATTGCCGGCGGAACGCTCATCTCATCGAGTGCGCTTGTTATTTTCGGAGCAGCCTCGGGCTCGGCCGCCGGCCCTTCACTCGTGATGCTGGCTCTGATTCTTCTGGCTCTTTCTCACGGTTTTGTTTCGCCGTCTCTTTCAGCGCTTGCTTCTCGTGGAGCTCCTGACTCTCTTCGTGGCTCGACGATGGGAGTCTTTCACTCGGCAGGGAGCCTGGCCCGTGTGGTGGGACCTCCCACTGCGGGCTGGCTCTACGATCGATTCGGAGCGGGATCACCTTTTTATCTGGGGGCGCTGTTTCTGGGGGTGGCGTCTCTTTTGGGAGCAAAGTCGGTGTTTGCAGCCCAGAGCTCGAGCCAAAAGCGCGCCTAATCACTGCAACCGCTCCGGAGAGAAGAGAAAACACGAGCACAAGGATGAGCACTACCTGCCCAATCGCTCTGGCAGCTTCGGGAGAAAGCGTATCTACACTCACAGCCACGCCTTACATGGCTTGCAATTTTCAGAGCAATTGAGCCTGCGCGTCTAAGGCTCAGCCCCCGGCTCGAGCGGTCTCTGGAACGGCAAGCCGCTGAATGGCCAAGTCAATCGAGATCGACTTCTTCTGTTCTTCACCAGCCTGGTCCTGGGTAGGATCGATCTTGAGCGCAGCAAAGTCAGAGGCAGTGTCCTTTTCTGCTGCCGGCCCCATTGAAAGGACATAGTGCGCAAGAGCCCATCGATCATCAGCAGGGAGACTTGAGAATACCGGCATTTGGCCAAGCCCTTGAGTCAGAGTCTTAAAAACAGCAGTCGGCTTTCGGCCATTCTTCCACCCATCGCCCGCAGTAAAGTTGCGGGGCTTAGGATTGAGCCCAGCTGCCGCAGGTCCCTGACCATTACCGCCCACTCCATGACAAGAAGCGCACTGCTGCTCATATTGAGCCTTACCGTGAGCTAAAAGCTCTGGGGTCGAAACCCATGCCTTTTTGAAACGCGATTTTCCGCCTGCAGCCCTTGCCTCCAGCTCGCCTTTTTTTACGTAGACTTCACCCCTGAAAAGCAAGTCCGTTGCGGTCAGTACAATGAAGATCGCAAGAAACAGAAAAGAGCTCACAAAAATCAAAGTGTTCTCTTTAGTGTCGTACTTGAGACCCATGAACCACATGCCAACGACGGTGGCCTTCACTACGGCAATCAAGAGTGCCACCGTGAAGTTGAAAATTCCGAGGTCCACCCTCGAAACAGCCACAGTCACGACCGTGAGAACCAACAAGGCTCCCAGGACTCCAAGGGCCGTTTTGTCGGCTAAAATAGGGTGTTCGTGTTTATCGTGCTGCTGATGTTCAGACATATGCGCATTCCTTTTTTAAGATCAGCCTTTGAAATCAGCCCACCAGGTACATCAGCGGGAAGAGAAAGATCCAAACCATATCCACGAAGTGCCAATAGAAGCCTACGAGCTCGACGGGGGTAAAATAACCGTGCGAGAACTCATCGTTGAGCGTCCGCTTAGCCAGCCAGATCATCAAACCCATACCGACAATCACGTGAAATGCATGAAGGCCAGTCATCACAAAATAAAGCGAGAAAAAGAGAGGCACCTTGGCAGTGACCGCCTCTCCTAATGTAGCAAAGTCCGTGGCTGTGAAGAAACCAGCCGGAAGAAGCCCATGATGGATTTTGGCTGAATACTCAAAGTACTTCACCACCAAGAATCCGCATGAGCACAGGAACGTCCAAAAAAGCCACTTCAAGATCGCTTGCTTGTCCTTACGCTGCGCAGCTGTCACTGCTCGGACCATCGTCCAGCTACTGAGCAACAGGATGACCGTATTGGTTGCGCCCAGCTTCCAAGACAGGCTCTTGCTGGCCGCATGGAACATCTCCGGATACATCGATCGAAACATGGCGTAGGCAACGAAAAGTCCACCAAACATCAGGACTTCTGTCACCATAAAAAGCCACATTCCCTGCTTGGAGGCTTCAAACTCGGCGTTGGCGCTTGAAAAATGATGGGCGTGCGGCCGGACTCCAGAAGCTGCCTGCGGATGCGCTTGCGTATGAGATGACATGGGGTCTTCCTTTTAAGAGTTGATCCTGCGTTGAGCCGTCAGTTGCGGACCGGCACCAATCCTGCCTCTGGCTGATAGTCATAGGGCCAGCCGGTCACCACAGGCTCCGTCACAAAATTCTCATGAGGAGGCGGAGAGGGTGACTGCCACTCGAGGGTCAGCGCATTCCATGGGTTACCCGTGGCCTGAGGCCCTGATTTCATTGCGCGCCAGAGGTAAATAGCAGTCCAGAAAAAACCCACTGCCAAGAACCACGAACCCACGGTCGAAATCACATTGAGGGTCGCAAACTCAGGCAAGTAATCGTGATAGCGCCGGGGCATACCCTGGGCTCCCACAATGAACTGCGGAAAAAACGCCACGTTAAATCCGATGATGATCGAGGTGAAACCCCAGCGAGCTGCCCGTTCCGAGTACATCCGACCCGACATCTTGGGGAACCAATAGTGCATTCCGGCCAGGAGCCCCATGAGCGCACCCCCCACCATGACGTAGTGAAAGTGCGCAATCACGAAGTAGGTGTCAGTCAAGTGCACGTCGATTGCGAGGGTAGCCAGAAACACTCCCGTAAGCCCGCCGATCGTGAAAAGCTGCAAGAACCCCAGAGCATAGAGCATCGGCGCATTGAACCGAATAGAGCCCTTGTAAAGCGTGGCCACCCAGCTGAACACTTTCACGCCCGTAGGAACCGCAACCAACATCGTGAGCAAGGAGAACACGAAGTTTGCAAGCTCAGACTGACCGCTCACAAAAAGGTGATGCCCCCAAACAATGAAGGCGATCAGCGCAATCCCAAACGATGAGTAGGCAATAGCGCGGTAACCAAAGATGGGTTTGCGTGAGAAAACAGGCATCACTTCAGAGATCACGCCCATGGGCGGCAGGATCATGATGTACACAGCAGGGTGGGAGTAAAACCAGAAAAAGTGCTGAAAGAGCACCGGATCCCCACCCAGGGCCGGATCAAAAATCCCGACCTTCAGTACGCGCTCGGCAATGAGCAGCAAAAGCGTGATGGCAAGGACAGGGGTCGCCAAGATCTGGATGATACTCGTCGCATACGAGGCCCAAATGAAAAGAGGGAGCCTCGCCCAGGTCAGTCCTGGAGCCCGTAGTTTATGAATGGTGATCACGAAATTGAGCCCAGTCAAAATGGACGAAAAGCCCATCACAAAGGCACCAAAGATCACCGCAATGACCGCTCCGCTCGTCCTAATCGAATAGGGAGTGTAAAAGGTCCAGCCGGTGTCTGCCCCGCCCAAAAAGAGCGCTGATCCCGCAATCGCCGCCCCAAGCAAGTAAATGTAGTACGATGCGAGGTTGAGGCGCGGAAACGCAACGTCCTTTGCACCCAACATCATCGGCAGCACAAAATTACCCAGCGCTGCTGGGATAGCCGGAATAATGACCATGAAAACCATGATCGCTCCATGAAACGTAAAGAAGCGATTATAAGTGGTGGGATCCATGTACTGCTGGCCCGGGTACATGAGCTCCATCCGGATGGCCAAGGCAAACAGCCCGCCCAAGAGAAAGAACCCAAGCACCGCAAAAAGGTACATGAGACCAATACGCTTATGGTCCAAGGTGGTCATCCAAGACCAAATCCCTTTGCCGTGGTTGAGATAATGATGGGTTCCAGATTCATGCGTTGCGTGAGCCATGGTTGGATCCTCTTACTTAAGTGACTTGATGTAGGCGATGAGTGCGCCCATTTCGTTTTCAGAGAGCTGACCTTTGAAAGTGGGCATCACCGGATTGAAGCCTTTCACGATCTTAGCCATCGGGTTTTCAATGGATTCACGAAGGTAGTTTTCATCGCGAACCGCCGCGCCACCGGCCACTAACTCAGCCTTGCCGCCAAAAACACCCTTGAGCGTTGGCCCCAGATTGCTTTTTGCTTGGCCGTCAATGGAGTGACACGCCACGCAGCCCTTAGCCTGAAAATGAGCCCGCCCCTGCTCAACCAGAGCAGTGGGTTTTGCAGCCTGAGCAGAACCCCCTGCAGTGATCGATGTTTTGACCGATGCTGTAACCGGCGCTGTAGCCGATGCAGAAGTTGGAGTCACGTCCGTCGAAACCACTTTCTCTCCTGCGTTTGGAATCGACTCGGTGAGAATCTTACGACCGCGCTTCCAGTTCTCCCAATCCGCTTCATCCAGAGCGATGACTTTAGCTAGCATTTGTGAGTGCGCAGCACCGCAGTACTCAGTGCAGAAAATCTGATGCTTGCCCGGCACGTTAGCCTCAAACCATACGCTCGAATACATTCCCGGAACGACGTCTTGCTTGACGCGGAAATTAGGAATGAACATGCTATGCAGCACGTCAGTCGAGGTCATGATGAATTTCACGGGCTTGTGAGTGGGCACGAACACTTCATTGATCGTGGTGCGACCATCGTCGTATTGAAACTGCCAAAGCCACTGCTTACCCACGACTCGGATCTCGTAGGCATCCGAAGGCGACGTCACCATCTTGTTGTAGACTACGTAGCCCCACACAAAGATGACCATCAGGAGCACAAAAGGAACGAAGGTCCAAATACCTTCGATCAAGTGATTGTCCATGATGTAGCGAGTCTTGACCCCAGGCTTGGCCTTGTAGCGGATCGCAAAAACGATCACTGCGCCGATGACTAAAATGAAAAAGAAGATACTGAGGTAAACTAGAAAATCATAAAGCGCATCCCACTGAGTCGCGACATCGCTTCCTTGAATGGGCTTGGTCTCAAAGGCAAGCGCTTGAACGACAAACATTCCTAAAAGAGCCGGCACGGTCAGCGCGGCAGTAAACCACCTTGAAACGAGTTTCTTGATCATATGTTTTTCCTAGGTGTTCTCCCTTAAATTGGCCTGCTTTTGCTTAAGCCAAACCACTCCAAAGGCCATCGCCATCACCAGCACCGTTACCACCGCGGCTGCCCGCATCACGTTGAACAAATAAACCGAGTAACTTCGTAAGTTTGGATCATACCGATAACAGAAAAGTAAAAACCGGTCGACCACAGTTCCGATTTTTCCTTCGCCTGCCTCCGTTAGAGCAAGGCGCAGATCTCGCGACTTGTACTCAATGCCGTACAAGATTCGAGAGAGCTGCCCCCCCGGAGTCAACACAAAGATTCCGGCCGCATGGGCGTACTGCTTTTCCTTTTCATCATAAGTGTAGCCAAAGCCCACTTCGGTTGCGAGCGTTTTGATCTGGTTCTCGTCACCCGTCAAAAAATGCCAACCTTTGTCT